>JAEUQX010000422.1 GCA_016788625.1 Anaerolineae bacterium
GGCGCGTTGGTCAGCGCTTGCAGCGGGCCGTAGAGCTGCGTCAGGTACGAGCCGAACGCGACAATCGTGCCCACCGTGAACACGCCGTCCATCACCAGATGCCCGCCCACCCAATAGACCAGCGCCGTGCCCACCACGCTCACCAGCCCGATGACGACGAAGAACTGGCTGCCCCACAGCGCTTGCAGGATGCCCATATCGCGCACCTTGCCCGCGCGCTCGTTGAAGCGGTTGATCTCGTCCTTGCCGCGCCCAAAGAGCTTGACCAGCAGCGCGCCGCTGATGTTGAGCGTCTCGTTCATCATGGCGTTCATCTGAGCGTTGTATTCCATCTGCTGGCGGGCGATCTCGCGCAGGCGCAGCCCCAACCGCCGCGCCGCCAGGATGAAGAACGGCAGCACCAGCACGCCCAGGATCGTCAGCCGCCATTCCATCGTCAGCATCACGGCCAGCGTCGCCACGACGGTGATCAGGTTGGTGATGATGTCGATGATCGTGTTGCTGATGGCGCGCTGTGCCCCGACGACATCGTTGTTCAGGCGGCTCATCAGCTCGCCCGTCTTGGTGTTGGTGAAGAAGCGGATCGACATGCGCTGCATATGGGCGAACAGGCTGGCGCGCAGATCGAAGATCACGCCCTCGCCGATGTTGGCGTTGAGTTTGCGCTGCACCACGCGAATGCCGCCGCTCAGCACGGGGATGGCGACCAGGGCAAGCGCCAGCACGTTCAGCCGCCCCGCGTCGCCGGTCGGGAGCGCGCTGTCGATCAGGTCACGGAAGATCAGCGGTGTGAGCAGCCCCAGCCCGGTCGTGACCAGGATGGTCAGCAGCAGCCAGACGATCTGCCAGCGGTACGGGCGCGCATAGGCCAGCACACGCCGCAGCAGCGCCCAACTGACGGTCTTCCTGTTTTTGCCCTCTTCATCGCCCCAAACGTAAATCCACCAGCCACCGCCGCCGCCACCGTGAAACATAGCTCGCCTTCCTCTGCCCATTCGCATTGGACAATCTGCCTCAGCAAGACCGTTGCCTCAGTCAATAGCTTTTAGTCGTCAGCCACGCCACCACAAGCCGGGTGAATATGTGGGCAAACTGCATTTCCCAACACAGGTCTCGCCGAATTTTGATGACAAGCTAATCGCTAAAGACCAATGACTATCGACTATCAACCACCAGCCTATCATAGCTTCCTTGACGGCGGGTGACTACTGCGCTTTCGGGTAGGCGCAGCGGGGTGCAATTTTGCTTGTTGTGTGAATGGATAGAATTGTGCATAATAGGCGTTAGTGGTGTTGTAATTGAAGCAAAAGAACCACGGTTGCTGTTGCAGAACGTTTGACTTGTGATCAAAACCACCCCTGGATCTGGGTGGATGTGGAATCGGTGCCAAACCCAATACTGTCGCTTTCCGCCAGTGGCGGAGCGGCTGAAAGCTCATCAACGAGGAATAGACGCTCGTCTGAAAAAGTGTGATGGTCACAGCCTGAAACCAGATCGAACGCGCACGGGAGTGCCGCGCGTTTTTTGACGTTCTCAACTGAAGTGCTTGTCGCCAGCCGTGGTGTCATGAGATACAGCCACGGCTGTTTTTATGTTGCTGATGGGGATGTCCGGGTGGGAATCATCACAGCATTGGAAGTACAGAAGCGCAACAAACAGCGCGTCAGCGTGTATATCGATGGCGAGTTCGCGTTCGGCCTGAGCCTGCTGGAGGCCGCGCGTCTGAAAAAAGGCCAGACGTTATCCGAGGCGGAAATTGCCGTGCTGCGCGGTGAAGATGCCGTCCTGCAAGCTGTTGACCGCGCCGCGAACTTCCTCAGCTACCGCCCACGCACCGTGCAGGAACTGCGCCGCAACCTGACGGAAAAAGAAATTGCACCCTCGGTGATCGACGCAGCTATCGAACGGCTGACGGCGATGGGTTACATCGATGACGCTGCCTTCGCCCGTTTCTGGGTCGAGAATCGCAGCCAGTTCAAGCCGCTGAGCAAGAAGGCGCTGCGCTTTGAACTGCGGCAGAAGGGCGTGGCTGACAGCATCATCCAGGAAGTGCTAGACGAGAGCGACGAAGGGCAGCAGGCGTATCAGGCGGCCAGCGGGCACCTCCGCAAACTGCGCGGCCTCAACCGCCGTGACTTCCGCCTCAAAATGAGTGCATTTTTACAGCGGCGTGGCTTTTCCCTGAACACCACACGTGAAGTGGTTGACCGCTTATGTGATGAGCTGGAAGCGGAAGACCCCGATATATTCAACCGGATGAAAAACGACGATGAGGAATAAAAGATGGATGGGATTACTGCGGTCGTCGTACTGCTGATCGGCCTCCTGGTCGGCGCAGCAGTCGGCGCTAGCGTCTTGACGTATTATCAGAACTCGCGCGGCCAGAACCGCCGGGTGCTGGCGGAAGAAGAAGCGCAGAAGATCGTTAAGCAGGCGAACGATCAGGCTGCCGGGTTGATCAAGGAGGCCGAAACCAAGGCCAAAAGCCTGACTGATGAATCCGAACAAACCGCCCTGCGCCGCCGCCGCGAACTGGACAAAGAGGACGAACGGCTGCGCGGTCGCCGCGAAGAACTGGATAAACGCATCGAGCGCGTCGATCAGCGCGAACAGCTCCTGAACAAGCGCCAGAGCAAGATGGATAAGCAGCAGAACGATTTGCAGCGGCTGGAGGAACAGCGCACCGAAGAGCTTCAGCGCATCGCCCAGATGACCGTTGACGAAGCCCGCCGCGAACTGCTGAGCGCCGTCGAGCAGGATGCCCGCAGCGATATGGCGCGCATCATCCGGCAGGTCGAAGCGGACGCCCGCGAGGAAGCCGATAACCGCGCCCGTGACGTGATCGCCCTGGCCGTGCAGCGCCTGGCTTCCGAGCACATCAACGAAATCGCCGTCAGCGTCGTCTCGCTGCCCAGCGATGAAATGAAAGGACGCATCATCGGGCGCAATGGGCGCAACATCCGCGCCTTCGAGCTGGCCGCTGGCGTCGATGTGGTTGTGGATGATACGCCCGAAGCGGTGACGATCAGCAGCTTTGACCCGGTGCGCCGCGAGGTTGCCCGCCGCGCGCTGGAAAAACTGGTTGTGGACGGCCGCATCCACCCGGCGCGTATCGAAAAGCTGATCTCCGACGCCAAGACCGAGGTTGATCAGAGTATCCGTGAAGAGGGCGAACGCGCCGCCTACGAGACGGGCATCCCCGGCCTGCATCCCGAACTGCTCAAGCTGCTTGGCCGTCTGAAGTTCCGCTACAGCTACGGCCAGAACCAGCACGCGCACTCCATCGAGACCTCGCACATCGCTGGCATGATCGCCGCCGAACTGGGCGCGGACGTGATGATCGCCAAAGCGGGCGGCCTGCTGCACGACATCGGCAAGGCCATCGACCACGAGGTTGAAGGCACACACGCGCTGTTGGGCGCGGATTATGCCAAGCGCTATGGTGTGAGCGCGAAAGTGGTCAACTGCATCGCCAGCCACCACCACGAAGTCGAGCAGGAATGCGTCGAAGCCTACATCGTCGAGGCGGCGGACGCCATCTCCGGCGCGCGGCCCGGCGCGCGGCGCGAAAGCATGGAAACCTACATCAAGCGCGTCAAGACGCTGGAAGAAATCGCCAACAGCTTCGACGGCGTGGAGCAGAGCTACGCACTCCAGGCCGGGCGCGAGGTGCGTATCATCGTGCGTCCAGAGACGGTGGACGATTTCTCGTCGCTCAAGCTGGCGCGCGACATCGCCCGTAAGATCGAGGAGTCGATGCAGTATCCCGGCCAGATCAAGGTACAGGTGATCCGCGAGACGCGCGCGGTCGATTACGCGAAGTAAGGTATTGCGCGGGACAATATGTCGCCGCTCAGAAGCTCACCCTCAGCCCCTCTCCGGCGCGACGCTGGAGAGGGTGAGTAAGTCATGTGTCTGGAAGTCCCCTCTCCCCTCGGAGAGGGGATTTAGGGGAGAGGTATATCCCGTCTCGCCCCGCCCTAACGTCTTCACCCCAACTGAATCGTGCTGACTTTCCAGGCGCGGCCATCACTGCTGCTCCACAGGCGGCGACCGAGGCTGTCCAGCAGCCAGAGCGTATCGGGATACTGGAAAGCCATCCAGCTCAGATGATACGCGCCCATTTCGGGTAGTTCGACCAGCACCCAGCCCTGCGCTTCCATGCGGTAGAGCCGGCCCTGCGCGATGGCGTAATTCTCGTCCTTGAAGGGGCGCAGCAGCGGCTTGGCGTAATCGCCCGGCAGGGGCAGCGGCCCGCTCCACTCCTCGCCCACGTAATTCCAGGTCAGCAGCGCCTCCGGATTGGTCGCCAGCAGTTGATCCTCGCTGTTGATGCCGATCACCTCGATGGGCGCGGGTGTCTCGATGGGCTGCCAGCTCAGGCCGAGGTCGGGCGTGAAATAGAGCTTCTGACCGTTGTCGATCACATGATCGTGATTGCCGAGCATCAGGAAGTCGCCGATCGGGGCATCGGGGTCGGGCACGTCGAGGATGCGCGGCGCTTCCAGTTCCGTGCCACCTGCCGGGATGCGCACGATGTAGCCGTCGCCGAGCGCGAACAGATAGCCGTGCATCAGTTCCAGGCGGTGCGCGCCCTGGTCGCTGATCTGCGTCCAGGCGTCATCTTTGTAGCTGTAGATACCCGTATCTGCCGCCGCCCAGATCGTCTTGTAGACATCGACATACACATCGCGCACGGCACCATCCAGCGTCATACGGCGGTAAAGACCGTCCGCGCCCGCCTGGAACAAGCCGCCCGCGCCCGTCACCAGATACGGCCAGGCGATGCCCTGATTGGTGGCGATGCGGATCGGCGCATCCGGCGGCGGCTGATACGCGCCGGGTTCGGTCGGTGCGTCTGCTTCAGCGCTGGCCGCCGTCCCGCTGCTCAGCGCGCTCGCCAGGAAGAGCAGACCGATCAATATCGTGCTGACCGAGAGCAGCGTCGAGGCGCGCAGACGCAGGCGGTTCTCCCCCAGGAAGTAGCCGCCGACGGCCATCGCCGCGATGCCCAGGATGACCAGCACCAGCACGCGACCGGGCAGCGGCGTGTTGGGCGCAGGCATGGGCACGGGATCGGGCGTGTCCGGCATTGGCGGCACATCCGGCTTGAAGTCCGCCAGCGCGTCGAAGGCATCCGGGCGCTGCACGGTTACACGGATGCGCCATTCACCTGGCAGGCTCAGGTTCGCGCCCTTGATGGTATAGACGCCCTGGTGCAGCGGCAGCGGGCGCAGTTCGCTCTCGCCCAGGTTCTGTTCCTGGCTCTCGAAACGCATCCGTATCAGGGTCGAGTTGACGACCGGCTGGCCTTCCGCATCCTTCATACGCAGGGTGAAGGTGTTCTCGCCCACCCATCCCGGCTCGATGCTGAGTTCCATCGTGATGTCATTGGCCGTCAGCGTCTCGATGATCGGCTGCGGTTCGGGCTGCGGCGGATTGGCTGCCCGCAGCGCGAGGGTGCTGCGCGCCGGGGAGATCGAGGTCATCACGCCGACGGCCAGCAGCACGCCAACGGTCAGGGCGATCTCCGCGCCGACCAGCGCCCGCAGTCGCCCGCTCCATACTTCATCGCCCGCAGCCAGCCCGCGATGGGTGTAGATCATATTCACGGCGGCGATGGCGATTACCGGGACGATCAGCAGCAGCTTGACGAGCATCGCCTGCCCGTAAATCGTCGTCAGCAGCCCTTCCGGCGAACCGATTTGCAGCCAGGAGGCAAAGACGCCCGTGACGAACAGCGCGATCACCGCCACGCGCGCGAAGTTGGTGAAGTGCGCGACCAGCGTACTGAGCGTCGGCGCGCTGGACTGCTTGCTCCCGCGCAGCGCCGTGATGACGTTGACGAACTGGAACAACCCGCCAACCCACAATACCATCGCGGCGAGGTGCAGCCAGTCCGCAGCGATGGCCGCAGTCGAGTCGTAGGCGGCGTTGGCATGGCTGAACAGGCTGTTGGTCAGCAGTAGCGCCGCCCCCAGGCCGAGCGCGACCCAGTTGAACCAGCGGTCGCCGCGCGCGAACCACAACGCCGCGCCCGTACCGGCCCACAGTGCCATGCGGATCAGCCACAACTGGCCGAAGCGCGTATCCGAAACCAGGCGGTTGAGCGAGTCGCCGTCGATGTTGCTAAGGAGGGGGTAGCCCGTCGCCAGCGCGTGCTGCAAGAGCAGCAGCAGCACCCCGGTCACGGCCACCGCGAGCCAGCCGACGCCGACCAGGGCGGCCATGCGCCGTTCGACGCGCAGCTGCGGCTGCGAGACGCTCGGTCGCCAGACGAACATGCCGAAGGCCAGGCCGCCGAGCAGCAGCGCCAGGCTGAGCAGGTTCGCGCCGCGTATCAGGCTGCCGTCCAGCGGCACGTTCTCGCGCACGACATCCGATTGGCCGAAACCCGCCGGGGCATCACCGATGAAGAAGGCGTAGGTGCCCTGCGAGGGGTGGCCGTCGGCGGCGGAGAGGGCGCGCCAATCGACGGTGTAAAGACCGTCGGGTAGGTCGCCAGGGATCAGCAGCATCTCGGTGGGGTTGACTGCATCGACGACGCTGGGCGACAGTTCGAGGATAGTGCCGTTCGCGTCGCGCAGCAGGATGCGGCTGAACTGCGCTTCGAGCGGCTCGGTGAAGCGCATCCGAATCTCCGCCGGGGAGACGCCCAGCACCGCGTTGGGCGGCGGCGAGGCGGCTTCCTGGTTGGCGTGCCCCAGCGCGCGGCCAGAGACGACCAGCAGCATCGCCAGCGAAAGCATCATGACTATCCAGCGCCGCAGCATACCAATACACCTCATTCCCATATCAGCGGTTGAGCAGGCCAGCACATTATCTCCAGTCGATTGCGATTGTCCAGGTTATAATCATGTTCTCCTATCCTGAGTTTGAAAGGATAATGGGCCGTTAATCATTTTGTGGATAATATTCATCTCTAACTATATCGATTTCGTATAGCATTCCTAGCGAGCATTGATGATTCATCTTGAGTCCCTCAAATATTGATCGGGAGACTTGGATAACTTTCTCTGTCGCATTATTCTCTGGCAGCGGCCTTTTTAGAGAAAAGCATTCTATGCGGTAAGGGAAATTGGTTATTCTAGTGTAGTTGTCGGTAATATCGTTGGCACCTATCAATCCGTTATTGGTGATCATTATTCCCCAATCCTGTTCTTGATCGAAGAAAATAAATGCCTCGTAACTGGGAAATGCTGGGTTATTGGGTTTAAGAGTTTTTAGTGTAAGGGTAATGCCGACTACCTTCTCAACTACTTGAGCTAGTGATTCTAACGACATATCCGTATCAACAAATATGTTTATCGACCTGTCGTACACTTTGTTCCCTCCTTCCCCCAAGCTGTTCTGGTCCTACAAGTAAGTCGTTACGAAGATACCATACGTGCAAAAGCTCGCGGTCAGATCGATTGCACACGGCGGTTCGTCGAAACCTGTTGACTGGTTACGGGTGATTGTAGCGCAGAAGCGCCGGGCGATCACGGATGGTTCAATCGGGCCGATCTCCTGCAGGCTCCCCGCCCGCGTCAGGGCGTCCTGCACACGCGCGGACAGGCTGTGGATGAAATCCGCGTCTGATGGCTGTGCCAGGCGTGTCTGTACTGTCATGGTCAGCTTCAACCTCCCATCCCGCTCGTGATGCCCGATTGCAGGCCGCCGCTGATGGCGCTAACATAGGATACATTGCTTTACAGACCAAAGGTGCCCGCTTATGACCCAAGATCGTGCTGCCGCGCTGGCAGTGATTGCCGAACAAGTACGCGCCTGCAAGCTGTGCCGCCTGCACGAAAACACCACCAACGGCGTGCCCGGCGCGGGCGACCCGCACGCGGAATACATGTTCATCGGCGAGGGGCCGGGCTTTCATGAAGATCAGAAAGGGCTGCCGTTCGTCGGGCGTTCCGGCGATTATCTGGAGTCGCTGCTCAGGCTGCTCAACCTGAAGCGCGAGCAGGTTTTCATCGCCAACGTGGTCAAACACCGCCCCCCGGAAAACCGCGACCCGATGCCGGATGAAATCCAGGCGTGCAGGGCCTACCTCGACCAGCAGATCGACGTGATTGACCCGCTGGTGATCGTCACGCTGGGGCGCTTCAGTATGGCGCGCTATTTCCCCAATGGCAAAATCACGCAGATTCACGGGCAAGCCAAATACGACGAGCGCCGCGCCTACTATCCATTGTTCCACCCAGCGGCGGTGCTGCGCAATCCCGATCTGGGCAAGAGCATGGAGGCGGATTTCCGGCGGCTGCCAGAGGTGTTGGCGAAGGTGAAGGAACTGCGCGGCAAGATCAGCCCGCCCACGCCCGAAGCGCCGCAGCCGGAGGAGAAGCCGACGCAGTTGAAGTTGTTCTGAGGGGTAGTCGCTGGTTTTTAGCAGTTAGCTTTTAGCCGGGATGAGCGAAAGGAGCAGTGCTGCGGATGGGACATAGCTCACCTTACAGACACCGCGCACGAAAGGTTAGTCTGAAGCGCTAGAAGCTAACGGCTAACAGCTATTGGCTGAAGACTTATCTTCACAGGCCGCTGATGAAGCGAATCAGGCGGTTGATGTCATTTTCGGCGGGGTTCTTCTTGAAGGCTGTGCCAACGGGCGAGATCAGCATTTCCTTGAGCTGATTCATGAGCTGTTCGGTCTGGTTCCAGTTGATGAACATGTTGATCTGGTGGCCCGTCTTCAGCGAAAGCTGAATACCGCGCCGCTGACCGAACTCAACATCGTCGATGGTCATCACATAGGTGCTGGGGATGCTCGCCGGGGGATAGGGACGACGGCTCTGCGGCTGCAACACCAGGCGGTAATTGGTGACCAGCAGGTTGAGCGGCGGCACAGTGGCCGACCATCCCGACGGGGTATAGCGCGCGATGGAGATCTGGTACTCGCCAAATTTGCGCTCACCTTGCAGAAGAATGTCGTCATCTTTGAACAAAGCAGCTATCTCATACTCATGACCGGATCGTATCTTGATTGTAGACGAGTTCAAAGTCATTGGCCTGCAACCTGACCAAGCTCTAACGGATTCTAAACACAGCGGCCTAGTTGGGCAGCAGACGCGGCATGATGCGCGGCTTCGGCAGGGGCTGGAGCATCGTATTCAGGTCTTTAGCCAGCTTGCCGCCCTGGCTCCAATCGACCAGCAGGTAGATTCTGCTGCCGTCGCGGTACTGCACCATGATGCCGTCCTTGCCCTGAAGGCAAACATTCCACACACGGGCAATCTCGGCGGCGCGGATGCTCTGGTTTTGCAGCGACTGGATGCTCTTTTCCGGCAGCAGCAGCAGGCGGCGGTTGGTCACCATCGCGCGCAGCCACAAGCCGCTGCCCTGCCAGTCGCCGTCGGCCCATTCAACGGGTTGAACCTTGTAGGTTCCGTATTGGTACTCGCCTGATTCCAGTAGTTTCTTGTGCATGATGTGTGTGCTTTGCAATATGATGACTTTATCAACAGTCTATGACAAACGATAATTCCGTGCCCCCCATTCAGTAGGGGTGTTTTACGTTCTTGATGTTAGGCTACCAACCTAACGTTTGCACAAATTTCATTTCGGTGAGGGGTTTGTAAGGCTTCTCATTCGTGATTACCGGAAAGGTCAAGTGGTATGGGTCTGGATGCCAGCGTGATGTGTAATTGTTACCGGGAGGGCAGAACCAGCCCCTGTCCGTTCCCCGACGATCTTTACATCGACGAAGACGGCTTCCCGGCGCTGCGAATTAACCGCCCGGATGAAGAGTCGCGTTCGGAAGTGTTCGATGCCTGGCTGTCGCACTGCTGCGAACACCCGAATATGGACTATGCCGCGGTATTCGTCGCCAAATGGCAGGGCTACAACGCATTCCGTCGGGCGCTGGAGGAAATCGGCTGGGAACAATTCCCGGTGCTGAAAGCGCATCTCCCAGAGCATAACCAGGGCAGCGTCCCAGCCAGCGCCGCCGCCCAGGCGCTGCGCGAGCTGGAACACTTCCAGGCGCATGAGGGCATCCCCAAGACGTTCCTGATCAATAGTGACACTGACGAGGTCGTCGCTTCGGCCATCTCGGATTACGGCGCGGCGTTTGGCGTCAACCCACGCACAGGCATGAACCTGAGCTTTGACGAGAACGGCTTCTTCATCCAGGATGTGTGGGAATATAACCGGGAATTGTTCCGCGCCATACGCTTCGAGCAGGTCGCGCTCGACTCTGCCACGCTGGATCGCCCGCAGCAGTACGAATACATCAACCTCGATAACGGGCGGCGCTTTGTGTGCAGCACCCCGGTGCGCGTGTTCGTGCGCGGTGACTTCGGCACGCTCAAGCAGGAGTATCCGCACCGGATGCACATCGAGCGGCGCACCGTCGATGCGGATTACTTCGCCTATATCATCAAACCGCTGACCTTCATCTTCCAGGCATCGGTGGAGACGGGCAACCCGGTACGCTGGAGTTGATGGAAGCAGCCCTCACCTGACGCTGTATCGCGCCGGGTCAATAAGCGCTGAGCGGGGACGGAAGATGCCCCGTCCCATTTGCGGCCTTATGGCAGCGCCCACTGCACCGCGCCCATCTCATCGATGCAGCTTGCATCCGGCTCCAGTGTGGGATCATCCAGGAACGACTGCATGATGCCCTGCGAGCACTCGTTCATGTCGATCACGCCGTGCCCGCCGCCAGGAAACACGAAGAAGAAGCTGTTGGCGAGGTAGCTGGCCGCGCTTTCGGCCCACGAGGCGGGGGTGATCGGGTCGAACTCACCCGCCACCACCAACGTCGCAATATCGCTGACGACGGGTTCCATCTCAATCGGGTCGGCCGGCGCGACGCCCCAAATCTGGCAGTCGTTGAAGGTTCCCTGAATGGCTTCGATGCTGTTGTCCGATAACCCGACCGGTTCAGCCGGAACATTCGCCAGCGCAGTGTCTTCGTCGAGGAAGCCGACTTCTTCCTGACATTCCACCGAGAGATTCATGCCTTCGCTGTCGGAGATGTCTTCTCCGGGTTCCTGGCGACTGCGCTCCTGCTCGAAGATCGCGCCCGATTCGAGATCATCCAGCGCGTTGAAGTTGCCGTTGGCGACTTCGTAAATCATCCAGGGCAGATAGGGGATGCTCTCGGTAGAATACATCAGTTGGAAAAGGCGGTTGATCAGGTCCGTACCGCTCAGGCTCAGGTCAACACCGCTGCCCGTTTCGGGATCGACGCCCGTGTAGGCAGCAGGCTCAGCATTCAGCGCATCGACCGTGTTGTAGAAGACGGCCCACAGATCGGGGAAGGCGGCATCGCAGCCCGCGTCTGCGGCGCAGGCAGCGAACAGCCTGTCAAACACATCAGCGGTGTTCTGCCCATATTCTTCCCACGAGTTGACTTCCGGCGGGTAGACCGAGTCGATGATGACGCTGCGGATGCCTTCGGGATAATCACGCATCACGGTCAGTGCCAGGCGCGTACCATAGGAAATGCCGTAGAGGTTCCATTCCTCGTATCCCAGCGCCACCCGCAGATCGGCGACATCGGCGGCATTTGCGGCGCTGTTATAGGCTTGCAGGTTAACGCCTTCGCTGATCAGCCGGTCGCGGCAGGCCTGCGTCGCGCCTTCTTCGCTCTCTTCGATCTCCGGGCAGTTCAGGCTTGGAAACGAGTACCCCGTCCCGCGCTGATCCAGCAGGATCAGGTCGCGATCTTGCAGGTAGGGAACATCCAGCCAGCCGGAAATCTCATCGACAGCGTTGCCGCCCGGCCCGCCCGCCAGATAGATGACTGGATCGGGCTGCGCCTCCTCGGCGGGGGCATAGAGGATGGCGAAGGCCAATTCAATGGTCGGGCTGTTCGGATCGCTGCGGTCTTCCGGCACATACAAAATGCCGCAATCCACATTTTCACCTTCAACCAGGCCGTCCGGCAGTTCCATCCAGCAGTTGACGGATTCGGCATAGGGCAAATCGCCCTGCGCCCGTACCGGAGACCCCAACCGCGCCAGCAGCAGCAGACAGGCCAATCCTAAAAGCACAGACCCTTTTCTCATCAGCAGTTCTCTTTTCATAGGCTAGAGGGAATGGAATGATATCCCTATAGTGTTGACATTATAGTCAATACTTGGAAATGCGCTCACGACACACGCGAGCGCATTCCACAGCATTCCCCGTCTGATGGGGTCAGAATTTGAACGCGCCAGCAGCATCAGCCCAGCAGGAATCCCGCCGTCACCGAGCGCGGCTGCGCGGTCATGTAATCCTCGTAGCCGCCCAGGTAGGTCTGCATCGTGCCGTCGGCCAGCGCGTAGATCTCGCCGCCGAAACCCTGCATGAAGCGCCGGTCGTGCGTCGCCGCGATGATCGGGCCGGGGAACTCGCGCAGCGCCGCTTCCAACCCTTCCAGCACGTCGAAGCTGACGTAGTTGGTCGGCTCGTCCAACAGCAGCAGGTTGCTGTGCTCGCCAATCAGCCGCGCGATTTGCAGCTTGCGCCGCTGACCGCTGCTCAACCCGCTGACCGGGCGGCCAAAGTCCTCGTAGCGGAACATGCCGGATTTGATCAGCGCCGTCTTGCGCTGCTGCTCGCTGCCCTCAAGCCCCACGCTGTAGGCCTCGAACAAGGTCAGCGTCGGGTCGAAGGTCATGCCCTCCTGGTCAAGGTAGCCAATGCGGACAGCCGGGTTGCGATAGACCGATCCGCAGTCCGCCCACTCGATCCCCGCGATGATCTTGAGCAGCGTCGACTTGCCCGCGCCATTTGGCCCGGCCAGTACGATGCGACTGTGCGGCCCTACCGTGAAGCTGACATCGCGCAGGATGACCCGTTCTCCGAAGGCGTGTCCGATGCCGGAGATGACCAGCGGCAGATGGCCTCGCAGCGCGTCCGGGTCGAAGCGCGGATCGAAGCGCAGAGGCGCAGGCGGCTGCGGAATCGGATTCGCCAGGAGGCGGTCGAGCTTTTCCTCGGCGGCGCGCACGCGGCGGGAAACGGTGTGGGCGTGAGTGGCGATCTTGTCATTTCGCACGAACTTATCGGCGTCGGTGTGCGGGCGATAGTTGTTGTTGCGGCGTGAAGTCTCCTTGGCTTCCAGCGTCAGCGCGCGGATTTCCTCCTGCTGACGTTCGTAGTTTTGTTCCCAGGTGCGCCGTTCCTTCTGCTTGGCGGCATGATAGGCGTCGTAATCGCCTGTATAACGTTTCGCCGTGCGCTCGTGTTCTTCAATCTCTACGATGGCCGTCACTGTCCGGTTGAGGAAGTGGCGGTCGTGAGAAACGATCAGCGCCGCGCCGCGATACGCGCTGAGATAACCTTCCAGCCAATCCAGGCTGGCGAAGTCCAGGTGGTTGGTCGGCTCATCGAGCAGCAGCACATCCGGCGTGTCCAGCAGCAGCAGCGCCAGCGCCGCGCGCGTCTTCTCGCCACCGGAGAGCGTCGCCAATGTGCGGTCGCGCGGCAGATGCCCGACGCCCAGCCCGTTCAGCACCGCTTCGGCCTGCGCCTCGGCCTCGTAGCCGCCCGCGCGCTCGAACTGTTCGCTGACCTCGCCATAAGCCACCAACGCGGTGTTCAAAGCGTCGCCGCTCGCCCGTGTGAGTTCGTCGGCCAGGGCGTGCATCTGCGCTTCCAATTCGCGCACGCGGCTTTGCGCGCTGGCAATCATGTCGCCAAAGGTCTGCCCTTCGGCGGCGGTGATCACCTGCGCCAGATAGCCCAACCGCACCCCGTCTGCCAGCGTGATGCTGCCTTCGTCCGCGCTCAGTTCGCCTGTCAGGATTTTCAGCAGCGTGGACTTGCCCACGCCGTTCGCGCCGACGAGGCCAATACGCTCGCCCGCGTTGAGCGTGAAGCTCACGCCCTTGAGTACCGGGTGCATCCCGTAAGATTTACTGATTTTCGTGATTGTGATGACCATATGCAGCCTTCTTTCCCTGGTAGCGTTCGTGTTCAAGTCGTGGAAAAGCGGCGTGGCGCGGGAATCAAAAACGCCACCCAGGATTACACTCTGGATAGCGCTCAACAGGCAAAAGACGCAGCGTATAGCGATGCCAACAGCAACAGAGGTAATCCGATGAAACGGTTACAGGCTGCTGTCAGTGGTCATTGGAACGCTTTCTACTCGGCCTATGGGATAGTTCAGGAGACACCTCTTCAGGGCATCCGCTGGACAATGACGACTATAACACAGATCCTTTCGGATTTTCAAGAGTGTTCGGCTCGAATGCTCTTTGCAGCCACTCCAGCGCCCGCTGGCGGCTGATGAACACAGCCGTCTCGATGCGGTCGTTCAGCGGCGTCGTTTTACGAAAGCGGCTGAAGGCAAACTGGCCGGAGATCTTGCCGGAAAGGACGACCGCCAGGCGGATGCGGAACTGCGGGTGCGTTTCCAGCAGATCACGGACACGCTGCTGCGCGGTGTGGGTGACGCCCACGTTCAACAGGTCGCTGCCCATCAAGCCCATCAGCGGCACGCTCACCCCTTTGGCCGAGGCATCGTGCAGCGCCAGGTAGGGCCGATCCTTCGGCCACGCTTCGATGCTGCTGAGGATGACAGTGCTCCAGGGATAGAGCGTATTGACCGATAGGCTGGTGAGGGTATAGCTGACGATTCGCCCGTCGCTCAGCAGCTCGCGGGTGATGCCTGGCACAATGATTTCGCTCGCCATGCTGTTACATAAACCTCTGTGAGATAATCTTTA
>JAEUQX010000426.1 GCA_016788625.1 Anaerolineae bacterium
CCGGCTTCCAGCACCACGTAGCAGTAGGTGATGAAGTTGGGGAAGGCCTCTAATGGGATACGGTAGATACGCGCGCCCTGGCCGGAGGCGAAGCGCTCAACAGGGGGTAGCGACATGCGGGGTTCCTTTCGCTGCGACAGAGGAATTAAAGCACAGGCGCGGAACAGTTACCAGTGGGGGATGTGGAGGAATGCGACGGGCGTAAGAATCCGTACCCTGGCGCTCTCCAAACGAAAAAGTGTGAACAGTGTGTGTTCCTGCCTACGAAGAGCATTTCGCGAACGTGTAGGATAAAAGGGACAAATCGAGGGTGCTTCCTTCAACGCAGTGACGGGCGCTTGAGAGGCCAAGTTTGCGTGTTCTGAAAACATGGTTTCTTCGGTGGATAAGGTCGAGCATTTGAACGACGAACAAGCCCAAAAGAGGTGAGGCGATGGGAACCTGTTACAGCATCAAGCTCTACTACCCCGTCGGAAACATTGACAGGGCATTGAATGCACTCGCGGGCATCGCGAATTCCACAGGGAACCTGCATTTAAGGCTGCCGAATAGGCAGACCCTGTCACTGCCGTTTGAATTATGCTCGTACAAACCGACACCCGCCCACACTTCCATCCCGCTGGAACTTCACCAGAAGGTTCGAATGCGTATTGATCTGCTTTTTCCCGACGAACCGGCGCTGTACGATTACAATCCCGCCCGTGATGTGGTTATGCGCGATGGCAAGCCTCACCGCCCTCTTGGGGCGATTGATTTGACGGTGACCTGTGGAGAACGCTATGCAGAGTTTTCCTACGAAGCCATCACCGACGGAATGAGTCACTTATTACTCAAATCCAGTAGCATTCGAGGCGAGTTCAGTAAACTTCTTGCTGCGGGAGATGGGATGCTCGGACTGGTAGATGTCGGGAGCGGGGAATATGCTCTGCTCGAAGATACCAATCTATGGATTGGCACACATGTCTTTAACGCTTCCGATGTATGGCAGTACCCTCACCCGCCGTTACATAGTTTGGATGCCAGGGTTGAGAATCTGCTGCGGATGAAGTCCTATCAGCAGACCTTTTGGCAGAAACTGGATGATGCGTCTGCATTTTATGGTACATGGATTGCTCCGCTGACGGAGGACATCAATCACTGGCAGCTTCCGCACGAACTAGGCGTGGAAAGACAGGAACAGTTAGTCATCAACCTGCAGCGACTGCTTGTAGTGGTCACAGACGATGTCATCATGCAGCTACTTGCCGACAACCAATGGCGTTCGCACTGGGCCGCTGCCTGGTATGTTGCGCTGGGGCAGCGCCGTGAACGCATCGTGTCTCTGAGGGAGGTCTTGCTGCGCTCGCCCTACGATGGCCGTCTATATATCTTTGCCCTGGTTTACCTCGGTACATCGGAGTCCGCACAAATTCTGGAGCGCTACCTCGAAACGCATCTACATCCGCATGGTAAGTCACCCCATGCATCCCAGCTTTTTCGCTTCGACTGGATACTGGCAGGGTTACAGATTCTCGATCAAAGGCTCGGAACCAATCGTTTAGGGCGCTGGCTGGTTCCAGGTGGTCCGTGGGAAGCATTCGTGCAGCATGGCATTGATGTCATTTTTGAAGGGGATGTCTACCAACAATATTATGGCACTGACCCCGAGAGGATGGCGAAGTTTCGCAAATACTGGCAGCAGAGTTGGAGTCTGGCACAAGCACACACCGACTTACTACACACCTTTCAGTTCGTAGCACGAATCGTGGAACGCTAACCTAAGCCTGCTCACGACCTGTCACCGCGCAATGGCTTGAAAGAGGTGGCTGATATGATCAATGATGCATCCAATCAAGTCAGCGGGGTGCTCGACAGCGTTTCGTCGGTATAATCGACAAGCAAGTTGCCAGTGCAGGAGAAAAGCCTTGCGAACGCCCACTCCACCTGCTGTAATGTCGGATCAGTTTCCTTGGTCAGGCTGGCGGCGATGGCGCGTACACACGGTCGGGAATATCAACACTATAGGTCTCGCCTTCCAGCAGGGAGATGGTGAAGGGCAGGAGCAGCGGCAGTAAGTCGCTGTGGATGGTGTAGAATGCCGGGTTTTTGAGTCCAACGCCGATCGCGTTGATAGCTTGAATTGCGAGAATGCCAGTGAGGGCAACCATGTCATCAACTGTCATAGAAAGAGCTGCATTCCTGCTCAGTCAGTGCAGTCAGCCAAGTGCTTTCACAGGTGCTGGCATCAGTAAAGAAAGTGGATTACCCACGTATCGCGACAGCAGTGACGCCCTATGGAACGATCCAAAAATACGGCGTTTAGCTACAGTCGCCGGATTGCATGAGACCCCCGATGAAGTTCGGCGCTATTTTGCATCGTTTCGCGCTCAGGTACAGGCCGCCCGCCCAAATGCCGGACACGATGCGCTTTTTGAACTTGAGGCCTGGTCGCTGGGTCTGCCCATCATCACACAGAACGTTGACGACCTACACGAACGTGCTGGAAGTCGGCAGGTCATTCATCTGCATGGGAACGTGCTACAAGATCGCTGCTCGCGTTACTGTCGCGGTGTCCCTTCGGTCGTCGAGACAGGCGAGGGGGTAGTGACTTGCCCCTGGTGTGGAGCAGCCACCAGACCTAATGTCACGCTGTTCGGTGAGTACGTCCATGGAGAGCCGCTGAGCCTGGCAACACAGGTTGCGGAACAGACAGATTTGATGCTTATCGTCGGGACGACCGGAATTGTCGCTCCAGCACTCGACATTCCCAAGACCGCGCGACAATCGGGTGCGACGCTCATCGAGATCAATCCAAACCCCACTGCCGTTACCCCGCTCGTCGATCTCGCAATTCCGATGTCTGCTGGCGAAGCACTGCCGTTGATCGTGCGGGCATTCCTGCAAATGATCGCTTAAGCAGACATATCCATCCATGAAAAAAGCGCAGCGTGTTTTCACCCCGCGCTTTTCCCCGGTTTGGCGTCACCGGATTTCAGGAATGCTGCGAACTTAGCCGGAGGCGGCTGCTTCCAGCCCCACTTTATACACGGTCACATCACCCTCCGTAAATACCGGCGTGAGGAACGCCGCCGTTGACGGATCGTAGTCGCCCAGGCGCATCTCTTCCGGGCTGTGGATGACGTAGGTCACGCGGAACTCGCGCAGGATGCGTTCGCGGTCGGCGTCGGATACCGCGCTGTTGAAGAAAGCCGCGACCATATCGCGCTTGCCGTAGAAATCGAGCGTCTGCGCCCAGTGCGCCAGGAAGCTGCGCCCGCCCGTCAGCGCTGGGACGTACTGCCCCAGGTCAAGGCTGGCGAGCACGACATCGGTTGATTCGACTTCCGACGCCAGGAACTGCATGGCCTTGTACTCGCTCTCCAGGATGAAGTAGCGGTTCTCCGCCGTGCGCGTGGCGATGTCGTTGGAGGCGGCGCGCATATCCAGGAAGCGCCACGCCAGGATATACAGGTTGGTCGGGATGACGACCAGCACCAGCAGCGCCGAGGCCACCAGCACCAACCGCTCGCGCCGCATCTTCGGCAGACGCTTTTGCAGCCAGGGCAGGATGCGCGTGTACAAGCCAATCGTCGCCAGCACACCGATCACCACCTGCCAGCCGCTCAGCAGGTGAATCTGGAAGTTGAGCGGGATGTAGATCAGCACGAAATGCGAGAGGAAC
>JAEUQX010000444.1 GCA_016788625.1 Anaerolineae bacterium
GCCGCGTCCAGGATGCTGCTGATCAGACGGTCGTGATCCCACTCCATCGCCAGCGCCTGCAAGCACAGATCGCTGTAGCCGGGGTTCAGGCCGGGCAGCGGGTTAACCTCCAGGATGTAGGGGCGGAAACCGTCATTCTCATCCAGGCGGAAGTCCACGCGGGCGAAATCCTTGCAGCCCGTCGCGCGGAAGGTCTGCGCGGCCAGCCAGCGCAGTTCGGCCAACTGCTGCCCGTCCAGCGGCGCGGGGCACAGGTAATGGTACTCCTCAATCGCGCTGATCATCTTCATCTCGTTGGTGTAGATGCCCGGATGACCGTTCCCATAGGCGGCATAGTTCAGCTCCGAGACGGGCATGAAAGTCAGCCCATCGCTGCCGCCGTTGATCAGGTTTCCGACCATGCCCACCAGCACCTCGCGCCCCTTGATGAACCGCTCGACCAGCACGGGTTGACGGTAGCGCTCCAGATGCCCGGCCACGCGCTCGCGCAGCGTCTGTACATCGCGCACGATGCTGTTGAAGGCCACGCCGATGCTCGATCCTTCGGCGTTGGGTTTGACGAACAGCGGATAACGCAGCTCGCCATCCTCGTTGAGGAACTCCGGGTTGATCGGCTCGTCGATGTGCTCGAACAGTTGGAACTCCGCCGTCGGCAGCCCGTGCTGGCGCAGCACCCGCTTGGTCAGCGCCTTGTCCAGCGCCAGCGCCAGTCCCAGCGGTTTGCTGCCCGTATACGGTATCCGCAGCATTTCCAGAATGCCCGGTATCTGCGCCTCGCGCGCGTCACCGTAATGGCTCTCCGAGATGTTGAAGCACAGATCAGGCCGATATTCCAGCAGCCGCGCGACCAGGTTGAAGGGCGGCACGATCTGCGCCTCGAAGAACTGCGCCTCGTGGCCTGCGCGGCGCAGCACTTCTACAATCGCGTCAGTCGTGCGCGCGCTGTCCAGGTCGTCCCAACGGTCGTCGGGCATCCCCGGTTCGTGCGGCGCGTTATCTTTCAGATTTCCCAGCACAGCAATACGCATGATCCCCTCTTCGCAAAGTTGGTAGTCATCAGTCAATTGTCTTTGGTGATTGGTTGGGTGTTGTGCAAGTTCGTGAGCGTGCCAGTGTGCAGCGCTTAACCTCACCCCCGGAATTCGCTCTCCAGAGGTCATCTTGTTTCCCCTTTAGAATGCAGGGGATGAGGCGCATAAGCCACGACGCTACTGTAATGCCGATGTTACAAGCACACGCTAACGACTACCAAGCACTCATGTTTCTGAGTCCGGTTTTGCATCGTTCGTTCGATGCGGCTTCCACTTGTTGGCATCGCTGTTCAGGCGGTGCTGTCCCGCGCCGCGTTTGTGCAGCGCGTCGAAGCCTTCCGGTTTGATCGCCAGCTCGTCACCCTCCAGCAGTCCCGCCACGCCGGACTGCGCGGTAGGGATGTGACGGTCAAGATGGTCGATGCCGTGCGGGTCGTAGCTGTCCGGTTCCTCGTAGGCCACGATGTAGCCTTCGTAGTTCCGCAGCACCACACGCCCCGGCGACTGGCTGATCATGTACTGCGGCATGACCGGAATCTTGCCGCCCCCGCCCGGCGCATCTACCACGAAGGTTGGCACAGCATACCCGCTGGTATGGCCGCGCAGCCCTTCGATGATCTCGATCCCCTTGGCGACTGTCGTGCGGAAGTGCCCCGCGCCCTTGACCAGATCGCACTGATACAGGTAGTAGGGGCGCACGCGGTTACGGACGAGCTTGTGCACCAGTTCACGCTGAATCGTCACGCTGTCGTTGACACCGGCCAGCAGCACGCTCTGGTTGCCCAGCGGCACGCCCGCGTCGGCCAGCTTCGCCAGCGCGCGGGAGAGTTCCGGCGTAACCTCCGCCGGGTGGTTGACGTGGATGTTCATCCACAGCGGGTGATAGCGCCGCAGCATGGCACAGAACTCGTCGGTGATGCGCTGGGGCAGGAAGACGGGTACGCGGCTGCCGATGCGAATAATCTCGACGTGCGGGATGGCGCGCAGGCTGCTCAGCACGAATTCCAGCGTGCGCGGCGCGAGCGTGAGCGGGTCGCCCCCGCTGATCAGCACATCGCGCACCTGGGGCGTGCGCCGCAGGTAGTCTAACTGCTGCTCGAACTCGGCCTTGCTGAATGTCTCGTGCGGGTCGCCGACGATGCGGCTGCGCGTGCAGTAGCGGCAGTAACTGGCGCACTGCGTCGTCACCAGCAGCAGTACGCGGTCGGGGTAGCGATGCACCAGGCCGGGCACAGGGCTGTGCGCGTCCTCTGCCAGGCTGTCTTCCATCATGCCATCGAACGCTCGCAGCTCGCGCCCCATCGGCAGCACCTGGCGGCGAATCGGGCAGTGCGGGTCGTGTGGGTTGATCAGGCTGGCGAAATAGGGGGTAATATCAACGCGGAACTTGTCCTCCGCCGTCAGACCATCAACTTCTTCCGGCGTCAGATCAATCAGACTGGCGAGTTCTTCATAAGTGTTGAGTCGGTGGGCGAGCTGCCAGCGCCAGTCATCCCACTTCTCGTCGGGGATGTCTGCCCATACAGATGGGCGGGGTGTTCGCTCCAGGACTACGGGTTCGAACCGCGCACTGCCCGGAGGGTCATCATCCGCACTTGGTAATGGATCTTCTGTCAGCGGGCCAGATTCCTCGCCAGCAGCAGGCTTCAACTCCTGCGCGGCGCGCGGGGCACCGTGCAGTGTGTGTTGGGTCATCGCATTCCTCCCGATAAGAACGTGTCTGTCTTCGTTTGTTCGACCAAAACATATCTATCAGCTATCTACCAGAGATTATAGTACGGCTGTGTAGGGCGTCAATAGACCTGCGATGAGCGTTGGCGGTTTGCGAAGATGTATACGAAACCGCTATGCTAGTGTTGTGGGCGCGCGCCAACGCGCCAGAATTCCGCGCTACCATACTGAGGGGGGAAATCATGTCATTATCCTTTGACCGCATTGTCAAAATGCTGCTGATCTTCGCGCCGATTGCCTTGATCGCCGAACTGACGCACGCCAATCCGGTGCTCGTGTTCGTGCTGGCCTGTTTAGGCATCATCCCGCTGGCCGACCTGATCGGCGAGGCGACCGAGGAACTGGCACACCACACCGGGCCGAAGATCGGCGGGCTGCTGAACGCTACGCTGGGCAACGCCGCCGAACTGATCATCACGATCTTCGCGCTGCGTGAGGGATTGGTTGAACTGGTCAAGGCCTCGATTGTCGGCTCGATCCTGGGCAACCTGCTGCTGGTGCTGGGTCTGAGCCTGCTGCTGGGCGGGCTGAAGAACGGCATCCAGAAGTTCGACCCACGCACCGCCGGGCTGAACGCCACGCTGCTGATCCTGGCCGTCGTCGCGCTGGCGATCCCGTCGCTGTTCGATGTCGCCATCCAGCAGAACCTGGCCGCAGAACTCGGCCTGAGCGAAGGCGTGGCGGTGATCATGATCATCCTGTATGCGCTCAGCGTGATCTACTCGTTCACGCATCAGGGAGGCGAGCATGATGGCGCACACCCGACGACGCGTGACCCGGCCACCGCGCATCATGCGACCAAGTGGAGCGTGCGCACATCGCTGATCGTGCTGGTGGTTGCCACACTCGGTATCGTCGTGATGAGCGAAGTGCTGGTTGGCGCGGTCGGGCATGTCACCGAGACGCTCGGCCTGAGCGAGCTGTTCATCGGCATCATCATCGTGCCGCTGGTCGGTAACGTAGCGGAACATTTGGTGGCCGTGCAGGTCGCCATCAAGAACAAGATGGAACTCAGCCTGGCCGTCTCGCTCGGTTCGAGCTTGCAGGTCGCGCTGTTCGTCGCGCCGGTGCTGGTGTTCATCAGCCTGCTGCTGGGCGGCGAGACTCTGCTGCTGGTCTTCAGCAGTTTTGAACTGATTGCCCTGGTTTCCGCCGCGCTGGTCGGCGCATTCGTCGCGCTGGACGGCGAGTCGAACTGGCTGGAAGGGGCGATGCTGCTAGGGGTGTACGCGATGGTGGCGTTGGCCTTCTTCGCCCTGCCCGCGTAACCGCAATCATCACCCGCGCATCCAGGGCAGGAAGCGGCGCAGGAAGCGGCGCAAGATCGCCCCGCGCGTATCCGTCCAGGCGGAATCAGCCATCTCCGCCTGGGCGTCCGCTTCCGCCTCGGAACGCGCCCCGCGCCCGTAACGCTCCGCCGTGTACATGCGCGTGATCGCCGTGACGGGCGGTTCGGCTTTCGGGATGACGCGCACGATCTGGCGGCGGCGTTCGTCGGGCGTCTGCTGCGCCTGCGGGCGGATGCCGATCAGGCTCAGGTAGCGTTCCAGCCGGGCATAGGCGCGTGTGATCGGGCTGAGGCCGCGCATCCCACGCCACTCCCACCACCAGTACAGCAGCACGAGCAGCGCCACAATCAACAGAATCGCCAGGATGACCACCAGCGCCACGCCTAACGCCTGCACTGCGAGCTGCAGCAGGCTTGGCTGGCGCGGCGTGATCGGCGGCGGTTGCGTCGGCACGATCACCGGGGTTGCGGTGGGCGATGGCGTGAAGGTCGGCGTGATCGAAGGCACCTGCGCCAATCCTTGCGGCTGTGCCGTCGAAGGGTCGGGCGATGGCGTAGCCGTTGGGCTGGGCGTGGCGGTCGGCGTCGGCGTGACGGCCGGAGTCGCGCTCGGCAGCAGTCCGGCGGGCGCGTCATCGATGCGGTTGAGCGGGGCCTGCGCGGCGGTCGGCTCGAACTCCACCCAGCCATAACCAGGGAAATAAACCTCGACCCAGGTATGCGCGTCGCGTTCGCGCACGACATAGGCGTTCTGCGCGCCATCGTAAGTGCCCTGCGCGAAACCCGCCGCCATGCGCGCCGGGATGCCCAGCGTGCGCAGCATCATCACCATCGCGGTGGCGTAGTAATTGCAGTAGCCCTCGCGGATGTCGAACAGCACCCATTCCACCGGGTCGAGCGTGGTCGGCGGCGGCGGGATGGTCTCGTTGTAGGTGATGTTGTTGCGCAGCCAGGTTTCGATGGCTTTGGCGCGGTCGTAGGGTGTGCTGGCGTTCGCGCCCGTCACGATCTCCTGCGCCAACTGCCGCACGCGGTCGGTGACTGACGGCGGAACTTGC
>JAEUQX010000054.1 GCA_016788625.1 Anaerolineae bacterium
GGCGCAGGAACAATGCTGAGCGCGTGACCTCGATGCAGACCACCTGGAACTGGTTGCGCCCGATATGCTTCATGCTGACGATGCCGCGCTCCGGGTTGGACGTGCTCAGGCGTTTGCTGAGGATCTCCGTCTCTACATAGATCGTGTCGCCATGATACAGCGGGTGTGGGTGGTTGATCGACTCGTAACCGAGGTTGGCGACAATCGTGCCCTGCGTCAGGTCTGCCACGCTGATGCCGACGACGACGCCCAGCGTGAAGATGCCGTTGATGATGCGGTGGCCGAACTGCGTGCGGCTGGCGAAGTCTTCGTTGAGGTGCAGCGGCTGCGTGTTCATCGTCAGGGCGCTGAACAGTGTGTTGTCCATCTCCGTCAGCGTGCGTCCCAGTTCGTGCCGGAAGGTCATTCCCACTTCGAGTTCATCGTAATATTTGCCGGGCATTTGGGTTCGTCCTTAGTCGATAGTCATCGGTCAATAGCTTCATGCCTGCTCTCACCTGCCAATCGACTCCATGCATCAAGACTCTGCGGTGAAATCTCCTTTTCCCTCTTGGCTCATCACTTCGACCCCTCAAATCATCTGCCATTCGCCGGTCTCATCGAAGCGCTTCAGATCGGCCAGCGGCAGCGTGAACGCGAAGATGCTGCCACCTGCCGGGTTGTCTTCCACCCAGATCGTGCCGCCGTGCGACTCGACCACCATGTGGCAGAAGGTCAGTCCCAAGCCAGTGCCGCGCCGCCCGCCGCGCTGTCCCTTGACCTGCACGAACCGCTCGAACAGGCGCTGTTTGTATTCGTCCGGCACGCCCGGCCCGTTATCCAGCACTTCGATCTGTACGCGGCTCACCGTCCCATCAACCGGCTGCTGGCGGGCGCGGATGGTGATGGTGCTGTTCATCGGTGAAAACTTGAGCGCGTTATCCACCAGGTTTTGTAGCACGCGCTCGATCTTGTCCGGGTCAATCGCCAGCACAGGCAGGCCCTCGACCTGTGAAACCAGCTCAACCTCCAGCTCCTGCGCCAGCGGCCTGAGTTCGCCAAAGACATTCGACACCAGTCCGCTCAGGTCAGTCGGCTCAATCTCCAGGTTCACCTGGCCGTTTTCCATACGCGAAATATCCAGCAGCGAATCGACGCGCTGGAGCAGTTTGCGAATAGCGCGCTGGCTGGTTTCGGTGGTTGTCTCGATGATCGGGCGAATCTTGTTGTCCTGTGGCACGACATCGCGCAGCAGTTTCAACCCGGTCGTCACAGCGGTCAGCGGGCTGCGCAGGTCGTGGACGATCATGCTGCGCAGGTCATCCTGAATCTGCGCCAGTTCCTTCTCTTCCGTCTCGTCGTAGAACACCAGCAGGATGCCGAGCGGGTCGCCGTTCTCGCCGCCCACCGGGATGCTGTCGCGCTGGACGTGCAGCACACCCTGCTCACCCTGCACCGTGTATTCCACTGGCGCCAAACCCGACCAGCCCGCGCGCAGGTCTTTGAGCATAGCGCGCGCTTGTTCATCGCTCTGGAATCCCATGCGCCGCGCGAGGTCGAGTTCCGGGCGTTCCAGCAGCGCGTCGAGCTTCTGGTTGAGCAATTGGCTGGGCTGCAAACCGATCAAATCGACGCGCGGGTTCGCCAGCGCGATGCTGCCGCTGCGGTCGATCAGCATGATGCCCTCGGTCATGGTGTTGAGGATCACCTGCATTCGGTCGCGCGCTTCGGCAATGCGCTCAAACAGGCGCGTGTTGTCCAGCGCGATCACCGTCTGGTTGGCGACTTGCGTGACGAATGTGCTGTCTTCCTCGCTGAACATACCTACCTGATCGCTCTCCAGCGTGATGACCCCGACGGCGTGTCCGCCTCGCAGAATCGGCAGGCTGAGGTGTGAGCGTCCGCCGTAGAGGATCGGCGGTTCGACCTGTTCGCGGCTGACATCGTTCGCGCGCACGGGCTGCCCGCTGGAGATCACACGCCCGATCAGGCTTTGGCGCAGCGCGGCATCGTTGAGCGTCATCAGGGGTGGATAACCGGACTGCGCGCCGACAAACCACTCTTTGGTCGTCTCGTCATACAGCGAGATCAACCCCGCGTTGGCCGAGGTCAGTTCCAGGACGCGGCTGAGGACGAGGCCACAAATCGCCCGCATGTTCATCGTCGCCGTCAACTGCCGGCCCAGCAGCGCCAGCGCGGTCATCTGTTCGGCGCGGCGTTCCAGGGCACGGTCGGTCGAGGTGTAGGTCTGCGCGTTGCGGATTACCTGCGCGGCCTGATTGGTGAAGGCGCGTAGAATCTGGACATCATCATCGCTGAAGACCTGTGGCGTATCGAAGTAAAAGATGATCGTACCCAGCGCGACATCGCCTGCCAGCAGCGCCAGCTCTGCCCAGGCCTGCTTGCCCTCGGCGTTGAGCAGGCGGCGGCTGGGCGCGGTGCGGGCATCCAGTGCGATATTGTGAATAAGCACGGGTTTCTGGCGCGCGTCACGCAGCAGGGGCTGCGGCGGGTCGGTCGTGAAAGCCTCGCTCATCCCGGCGCTGCGCACCAGCGCGAAGGTGGTGTGCTGTTCATCCCAGTACAGATAGATCGCGACGCCGCTGGCTTCCGAGACGACGGTGGCTGATGACGCGACGGTATCGAGTACCTCTTCGGCCTTCAGCGTGCCATTGAGCATGGAAAGGACGTGGGTGAGCGTCGCTAACTGGTTGGCACGGGCCATCTGGTGTTCGTAAAGCTGGGCGTTGTCAATCGCGACACTGGCGGTCGTTGCCACGATATTGAGCAGATTCAGGTCGGCCTGGGTGAACTGGCGTTCCGGGTCGTCCGTCCACACGGCCACCGCGCCCAGCAGCCGCCCACGCGCCAGCAGCGGCACGCCCAACCAGGACTGCATCGCCGCGTCAGGCAGCGCTGTCGCCACATGAGTCTTCTCGCTCGCGGCGCGGTTGATGATCAACGGCTGCTGCAGGCGCAGCACGCGGCCCAGCGGCGTGTTTTCCTCTCCGGTTGCGCTGCTATCGCTGATCTGCTGTCCAGCCTGGATGACCAGAGGGAAGCGCAGCACATGCGTGTCACGGTCGAAAAGCGCAGCCTGGAAGTGCTGCACCTGGAGGAGCTGTGCCACCTGGTTGTAGACAGCGTAGAGCAGCGAACTGAGCTTGAGGTCGGATTGCAGCGCCTGGCTGACTGCCGTCAGCGAACGCAGTTCCTTAAGCTGTTTGCGCAGGCGGTACTGCGTGCGGCTGAACAGGAAGAGCCCCAACGCGATCAGGAACGCGCCGACGGCATAGATGGCAATCGAGGTCGGCGTGATGTTGATCACCAGCGCGCTGACCAGCCCGAAAGGAATGGGCACGCTCAGCAGCAGTATGACGGACAGCCAGTTTGCGCGCAGCATCTCGACCGGTGAGCGCCCTTCGCTGTAGACCTCCAGCGCGAAGATCGCGCCATAAATCAGCGAGTAGATCAGGCTGTAAATCACCAGCGCGCCGAAGACATCGCGCACCGGCGTCGCCAGCGGCAGCCTGCCACCTGCCAGGGTATAAACCTGCCCCGCGATCAGGAAGCTCAGCACGACGCGGGCAGTGATGACGACGATGCTGCGCGCGCTGCGGGTGGTCAGGCGGCGCAGTGCCCCTTCTTCGCGCCGGGCGATCAGCGCCATGCCACCGAGCAGTCCGCCGAGGCTCAGCGCCCAGATCAGCAGCGGTTCGGCCAGCGCGGGCAGGGAGAGAAAGGCGGTCATGCCCACCACATGCGCGGCGCTGAACTCACCCTCGGTCAGCAGCACGCCGAAGTACAGCGTGAGCGCGGTGAGCACGGCATACACGGCAGCCTGTGGCAGATACTCGCTGCTCGCGCCAGTCGGCACGTTGAGCAGCAGCGTGATGCCGATGATCACGGCGAGCAGGGTAATGATGAGCGTACTGAGCGCGGAACGGGTCATAGTCGCCTGACTGAAGGATAACAATCTGCATACCAGTGTACAACACTTATATCGTCAGGATACAGGACGGATGGTTAGGGGATGCTAACGAAGAACTAGGCGGAAATGCCCATTTCGCACAAAAACATTTGCCCCAGAATGAACTAGAGGCTTACAATAGGCGTCAAAGGTGTAAAAAAAGTGGAACTGCGTGCCATGAAAGACGACAAAACCCTGGGGACAAGACCGCTGCACGACCGCACGCCGGAGCAGCCCAAAGCGCCGTCGTCAAGCCGCAACCGCATCCTCGAACGCCTGCTGGCCGTCAAAGGTGACGCGCAGGCCAGCGATGCGCCTCCCACGCAGGTTGTCCTGCATATTCGCGAGATGGCTGAGCAGATCACGCTGACCGAAGGGCGCTTCGCCGTGATCGGGCGCACGGATTATGGCTTGGGCGGGTTTCAGCCAGATCTGGATTTGACCAAGTATGGCGGGCAGGAACGGGGCGTCTCGCGTGTTCATGCGCGGCTGCACGTCAGCAATGGCACGCTCTACGTGACCGATCTGTACAGCGCGAATGGCACATTTGTGGCGGGCGAGAAGTTGGAACCGGAGAAACCGCGCGCGCTCGAGGATGGCGCTGAGTTTGTCGTCGGCTCGCTCAGCATCCGCATCGAAATGGTGTGAGTCATTGCTGCTGTCTGACTTGCCAACTCATGTCTGCGGCAGATTCTCATCGCTCACCTCTTCGAGTGCCTGGAACCAGGGTCGTGATGCTTTGTCCTGGTATCCGCCGATTCTCATTTGGGGATGTTCCCCCAACGCTGCGCTTCATCGCTCAAGACATCGGTGACATACGCAACCCACGCCCCATGATGAGGTAATACATCATCACGCGGGACGATGAAGTAGCTGTCTACGAGTGCTTCCCACGTTTTTGACGTTGGATATTGGAGCAGCGCTGCTCCGGCCTCATAACGAATGGGCGCATCAAAGCGCTTCTGATCCCATTCAAGATGACCGTAACGCACCAGCCTTGCCAGTATATCACGCCCGTCGTACTGCTGACCCAGTTGCCCGAT
>JAEUQX010000460.1 GCA_016788625.1 Anaerolineae bacterium
AGTGGCGCTGATCGCCGCCGAAGACACGCGCACTACGCGCATCCTCTTGCAGCACTACCAGATCAATACGCCGCTGACCAGCTACCACGAACACAACAAGCTGACCAAGCTCGACGCGATCTTCGAGACGCTCGCCAGCGCCGATGTCGCGCTGGTCTCCGACGCGGGCACGCCAGGCATCTCCGACCCCGGTTACGAACTGGTGCTGGCGGCCATCGAACGCGGTGTGCGCGTCGAGCCGCTGCCGGGCGCAAATGCGGTCATCCCGGCGCTGGTTGGTTCCGGGCTGGCAACCGACAGCTTTGTCTATCTGGGTTTTCTGCCGCGTAAAGACAAGCCGCTGCGGACGCTGTTGGACTCGCTCCGGACAGAGACGCGCACACTGGTAGCCTACGAAAGCCCCAACCGTCTGACCGATACGCTGCAAGCCGCGCTCGATGTGCTGGGTGACCGCCGCGTGTGTGTGGCGCGCGAACTGAGCAAGAAGTTCGAGGAGTTTCGCCGGGGGACGTTGAGCGAGGTGTTGGCACATTATCTGGAGCAGTCCGCGCGCGGCGAGATCACGCTGGTGCTCGAAGGCGCGACCCCGCAGCCCACCGCCGAATGGGATGCGGCGCAGGTGCGGGCCGCCCTGGATGAACGCATCGCGGCGGGTGACACCCTCAGCAGCGCAGCCCGCGCGGTTGCCGCGCGCTCCGGTTGGCCGCGCCGTGAGGTGTACGCGCTGGCGCAGGATGGGGAAGGCTAACGAATCTTTAAATTGCGTTAAGGCTTGAAAAAGACATCCTCAAAAGTTTGTTTTTCCCCGTACAGGACATTCGCATCTGATCTGGGAAAGCGCTAGACTCTGGGTGTTACAGCGTCTCCGACCCACCAAGATGTGACAGGATGTCAATGGCATCGACGAGCTACCGTCCGATCAGCCGCCGCCGCCGCGTGCTGGTCGAAAACCTGACGGCCTATGCGTTTCTGCTCCCGGCTGGGGTGCTGATCTTCTTGTTCGGCCTGTTCCCGGTGGCGTTCGCGTTCTTCGTCAGTCTGTACCGCTGGCGGCGTTTCCCGGATGAATATGTCGGACTGACCAACTACGAGCGCGCGCTGGGCGACTTCAGCCATGTCCTGTTCTTCTGGCTGTCGCTGGCGGCGCTGCTCTATGGCGGTTGGCTGCTGTGGCGGCTGCTGCGTCAGATCGTGACGACCCCCGGTCAGCGCCGCGCGCTGCTCTATCTCATCCCTGGTGTGGTGCTGGCTGCCGCGCCCTTGCTGATGGTGCGCTGGGGTGGTGTGCTGCTCCCCGTCATCATGAACATCCCCCGGCGGCTGCGTGGGCAGCAGGAGACACAAGGGATGTTCGTTAATGAACTGTTCGCCAGCTTTCGTTTTCCAGAGGTGCTGGACGCGGGTAATGTGATGCTCGGCATCATGCTGCTGGGGGTGCTGCTGGCCTTGCTGTTCACGCGCTGGCTGAAGCACGCGGCGCTGATGTGGCGGGCGACGGCGGCGCTGCTGGCGCTTGGCACAGGTGCGCTGTTGATGCAGCTCACGCTGGACACGATCAACGCGGCCATCGCCAGCGCGCGCGAGGCGGGCGAGACGCTGCCGATCTGGACGCAGATCATCCTGATCAGCGCCGGGTTCGGCTTGCTCGGCGCGGCCTACTGGCTGTGGGGGCGGGCGCTGCGCCAGCCAGGTGACCGCCGTTTCATCGGGCTGGCCTTTGTGGCGGTGACGGCAGTGTTGGGCGCGTATCTGCTGATCGCGGAACTGCCGCGCGTCCTGGCGAGCGCCGACCGCGACATGCTGACCGGCTTCAACATCACCATCATGTACGCGCTGTTCACTGTGCCGTTTCAATTGGCGATTGGCCTGGGGCTGGCCTATCTGTTGTTCCAGAACCTGAAGGGCAAAACGCTCTTCCGCATGATCTTCTTCCTGCCGTACATCATGCCCTTCATCGCCACCTCAATTGTCTTTTCGCTGCTTTTTTCGCACCGCCAGGAATCGATCATCAACAATCTGGTGGGCGCGGTGGGCATCGCGCCGCAGAAGTGGCTGCTCGAACCTCTGGGTGTGGGCAGGCTGATCCTGGGCGAGTCTGTGCCGCCATTCCTCACGGGACCCAGCCTGGCGCTGATCGTCGTGATCATTTACACCGTCTGGACGTATGCGGGTTACGCGACGGTGGTTTTTCTGGCTGGGTTGGGCAACATCCCCGGCGAACTCTATGAGGCGGCGCGCATCGACGGCGCGGGCGGCTGGCAAATTTTCCGCAGGCTGACTCTGCCGCTGCTTTCCCCGACGACGTTTTTCCTGGTGCTGGTGGCCGTGATCGGCACCTTCCAGGCCTTCACACAGCTCTGGATTATGCGGACGCCTGCCGCCGGACGCTCGATAGATACCGTCAGCATCTACATCTTCCGGCAAATCACCGACGCCGACCCCAGCTACAGCTATGGCGCAGCGCTGGCCTTCGTGCTGTTCGGCGTCATCCTGCTGCTGACCTTTGTGCAGAACCGCATCGCTGGACGGAGGGTGTTCTATGGCTGATCTGGCGCTCGAACGGGCACAGACTGTTGCGCGTGCGCCGCGTCGCCCGGTGCGCTGGAACACGATTCTCACCTATGCGCTGCTGATCTTTGGCGCGGTGCTGGCGCTGGGGCCGTTCATCTGGATGGTGAGTTCGTCGCTGATGTCCAGCGCGGAGATCGCCGCCGGACGCTTGTTCCCGGCTGTACCGATCTTCCAGAATTATCCCGACGCCTGGAACGCCGCCAACCTGGGGCTGTTCATGTGGAACAGCGTGCGCGTCACGGCGCTGACGGTGGCGGGCGAACTACTGGTGTGCGTCCCGGCGGCCTATGCCTTCGCGCGGATGCGCTTCTTCGGGCGCGATGTCTTGTTCGGCATCATGCTGGCGACCATCATGGTTCCCGCGATTGCCACGCTGATCCCCAATTTCCTCACGGTCGTCTGGCTCAGCCGTCTGAGCGAGAGCATCTTTGGCGAGGCGGGCAAGTGGATGGATAACTGGCCGGCGCTGACCATCCCGTTCATCGCCACGCCGTTCAGCATTTTCCTGCTGCGGCAGTTCTTCGCCCAGCTTCCCGCCGAATTGTGGGATGCGGCGCGCATCGACGGCGCAGGGCATGTGCGTTTTCTGCGCTCGGTGGTCATCCCGCTCTCACGCGCGCCGATCATGACGGTGGCGATGTTCAGCTTCATCAGTTCGTGGAATGCGCTGATGTGGCCGCTGCTGGTCGTGCAGACCGACGCCTGGCGACCGATTGCTTTCGGCCTGCAGAAGTTCGTCAACTCCGACGCGCCCAACGAACTGCATCTGCAAATGGCGGGCGCAGTGCTGATGATTTTGCCGATGGTCATTCTCTACTTCTTCACGCAGAAGCAGTTCACCGAAGGTATCGCCCAGTCCGGACTGAAAGGTTAACTTTGCCCCCTCCACTGTGTATCAAAGCACAGTGTTCTTGCAAGATTGCTCCAGGCGGGAGGGAAAAGGCCGCCGGGCAGATTTATGAACACGAGAGGAATATCAGTATGCGTAAATTCGTTTTGCTGGTTCTGATGCTGGCGCTGCTCATCAGCGCAGCCAACGTCGCAGCGCAGGATGCTACTGCGACCCCCAGTGCCGACCCGACGCCTACCCCCACGCCGCTGCCCCCGGTCGAGTTCGCCGCGCAGGCAGTTGAGTATGCCGGCGAGTCGGATAATTTCGCCGGCGTTGATCCATCGGGCGTCACGGTGACATACTGGCACCAGTACAACAACCCGTTCCAGCTTTCGGTCATCAGCGGCCTGGTGAATGCCTTCAACGCTACCAATCCCTACGGCATCACCGTCGATGCGATTGCCCAGGGCAACTATAACGACCTGCGCACGCTGATGAACAACGCCATCATCTCCGGCGATCTGCCGAACCTGGTGGCAGGCTTCAACAACGACGCGCTGAGCTACGCGCTCGACGAAGTGGTCGTTGACCTGAACCCGTATATGGCCGACGCGCGTTGGGGCTTCGATGACGCGGGCATAGCTGATCTGAATATGCCGATCCTGGATGGCTGGTTGGTCGATGGTGTGCGCTACGGTTGGGTCAACCAGGTATCGGCCTACGTGCTGTTCACCAATGTTGGCGTGGCGGAAGCGCTCGGCTTCAGCGGTGTTCCGCAGACCCTTGATGAATTCAGGGCGCTTTCGTGCGCGGCGGCGCAGAGCGACTTGACCGGCGCGGAAGGCGGCGCGATGCAGGGCTTCCCCATCGTCGCGGATGCTTCGCAGTTCGAGTCGTTTGTCGCCAGCATCGGCGGCAGCATCTGGGTGGACGGCCAGTGGAACTTCACCAACGAGCAGTCCATCGCTGTCCTGCAACTGCTGGCCGACATGTATAAGGAAGGCTGCGCCTATATCCCGCAGGAACGCTTCGGCAATACCAACGACTTTGCACGTGGCACCAACCCGATGGCGCTGGGCAGCACGGCGGGTATCGGTATCACCATCGGCAACATCAGCAACGCCAATAACGTTGTCGAGAACTGGACAGTTGGCGTGACCCCGCCGCTCGCCGCTGGCGATACCCCGGCGCTGCAGCTCTTCACCCCCGGCGTCATGATGATCACGGGTACGCCCGAAGAACAGCTTGCGTCGTGGCTGTTCCTGCGCTTCTTCGCCCAGGCGGATACGCAGAAGCAGTGGTCGGAAACACTCTCGTTCTTCCCGGTCAACCTGACCGCCGCGCGTGAACTGACGCCTTCGAATCCCTACTTCGGCGCGATCAATGACCTGCTCGCCAGCGGCAGTGTCAGCGTTTACCAGTCTCCGCAGCAGCTTTCCTACGGCGCGGTGCGTGACATTCTGGCGACGGGCGTCGCGGATGTGACCTCCGGCGGCATGGACGTGGCGGAAGTGGCGCAGCGCATGACCGACGACGCCAACGCGGCGCTCGCGGGCGGCTAATTCCTTACCTGTTCCCAGGGTGACGTTGCGAACTCAACGGCCATTTTGAATCGCTTTCTCCGTCACCCGAAAAACAACAAGGGGCTATGCTGCCCCTTGTTTTATTTTTCGGCACTTTCCATCAAAGAGGGTTTTTGCTGGTTATGGTTTATTATGGTCTTGCATGACCCCTAGAAATCTCTTATAGTTACATCGACTGAATCAACAATTGCCCGATGATGGATTGTGAGTAACATGCTGATGATTGAATTAAGCTCTGAAGACTTTTATAGAGCGCGTCCGCTGTTTGAATTGTTGATGGCTAACCAGATGTTTTGCGCGGGGGTTCTGGCGGGGCAGTACGCGGGTCGTGTTTTTGTCGATGACCTCAACAACCCAACGAGCGGTTTTGTCACCAAAGACAGCATGTGGTGGTTCCTGGCCGGCAATGCGCACAACCCTGCTTTTGTTCAGGCGCTCAATGCGGCCCTGTTCAATCGGACGATCAGCGGCGAAAAAGGCTGGGGCGGGATGCTGGTCTGTCATCCGGCAGACTGGGACTCGCAAATGCCCGCCATCTTCGCTCCACATATTCCGATTGCGACAAAACGACTGCATTACACCTGCCAGCGGTTAGCGGTGGATTGGCGCGCTCAAGTTCCAGATGGAATTGAGATCCGCTTCATCGATCAAGCGCTGCTTGACGAGGGGATTGACACTGATGGCACGGTGGCCGATGTCCTGAAATTGCGTCAGAATGCCCCTGAACCGGATCACAAAGCCGTAGGATTCGCTGCCATCCGTGATCACAAGATTGTGGCTTACTCGGTGATCGACTGCATCGTCAACAAAGGCGGGGACATTGGCCTGTATACCGATCACCAGTACCGGCGGCGCAATCTGGCCTATCTGACTTCTGCCGCCGTGATTGAATACGCGCTGGCGCACGAGGTTGAGGTTGTGCATTGGGACTGCGAAGCCTTCAACATAGGTTCGATCCGAACTGCTGAGAAGCTGGGGCTTCAACGGGGCGAGTCACACACCATGTACCGCCTGATTCTGAACCCGGTCATTCACGAGGTTAATCGCGCCTGGGCATACTTTGACGCCGGAGAGCATGATCAGGCGGCGGTGGTGTGCCAGCAGAACATCGATGCCGGGAACAAACCTGTCCATGCTCATTTTTATTACATTCTAGCGCGCTGCCATATGGAAGCGGCCAGACCTGCCGAAGCAATTCGCAATCTGGAGTTGTCCGTTCAGGCGGGCTGGAATTCGAGCGAGGAAATGCAGGCCGATTTTTCGGCGCTTGCTCATCATCCGTCCTGGCTTGCGCTGGTAGAGCAGGTACACAAGGCCACTCAACCCGCTCAGTCATGAGGATTCACCGGTGGATAGAGTTATGTATGAAAAAGGGGCAGTTCAGCCCCTTTTTTGATTTTCTCTAGCATATTGTTGCGTTATTGTCAAGCGTCAGTGTTGTTCCGCATCGCTTGCTAACGCATGTTGTGACTACAGCGCCGCCTTGATGACCTTGAGCAGGTCGCGCGTCTCCCGCGACGGAGCGATATTGAACTTCTCGCGCAGGTTGCTCTCCAGACGGCTGTAATGTTCGCGCGCGTCGTGGGCACGCCCCAGCCGCAGGTACAGGTTCATCACATCGCGGTGAATGTCCTCACGTTCGGGCATCTCTTCCAGCGACCGCACGAAGTAACCGAGCGCGCGTTCGTCTTCACCGCGCTGGCGGTTCAGCCGCGCCAGGCCGATCAATGCCTGCGCGTGCATCTGGCGGAGCTGTTCGCGGCGTTCCTTCATCCAGGGCATCTCGCCCTCTTGCAGGTAGGGCGCTTTGTACAGTTCCAGGGCGCTGATCAGCAGGCGTTCTTCTTCGCGCACATCATTCGTCACTAGCGCGCGTTCGACGGCTGTCTGGAAGTCCGCGACATCATAATGGCGCGTGACTTTTTCGCTGGGGATATAGAAGCCGTTGGTGTACTGTGTCAGTTCGTAGCTCTCTGCCGGGTCAACCTTCATGCTGATGCGCTCGGTGATCTTGCGCTTGGTCACATGGAAGACGTTCGTAGCTTCTTTTACGGGGAGATTCGGCCAGAACGTTTCGAATATTTCCTTGCGGGTCACCAGTGGGCGATCCATGAAGAAGAAGAACAGATTACGGGGCAGTGCGCCATCCCAGTTGGTGATCTGCTGACCGTTGACAATCGCGTAGCCCCGGCCCAGTGAGTACACTTCCAACTGTGGGCGCGGTTGCTCCTCGACCGTGAACATCACATTGTTCTTGCGATATTCTGTCCCCAGCACGATCGCATCACCGCGCGTGACCATATCCATCCAGGGGGTATAGGTCAGCAGGCGGCTGTTGAACGCGACCTGCACGCCAGAAGGCAGCGAACCGACCAGCGCGGTCATGAACTGTTCGAAGTTCTGATCAAACGAGATGCGATCTAATTCATCGACAAATAATATAGTGCCATTGGTGCCATAAGCCGCCAGATCAGCCGCTAATGCTTCGCCAAGAGCTGTTGGAGTGCCCTTGGACAGTGCCGTCTTGAGGTTCTTTCCGAATTTTCCTAATACTTGCTTAAACTCTTCGGACATACCGCGCAGCCATTCACCCAGGGTGGATTGCGTGTTGTTAATGCGGTAGTATAGAAGACCGGGATTATTCTCCGCCATGAAATGCGAAAGAAATAGCGTCCTATAATTCGTCCAGGGATATAACAGTATTACCTTTTTTCCTGCCGAGCGCAGCCGAAAGGTATCCAGCGATACTGTAGTGGCGATTTCGTGGGTGAGCATATTGCGTGAACCTTCCAAGCCTTATCAATATTTAGTGTGTGAAAAATTCCACTAAATATGTGGTGATCGAGTGTTACGAAATTTTAAGATAGTTTACAACCATAATGGACTCAAAGTCAAGAACATCGTTAGTCCATTAATTCTTGACACATGATAATTATGATTCTACACAGCTGGTAATGTGATACCAGGGTAAGGTGTGGGCGGATTGCGAAAGCTGGCACGAATTATTCTAAGTCTTGAGTCTATCTGGATTGTTGCGCTTTTGGTGGCGTTCTGGCATCCGAGCATCGGCCCAAATCCGCCATCGCGTGATGCCTGGCTGTGGCTGCTGTGGGGTTTTCCTGTCTTCTTCGGTGCCCGCTATTTGCTCTATCGGCGCTTATGGACTTCATTTCCATTGGAAGTGGTATTTCTGCTGTTGGTGGGTTTCGCATTCCTGAGCGGTTGGGTCGCTCCATTCCGGCGCGCTGCCGATCCCCTCTTTTCTTTTCTCATACTCATGTCAAGGCCGTTGATGGGCATCGCGATCTGCATCTATGCTGTCGAATATGTGCGACAACACCGTAAGCTGAGTGGGCTGTTGTGGGCTGCGCTGGGCGTGGCTGCGCTGCTGACCTTCTGGGGCTTTACCATGACGCAGTGGAACAACAAGTCCGACCAACTGCGCTTCATCATCGACCTGCTGCCGCGCGTCACGCAGTTCCCCGGCGCGAACGGCGGCTTTAATGCCAACGAGCTGGCGTTCGCCCTCGCTTCTGCCGCGCCGCTGATGGCCGGGTTGGTCGCGTACAAAGCGCCACATTTCCCAACCCGCGCGTTTCGCATCGCCGCAGCCATCCTGTTTGCCGCGCTGCTGCTGGCGCTGGTGCTGGGGCAAAGCCGCTTTGCGCTGGCCGGGGTGCTGGTCGCACTGTTCGGGTTAATCCCGTTGGTCATTCGCCTCTGGCGTTGGCGGACGTTGGCCTGGGCAGGCGTGGTCGCGCTGACGATCTTTGAAATTATGATCATCCGCCAGGTTTTCAATCCTGTCAACTTGGACAGCCAGGTCGGTCGCGACGAGATGAGCGCTTCGCAGCGTCTGGACATGTGGGAACAAGCTGTGCAGATCCTGGTCGATTACCCGATGACCGGGGTTGGGCTCAATATGTGGCGCGACGGCCGCGTGCGCGGATTGTATCCCGTGCCCAGTTACACCCGCCTGGTGCTGCCGCACACCCATAACGCCTTCCTGCAAGTCGGCACAGACCTGGGTTTTCCAGGGCTGACGCTGTTTGTTGTGGCGCATCTCATCGCGCTGCTTGGCCTCATCCAGGCATATCGCTACGGTGATGAGGGCGTGCGCGCAGTGGCAGCGGGCGTCGGCGCGGCGCTTGTGGCACAGGCGCTCTATAGCCTCGGTGATACGGTGGCGCTCTGGGACCGGCTGAGCTTCATTTGGTTCATGTTGTTAGCCCTTGCCAGCGCGGTATTTGTGTTCGCCCGCGCCTCATATCTGGAACGGGGAAACCGCCAGGGTACCTAAATTGTTTCTCCAGCAGTTATGTGTTATAGTTCAAGTATTGACGTTGTAATGTTTTGCTTCATATTCTAAATGCTATATCACGTCTGATTCAACTTTCGACATTTCACAGGCGGAAATGAACGCCAACACTCCCGCAACACATCCTACTCCGAACACTGCATCTCATCCCGTACTGCGGTGGTCTACTCCTATCACCGCTGCATTGGCTGTGCTGCTGCTGGTCGCTGCGCCGCAACTGAGCGTTCTGGCTTCACTGTTGCTGGTCGGAGTGCTGTGTTTTGTCGTGTTCTGCGCCGGGCTGCTGCTGGATACCCATCAACCCAGCTCCCCCTGGCCTGCCAACCGCTATCTCGCGCTGCTCAGCCTGTGGCTGATCGCGGGATGGTCGTGGGCGGTTGTGCTGCTGCTCGTCGCGCTCGGTCTCACATTCGCGATCTGGCGACTGCTCCCCAGGTTCGCGCCGGCGTCTGGTCTGCGCCATTTGCGCCAGGCAGCTATCAGTGCGGGGGCGCTGCTGCTCGTGGCAGAAACAGCAAGGATGCTGCTGAACGCTGAACGACCTTTCAACCCGCTCGATAGCGGCGCACTTGTGCGCTTCACTGCCGCGTGCGCCAGTGGTTGGCTGGCCGCCCACGCTGCTGCCCGCTGGGATTCTGTTGTTTCGCCCGGTGCTGCGCCGTTCTTCAGCCCCACCGCGCTCAATCTGTACGTCTTTCCGCTGAGTATCGCTTTTGCCGCCGCTTATGCCAGCGTTGGGGTGGGCGTGTTCGCCATTTTCCTGCTGCTGCTCGTGCGGCAGGCGGCGCAGCAGCAGATCAGCGGCAGCGCGGCACGGCGCAGCGACGATCTGCATAGCCAGAATGAATCCCTGGTGCGTAAACTCACGCTGGTCAATGAGATGGCGGATAATACGCTTTTCGGCCAGGAACAGCCGGATGCCGTCAAAACCACCTGCGAGACCGCGCTGGCAATTGCGCACGCCGATATGGCCGCCATCTTTCTGCTCAACCGTGAAGAGAACATGCTGCATCTGGCGGAGGGTATCGGTTTCACGCCGGAGCAGATCAGCGCGGGGCAAGGGCTTCCCTACATTCTTGAAGATGCGCGCATCGTCCTGGATACGGCGCGCGAGGGGATTGCTGGCCCGCTGGCAGCCTGCCTCAACACCAGCCGCGCCTATGTGCAGCTTCCTTTGCGCAATGGCCCGCTCGTTCATGGCTATCTGCTGGTCGCCTATCATGCGCCGCACCGCTCCCCCCGCAGCGAGATAGAACTGTTAGAGGCACTGGCGAACCACCTGGCGGCAGCGCTGGGGAATTACGAGCTGTTGGAGGCGCTGGAGCAGCACGCCTTTGAACTTTCGCACTTGCTCTACCTTTCGCGCATTTCCACGTCCAGCATGAAGTTTGATCAGGTCAGCGCGGATGTGGCCGATGTGCTGCGGCAGATCATCGATATGGACTGGAGTCTGATCGCGCTGGCAGAGGAGCATAAGACAGAAGTGCGCGTCCTGGGCGTCGGGCATGGAGCCGCGCAGGCTGATTCGTCCTTCATACCCTACAGCATACAACTGCCCCCGGAACTGGCAACGCTGCTCAATGAGCATCTGCCGCAGCCGCGCATCTTCCAGCGCGATGACACCCGCTCCGCGGCGCTCTCGCTGTTGATGCACCAGCAGCGCCTGCGCACGCTGATCGCCGCGCCGCTGCTGGCGCGTGAGCAGGTGTTGGGGTTGATCCTGCTGGGTGCGCAGCAGACGCGGACGCTGACGATGCGCGAGGAGCAGTTGTTGAAGACGGCGGTGCGCCAGATCGCCACACAGATCGACAACGTGCGCCGCTACGAGCAAACGTACAACGACCTGGAGCGACAACTGCACCAACTGTCCGTGATCGAAGACATCGTGCAGCGCATCTCCAGTTCGCACGACTTCAACGCCATCATCAAGGATGTCTTTGAGGCCGCGCTGAACAGCACGGGCGCGGACATGATTGATCTGGCGCTGCTGACCGAGGCGCAGGACTGGTGGGTGATTGAGGAATACCGCGAAGGGGGCGAAAGCCACCGCCGCTTCTTCAACATGCCGCTGGTGGACGGCGTGATTGGGCTGGCACACCGCACGGGCAAGGACATCCTGGTGCCGGATAACAGCAGGACGCCGGAGTATTCGCCCTCGCCATTCGTGGACTACAATTCGTCGCTGGTGATCCCTCTCAAACGGAATAACAAAGAGGTCATCGGCGCGATCAATGTCGAAAGCAAGCAGCCCAATTTCTTCAACCTCGGTCAGGCCGATTTCCTGCGTAATCTGGGCGGCCATGCCATCATCAGCATCGAGAATACGAACCTGCTTGATACGCTCAAGCATCAGATCGACTTGCTCACCGGGCTGCGCGCGCTCTCGCTGACGATTGCCAGCGCCACCAACACCGAGTCGGTTGCTCAGGCAGTGCTGAACGCGACGCTGAACCTGCTCGACGGCCAGTTTGCCATCCTCTTCGCCTGCGACGAACAATCAGCGCAGCTGGATGTGGTGGAACAGGTCGAGCGTGATGGCGCGTTCCGCGTCAGTGATAAGAACGCCGTCTTTAAGCAGGTGGCAAAGCAGGCGATGATGACGGGCGAAGCACAGGCAGTCGAGGATGTGCTGGAGCTGTACGCGGAACACATCGTCGATGGCGTTGCCTATCCCAGCATCATCGCTGTGCCTATTGCGCGTGGCGGAGCGATACGCTATGTGCTGTGCGTAGCTTTCGAGGCTGGACGCCGCCTGGAAGACCGTGAAGTCAATATGGTCGTGCAGTTGGCGATACAGGCAGCAGGACATCTGCACAATGCTGAGCTGCATGAACGTATCCTGGAGAACAATAGCCGGATGCGCGCCATCCTGGATTCGACGCGTGACGGCATGGTGCTGCTCGACGACCGGGGGTGGCTGATCGAGGTCAATCCTGCCGCGCAGCGCCTCATCGGCATCAACCTGAGCGACTATCTCAACGAGCCATTCGTCAAAACGCTGCTGAACCATATCGAAGCCGACGACGATCAATCGGCGGGCTATTCGCGCGATGAACTCAAGATGCTGGCGCGCATTCAGCGCCTGGAACCAGAGGGCATCACCCGCCGCGAGTTCATGCGGCAGACGAAGCCCAACAACGTGATTTACGTCGAGGAGA
>JAEUQX010000462.1 GCA_016788625.1 Anaerolineae bacterium
TGGGCTGGGTGATCGCGCTTGGGGGTGGGCTGCCGCAAGAATTCTACATTCCAGAGGGATTCAGCTTCCTGATTCTGTGGGGGCTGCCACACCTGGCGCTCGCGCGGGCGGCATTGCTCGGCGCGCTGCTGCTCATCCTGCAAATGGCACTCAAAGCAGATGAAAGGCGTCCACAGGGAACAGGAAAAGACATTCACCACAGAGCCACAGAGAAGCACGGAGGATTTGTTCATGGCAATGCCTCAATCCTGAACGCAAGTTTCGAGTCAATTTCAAAAGCCCCCTCTCCATTGCAATGGGGAGGGGGTTTGGGGGTGGGGACAGCCTTTCGACCTTTTTTCGCCGCGCTGTTCCTGCTCGTCGTCGGCCTGTGCGTGCCCTTCTACCTGGTCATCGTCTACATCATTCTAGGCGTGTGGGGCTTAGCTTCCTGGATTGCGCTGCGACGTTTTCCCTGGTCGCTCGCCCGCGCCGCCATCCTCGCCGCACTGCCCACACTGCCGCTCTTCGGCTACTACGCGCTGGTCTTCAGCCGCAATCCGGCCTTTGCGCAGTGGTCCGCTCAGAACCTGCTGCCCTCGCCCCAGCCGCTGCTCTATCTATTGGCCTACGTGCTGCTGCTCATCCCGGCGGGGTTCGCCCTGCGAGCATTCTGGGCGCGCCGCGATCTGGCCGCCGCGCTCATCATCGGCTGGCCGCTGGTCGTCCCGGTTCTGGTTTATCTGCCGCTCAACGTGCAGCGCCGCCTGGCCGAGGCCGTCATCGTACCCCTGGCAATTCTGGCAGCGATTGGCCTGGAACGCTGGGGCAGGCGCATCCGCCCCGCCTGGCTGCTGCTGGCATCCTTCAGCAGCGCGTTTCTGTTGTTCGGCGGGTTTATGGTCGCGCTCAACCCGCGTCCGCCGCTCTTCCGTCCCGCTGCGGAAATCGCCACCCTGAGTTGGCTGCACGCCAACGCCGCGCCGGACAGCGTGGTTCTGAGCAGCTTCGAGACGGGCAATGTGCTGCCTGCCTACAGCGACCTGCGCCCCTTCGTCGGGCATGGGCCGGAGACACTCTTCGCACTGGACAAGACCGCCACCGTCGAACGCTTCTTCAGCGGCGCGATGACCACCGAGGAACGCGCGGCGCTCTATGCTGCCTTCGGCATCGACTACATCCTCTACGGACGGTTTGAACGCGCCCTGAGCGCCACCCCGGATGCGCCTGCATGGGTGGTCGATGGCGAACTGATTTACGATCAGGATGGCTACCAGGTGTATCTCTTGACAAGTCGTAATGGCATTCGTTAAACTCCTTAAAACGTTCTGTGAAACGTTAAATATCCTTTTTGAAGTAGTTAAACATTTATGGCAAAGTCGGTTACGCTGCGGGATGTCGCCGCTTATGCGGGCGTCTCGATCACAACAGTGTCCAATGTCGTACGGAAGTGGCCTTATGTCTCTTCCGAAATGCGTGATCGCGTGCAGCAGGCCATTGATGTGCTCGGTTACACACCGCACATCGTCGCGCAAGGACTGCGTACCGGGCAGACACAGGCGCTGGCCTTCGTCGTCCCCGACCTCTCTAACCCCTATTTTGCCGAAATCGTCGCTGCCGCCGAAGATGCCGCGCAGAACTCCGGCTACACACTGCTGGTCTTTAATTCCCACGAAGACCCGGCACGTGAAGCCACCTGCATTCAGCGCGCGTCAAAACGCTGGGCAGACGGCCTGCTGATCACCCACTCGCACCTCAGCCAGTGGCCGGACAGCTTTTGGGATAACATCGATATTCCGGTGGTCATCGTAGACCGTATTCCCGACCACACGCACTACCCCATCTGTTCGGTAGACAATCTGCGCGTCGGACAATTGGCAACCGAGCATCTCGTGGGGCTAGGACATCGCCAGATCGCGCACATCGCCGGGCCACAGGCAGTACGCCTCGCCGTTGACCGTTCGCTGGCCTACACCCAAATCCTTGACGCGCACGGCATTGAGTACCGCCAGGTCGTCTACTCTGGCGCTGGATGGGGCGCATCCGACGGCTATAGCTGTATGCGCGGACTGCTGGCGGAGACCCATCGTCCGACGGCCGTCTTCACCAGTAATGACCGCGTGGCAATCGGCGCGCTGCACGCCATCTATGAACACGGACTGCGCGTGCCAGACGACATCTCGCTGGTCGGCGTGGACGACATCGAGATCAGCGCGCACCTCAACCCACCGCTGACGACCGTGCGCCAGCCGCTGGATAAACTGGCCGCGCTGGCTGTTGATCATCTGCTGCGGCTGATCCGGGGCGAAGCGTTGGAAGACCCGGTCACACTGCTGCAACCCGAACTGATCATTCGCCAATCGACTGCTCCCCTGTCAGGAGGTCGCTCATGACCCAGCCACTGCTGAAAATGACCGCTATCACCAAACATTTCCCCGGCGTGCTTGCCGTCGATCACGTCAACCTGGAAGTACTGCCGGGCGAGATTCATGGCCTGCTGGGAGAAAACGGCGCGGGCAAATCGACGCTGCTCAAGATTCTCTCCGGCGCGCACCACCCGGACTCTGGCAGCATCGAACTCAATGGGCAGCCGATCACGCTGGAAAACCCGCATCAGGCGCAGCGGCAGGGCATCGTCACGATCTACCAGGAATTTAACCTCGTCCCGCAGTTGACCATCGCTGAGAACGTCTTCATTGGTCGCGAGCCAGGACGCGGTGTGCTGCTCAACTGGCGCACGATGGCCGACCAGACGCGCGCGGTGATCGAGCCGCTGGGCATTCACATCGACCCGCTCACCCGCGTCCGTGACCTGAGCGTGGCGGAGCAGCAAATGGTCGAGATTGCCCGCGCCCTCTCGATGCAGTCGCGCATCATCATCATGGACGAGCCGACCTCCGCGCTGAGCGAACATGAAGTTGTGCGGTTGATAGAGATTATGCAAAACCTGAAGGCCAAGGGACTGAGCATCATCTTCGTCACGCACCGCCTGGACGAAGTAATGCGTAGCTGCGACCGCGTGACGGTGCTGCGTGATGGCCGCAATGCGGGCGAAGCAGACGTGAAGAACATCACCGTCCCGGACATCATCCGCATGATGGTCGGGCGCACCGTTGATGACCTCTACGCCGGGAAACACGCCCTGCCTACTGCCAACCCCGTCGCGCTGCGCGTGAGCAAGCTGCGCCGCAAAGTGAACATACAGGACCCGCACGCCATCGTCCTGCACGACATCTCGTTCGAGGTGCGCCAGGGCGAAATCCTGGGGATTGCCGGGTTGGTCGGCGCGGGGCGCACCGAAATCGCCCGTGCTATCTTCGGCGCAGACCCACTCGAAAGCGGCGAGGTTTACATCGGCTCGGAACTCGTCAACATCAAAACACCACAGGATGCCATCCGCCAGGGCATCGGCCTTGTGCCGGAAGACCGCAAGCAGCAGGCTTTATTCCTGGCGCTGGCCGTGCGCGAAAACACCACTATCGCCGCCCTCAACCGCGTGCTGAACCGTCTGGGATTCGTCAATGCGCGCAGCGAGGCTGATCTGATGGATCAGTATCAGCGCACACTCAATATCCGCATGACCAGCGGAGAAGTGCGCGTTCGTAACCTGAGCGGCGGCAATCAGCAGAAGGTCGTCATCGCGCGCTGGATGGCGCTGCAACCGAAGGTGCTGATTGTGGACGAACCGACGCGCGGCATTGACGTGGCCGCCAAGGCCGAGGTACACAGCCTGCTGCACCAGATGGCCGCGCAGGGCATTGCCGTGATCATGATCTCCTCCGAGCTGCCCGAAATCCTGGGGATGAGCGACCGTATCATCACCATCTGCGAGGGGCGGTTGACGGGGGAAGTGCTGCGGGCAGACGCGACCCAGGAAAAGCTGATGGAATTGATGACGCGCCGTGAAAGCGCAGCCGTGTAACAGACGAAAGGACAGCTATGGATCAGGCGACCACCGACCCGAAACTCATGGATAGCAGCAGCCAGCGCTTAGACATTGCCAAACTGCTCGGTCAGTTTGCGCCGCTCGTGTTCCTGGTGGTGCTCATCATCATCTTCGCCGTCGCGACCGAGGGACGATTCCTCAACCCGCTCAACCTGTTCAACGTGCTGCGGCAGGTCTCGGTCACGGGCATGATCGCCATCGGCATGACCTTCGTCATTCTGACAGGCGGCATTGACCTTTCAGTCGGCTCGCTGCTGGCGCTGGCCGGCATGGCGGCGGCTATTGCCTTCAAAGGCACGAACCAGAACACGCTCTCGCTGGAAGCAAGTGACGCCGTTGGCCTGGGCGTGGCTGGCGCAGTGATCATCGCCTGTCTGGTCGGCGCATTCGGCGGTTTCTTGCAGGGCATGGTGATCACGCGCATGGGCATTCCGGCGTTCATCGTCACGCTCGGCGGCCTGACGATCTGGCGCGGCCTGACGCTGATCCTCTCGAACGGTGGCCCGATCAGCGGTTTCACGGCGGACTACCGCTACCTCGGTCAGGGTCTCATCCCACTGCCTTTCCTGACGGAAATCACACAGTCGCGTGTGCCCATCGGCATTCCGATACCCGTCATCTTGTTCCTCATCTTTGCGGTGCTGGCACACGTCGCGCTGCGCTATACCAAGTACGGACGGCACGTCTACGCCGTCGGTGGCAACCCGGAGGCCGCGCGGCTCTCTGGCCTGAACGTGAAGAACATCACCCTGAGCGTCTATATCATCGTCGGTTTCTTCGCAGGGTTGGGCGGGTTAGTCTCATCCGCGCGCTTCAATTCGTCGGAAGCTGTCGCGGGTATCGGCTCAGAATTGGACGTGATCGCGGCGGTCGTCATCGGCGGCACGAGCCTGTTCGGTGGCGAAGGCAATGTGTTGGGCACGGTCATCGGCGCGCTGCTGATCGGCGTGCTGGTCAACGGCCTGGTCATGCTCAACGTCTCGTCCTATCTCCAGCAGATCATCATCGGTTTGATCATCATCCTCGCCGTGGCCTTTGACCGTTTTGTCAAATCGCGCCGGCGGTCATGAGCATTCAGTCAATCCAATAAGGAGGAGAACCGGCACACAACACATTTGCAGTCTACTCAAACAAGTTAATGTCTTTAGGCGAAGGAGAACGCACAGATGTCCCGTCATTTGAAATTACTACTGGGGGTGATGGCGCTGGTTGCTCTGCTGGGCATGGCCGCTATCCCTGTTGCTGCACAAGATGATCCCACCAACCTTTACGCCGCCGAACTTGCCGCCTGCTCCAGCGCAGCGGGTGACACGATTACGATCATGTCATCGCTGCCGGATCTGGCCTTCCCGTTCTTCGTCCACATGCAAGCGCAGATCGCCGCTGAGGCCGAGGCCATCGGCAACATCGAGCTGATTCAGCTTGACGGCGAGAATGATGCTGCCAAGCAGACCGCCGATGTCGAGAATGCTATCGTTCAGGGCGTCGATGCCATCGTCATCAGCCCGATTCAGGTCGATGCCATCTCCCCGGCCCTGCAACTGGCAATCGAAGCTGGCATCCCGGTGATCACGATTGACCGCCGTGTTGAAGGCGTCGAAGGTATCCTCTCGCATGTCGGCGCGGACAACGTGCGCGGCGGCGAAGTGCAGGCCGAAACCACCATCG
>JAEUQX010000466.1 GCA_016788625.1 Anaerolineae bacterium
AGAAGACCGTCAGTAAGTGATGTTCGGTATGTTGTCTAGCAAAATAGGCCTTGTATTTGAGATTGATCTTAGCGCGGTTTGGGAAAACACGCCAGAAGGCAGACGGAATTGTTATATCACGCCAACCCACCAGAGCAGCGCGGCCCATCTTGAACAAACGGCTGTATGATTAGACCGTATACTGCCTTATACGAGTCGTCTGTACCCGCCCCGCCCATCATTCACGGAGTCCCACATGACCCGCCACCTCGTCCGTATCCTGCTCGTCACCATCCTGGCGCTGCTCACGGCGCTCCTGCCCGCCCACGCGCAGCAGGTTTCGCCATAGCCCGCGACGGGAGTGGCAACATCTATATTGGTGGCATTGCTGGCGCGATCCCACCGGAACACAGGTCATTTACTCAGCCTACATGGGCGCGTCAGGTCGTGATGCGGGAACTGATGGATAATGGGCAGTACACATCCGAAAGAATGATTGGGGAAAACGATGATCAATACAACGATGCAGGGCAAGGTTTGCTTGATTACAGGTGGTACGAACGGCATCGGAAGAAGTACCGCCCAGGAGCTCGCCCGACTGGGCGCAACAGTCGTGATTGTTGGGCGGGATGTTCAGAAAACTGACCGGGTAGTTGAGGAAATTCGCACAGCCAGTGGAAATAACCGTGTCGACTCACTGTTGGCGGATTTGTCATCACAGCAGGAAGTTCGCCGCCTGGCACATGAATTCAAGAGCAGATATTCACACCTTCACGTCTTGCTCAACAATGCCGGGGCGGTCTTCATGCAGCGGCAGCTCAGCGTAGATGGCCTCGAAATGACTTTTGCGCTCAATCATCTCGCTTACTTCCTGCTGACCAATTTGCTTCTTGATACGATCAAAGCCAGTGCCCCGGCGCGGATTATCAATGTGTCATCAGATGCACATTCAGGCGGCAAAATGGAGTTTGACAACCTGCAGGGCGAAAGGAATTATGGCGTCAGCGCGTATGGCAATTCAAAACTCGCCAATATCCTGTTTACTATCGAATTGGCCCACCGCCTAGAAGGAACTGGGGTCACAGTCAATGCGCTGCATCCGGGCTTTGTGAATACAGGTTTCGGAAAAAATAACCCTGGCTTCCTCATGAAAGTAATTCGGGCAGTTACTCCACTTTTTGCCCGTTCCCCGGAGAAAGGAGCGGAAACGTCGATTTACCTGGCTTCTTCGCCGGAGGTTGAGAAGCTCACAGGGAAATATCTCCACAACTCGAAAGTGATCCCAACAGCACCCCAGGCGACCGATATGGCAGTCGCGAAAAAGCTATGGGATGTCAGCGCCGAAATGGTACATCTGGCGGATGCCGTACCCTAAAACGGCGTAGCAGCGGGTGGATGATACTAGCTCACGTAATTCAATAAGCGCCGCATCATGATCAACAACTTTTGATACATGACAGCGGCGAATGACACCTCACTGATCGATGAGTGTTCGGCACGCCCTGATGTGCTTACTTTGGTGCTGGATGGCTATGATGTCATTGATTCAGATTCTATCCATGAGGGATTAGCCCTTTTCGTTGAACAAATGCCTTCCCGAATGCGTCTTATCAGAACTACCCGAACAGTCTAGACCTTCACGACATTAACGCCTTAAGGAAATCTACCCATGTCAACTCACGATCAGCCAAGCCTGCACGTAGCCGGATTTGACCTGCCCTATCTGATCGAAGGCACGGGGCGCCCGGTCATCGTCATCGGGGATACGAACTACTATCCGCGCACCTTTTCGGCAGCGCTGCGCCAACACCTGCAGATGATCTTCATGAGCCACCGCGGATTTGGCCGCGCCACTGCCCCATTTACCAGCGCCGATTTTGAACTCGATGTGCTGGTCGATGACATTGAAGCGCTGCGCCAGCACCTCAATCTCGCTCAAGTAATCATAGTGGGGCACTCCGGCCACGGCTATATCGCCCTGGAGTACGCCAAGAAGTATCCACAGCATGTCTCACATGTGGTGCTGCTGGCACTCAGCCCGGACAGCACCTTCGCGAGCTTCCAGACCGCCGATCAGTATCTCGAAGAGTCGGTCTGCCCGGAACGCAAGACCGCCCTGGCCGAGAGCCTGAACCGCTTGCCAGCCGCGATCGAAGCGCAACCGGAACGCGCCTTCATCCTGCGAATGCTGCACTCTGGCCCGCGCATCTGGTACGACTATACCTATGATGCCAGTCACCTGTGGGAAGGGGTTGAGATCATTCCGGCCATGTTCGATTACGTATGGGGCACGCTGTTCCGCACGCTTGACATTACAACCGGGCTGGAAAGCGTGACGCCGCCGGTCTTCCTGGGGTTAGGGCGGTATGACTATTGGAATCCGCCGCACCTGTGGGAGCGCTGCCGGGGGCAGTTCCACGATTTGCGGATGCGCGTGTTTGAGCGCAGCGGGCACACGCCGCAGCTAGAAGAACAAGCCGCATTCGACCGCGAACTGCTGAGGTGGCTAGGAGAGATTGAATAATAATATTATGATGCGATGAGTTTATGGTAACTGAAGGATTTCGCCTTCAGCCACTTCTTTGTCTTGGAACTCACCACCCTTATAGGAATAAGTTACCTTAAGGGATTTTTTAATTCCTGGAAACGGATCACCATTGAAGGTGTCATTTAGTACCAAAAGACTTATACCTTCATCCCATATATTCGACCTTATAATATCAGCAACATCTTTCCAAGTCTGATTTGCCCCGTAACTTGCCTTATGTATAACAAGGTTCCCATGCTTTTGCCGATACTCACCTGATTCACGAATCCCCCTTTTTACATACTCTATGGTTTCGTCTGTCACTCCATTTATGTATAAATAACTACCCCAGTTAGAGATAGCTAACCCGATGTGCAAGTTTTGTAAGAGGAGGAGACTTCGGTAGGATTTGGGTATCTGAAGTCCAAAACTGAGCCGAGGTCTCCCAAGATGGATGGTACCACGTTCATGATTACGATCTACTGTTTCATTGACGATTGGCTGAAGGAAAAGCGCATCCGTCAGCGCGGCCCACGGCCAACGTTGAGTGACAGCGAAGTGCTGGCAATGGAAGTGGTGGGCGAGTTTGTGGGGATCGATGATGAGCAGAAACTGTATCGCTACTTTCGCTGGCATTGGGGCGACTGGTTTCCCCGCTTGCGCCAAGTACATCGCACAACCTTTACCCGCCAAATGGCGAATTTGTGGCAGGTGAAGGAACAACTGTGGCAAAGTCTGCTGCTGCACATCGCCTACGATCCCCAGATGGCCTTCGTGGATAGTTTCCCTGTACCCCTGTGTCGCTTTGCGCGAGCATATCGCTGTCGGCGGTTGCGCGGATTGGCAGCCTTTGGCTACGATGAACTGGCGAAGCAGACCTACTATGGACTGCGCGCTCATGTGCGGGTCTGCTATCCGGGCGTGATCGTGGCGCTCGAACTGACGCCTGCGAACGTTCACGATAGCGCAGCGGTCGAAGACCTGACCGAAGTCAGCGGTGGCTTGTTGCTGGGCGACCGCAACTACTGGTCGCCCGCGGTGCGGCAACGGTTGCATGAGCAAGGGATGCACTTGTCTACGCCTTTCAAGTCGGCACGACGCCAAGCTCATCCCTATCCGTATTGGCTGACCAACTTCCGCCGCCGCATTGAAACAGTGTTTGGGCAACTGGTCGAGCGCTTTCACGCCAAGCGCACCTGGGCGCGTGACCCGTGGCATCTGTCTTCTCGCTGGTTGCGTAAGATCCTGGCGCATACCTTTGCCGTCTATTGTTGTCAGCAAGCCAATCTCGATTCCTCGTTGGCCTTCGCTGACTTGTTATCTTTTTGAAACCCGCACATCGGGTTAG
>JAEUQX010000494.1 GCA_016788625.1 Anaerolineae bacterium
ACGGGTGCGCGCTGCTGTTGAGCCGTACCGGGATACGCTCTCTGTTGCCGCGCTGAATGGCCCGGAGAATATCGTCGTTTCGGGCGACGGTGAACGTCTGCAAGCGCTGCTCGATCAGCTTAAGGCTGAGGGCGTGAAGTCCAAAAAACTGGTCGTCTCTCACGCCTTCCACTCGCCGCTGATGGACCCCATCCTGGACGAATTCGAGCGTGTCGCTCGTGAGGTCAGCTACGGCGCGCCGCGCATGAGGCTGATCTCCAATCGCAGCGGGCGTCCTGCCGGTGCAGAAGTTGCTTCGCCGTCATATTGGCGCGAGCACCTGCGCGAGAGTGTGCAGTTCACGGCGTCGGTCGAGTGGATGCACAGCCAGGGCGTCGCGCTCTATCTGGAAATTGGCCCCGGTACGACACTGCTTGGTATGGGGCAGCGCATCGTCGAAGGTGCAGAGAACCCCGGCCTGTGGCTGCCAACGCTGCGCCCGGGCAAGGATGATTGGGGGCAGGTGCTGGACTCGCTCGGACGGCTCTACGCGGGCGGGGTTGCGGTCAATTGGACAGGGTTCGATGCGGGTTATGCGCGTCGGAAAGTCGCCCTGCCGACCTACCCCTTCCAGCGTGACCGCTACTGGATGCCGCAGCCGAAAGCCGCGCGGACTCAGCCTGCGCAGCCGCTCGTGCATCCGCTGCTCGGGTATCGCCTGCGTTCCGCTCTCAAGGTGACGCAGTTCGAGATGACGTTCGGCGCGGAGACGTTCTCGTTCCTGAACGATCACCGCATCTATGGGGCGGCGCTGCTGCCCGCGACAGGTTACGTCGAACTGGCGACCGCTGCCGCGCAGCAGCTTTATGGCACGGCTTATGTGCAAGATCTGACCATCCACGACGCGCTGATCGTTGCGGATGATGAAACCCGCACGGCGCAGTTGATCATCACGCCGCAGGATGCAAGCCGCGCTTCCTTCGAGTATTTCACGCAAGGAGCGGACGAGGACGGTTGGAAGCTGCACGCCAGCGGTTCACTTGTGTCCGGCCAGGTAGCTCCATCCGCCCAGGTTGACCTGGCGGTGGTTCGCGCGCGCTGTGCCGAAACGGTCAGCGGCGAGGCGCATTACCAGCATCTCTTCGACAACGGGTTGACCTTTGGTGAGAGTTTGCATGGCATTCAGTCGATCTGGCGGCGCGATGGCGAGGTGCTGGCCGAAATTCGCCTGCCCGAACGTGCGGCTGCGGAATTTGGCGCTTATCAGTTCCATCCGGCCCTGCTGGATGCCTGTCTGCAAGCGCTGGCCTGGGCACAACCGCGAACCAATGATGTCTACCTGCCGCTGAGCATCGAAGCATTTCACATGTTCCGTCAGCCTGCGACGCAGGTCTACAGCCATGTGCAGATTCAGCCGCAGTCGGATGGACGCCGCGAAATTGTGCGCGGGGATGTGCGCGTGCTGGATGTCGAAGGCGCGGTCATCGCGGAAGTGCGTGGATTAGCGCTCAAGCGGGCGGGCGCGGACTTGCTGCGCCAGTTCGCGGGGGCGAAGTATGAGGAGTGGCTGTATCAGGTCGTCTGGCAGCCACAGGTCGCAGCGGGCGAGGGCTTGCTGCCGCCGCCTGCTGAACTGGCCGCGCGCGCCGAACCGCGGCTTTCGACGCTGGCCGCGCAGTACGATCTGAGCCGTTTTCTGGACGGACTGCTCCCCGAACTTGAAACATTGAGCATCGCTTATGTCTGGTCGGCGCTGCAGCAGCTTGGCTGGAGGCCGCGCGCGGGCGAGCGCTTTGCGACGGATACGCTGGCGAAGCGCCTGCAAATCTTCCCGGCGCAGCGGCGGCTCTTTGCGCGTCTGTTGGAGATGCTGGCCGAGGTTGACGTGCTGACGCACGCCGGCAGCGAATGGCAGGTGCGCGCGCTGCCCAGTTTCCCTGACCCAGGGCTGCTGCACGCCGCACTGCTGGAAGAATATCCTGCCTACCATGCCGAGCTGACGATTACGGGCTGGTGTGGGGGTGATCTGGCGCGCGCCCTGGTGGGCCAGGTTGACCCGGTGCAGTTGTTATTCCCCGACGGCGGCGCGATGGCCGAGAAGATGTACCGCGACTCACCCGCCGCGCATGTCTACAGCGGGCTGGTGGGCGAGACGGTCAAGACGGCGGTCGCGAACCTCCCGGCTGACCGCCCCCTGCGCGTGCTGGAAATTGGCGGCGGCACGGGCGGCACATCCGCGCATGTCCTGCCGCATCTGCCCGCTGATCGCACGGAGTACACCTTTACCGATATCGGCGCGCTGTTCGTGGCGAAGGCGCAGGAAAAATTCAGCACTTACCCCTTCATGCGTTTCCAGACCCTGAACATCGAGGAAGATCCGGCGGGGCAGGGCTTGGCAGGCGCACAGTTCGACCTGATCATCGCTGCCAATGTCATTCATGCGACTGCTAACCTGCACAGCACGCTGGCGCATGTGCGTGGGCTGCTCGCGCCGGGCGGCACGTTCATGATGCTGGAGGTCACGCAGCGGCGGCGTTGGGTAGACATCACCTTTGGCCTGACCGACGGTTGGTGGCGCTTTGTGGACAGCGACATCCGCCCGGATTACCCGCTGCTCAGCCGCGCCGCCTGGCTCGATCTGCTTGCCAATTCCGGCTTCGCGGAGACGACTGCTATGCCGGGCGAAGGCGCGCCCTTCGGTGAGCAGGCGGTGATCGTCGCACGCGGCCCGTCCGCCTCGGCTGCTGCCGCAGATGCGGGCAGTTGGCTGATCTTCGCGGACGAGGGCGGGCTGGGCGCTGACCTGGCCTTGGCGCTGCGCCAGGGCGGAGGACGCGCAGCGTTGGTCTGGCCGGGCGATGAAGAACAGGCCTTTGACGGCGACCGCTGGCGCATCAACCCCGGTCAATCCGAACAATTCAAATCCGTGATGAGCCAGATCGGCGATTTGCGAGGCGTGGTGTATCTGTGGGGGCTGGATGCCCGCCTGCCGGATGCCGCGCTCACGGAACACCTCGGCAGTCTTGAATCCTATGTTACGGGCGGGGCGCTGAACCTCGTCAAGGCGCTGGCCTCGCTGGCTGCGCCGCCGCGTCTCTGGTTGGTGACGCGCGGAGGCGCTGGTGTGCAGTCAGGTGCGGGGCTGGCCGTCGCGCAGTCGCCGCTCTGGGGGCTGGGCAAGACCATTGCGTTGGAACATCCTGAGCTGCACCCCACTCGCCTTGACCTCGATCCGGTGGCGCGCGATGACGTGCAGAGTCTGCTTAACGAACTGCGCGCGGATTCGCCGGAAGATCAGATCGCTTTCCGCCTTGGCGAACGCCATGTTTCCCGCCTGCGCTACAGCCACGAAGCGCCGCAGACGACGGTCTCGGATGCGCCCTGGCGGCTGGAGATTGCACAGAAGGGCGTGCTGGATAACCTGCGCGTCGCCCCGCTGGAACGCCGAACCCCTGGCGCGGGCGAGGTCGAAGTCCGCGTGCTGGCGACGGGATTGAACTTCAAAGATGTCCTCAATGCCCTGGGCATGTACCCCGGTGATGCGGGTCCGCTCGGCGGCGAGTGCGCAGGTATCGTCACGGCGGTCGGCGCTGGTGTCGAGCATCTGCGCGTCGGCGACCGCGTGCTGGCGCTGGCATCTGGCTGTTTCGCCAGTCATGTCACCGCCCCTGCCGCGCTGACGATGCCACTGGTACCCGGCCTGACGATGGATGAGGCCGCCGGGTTCGCCATCCCGTTTGTCACTGCCTACTACGCCCTGCACTATATCGGCAGGATGCAGGCGGGCGAGCGTGTGCTGATTCACGCAGCGGCGGGCGGCGTTGGTCTGGCGGCGGTGCAGTTGGCGCGGCAGGCGGGCGTCGAAGTGTTCGCGACGGCGGGCAGCGAGGCCAAGCGTGCCTTCCTGCACGGCCTGGGCGTCGAACACGTCATGGACTCGCGGTCGCTCGCCTTCGCCGATCAGATCATGCAGATCACCGAAGGACGCGGCGTTGACCTGGTGCTGAACTCGCTTGCTGGCGACTTCATCCCGGCCAGCCTGGGCGTGCTGGCCGACGGCGCGCGCTTCCTGGAAATTGGTAAGAGCGGCCTGCTCACGGAACAAGAGGCTGCGGCGCTCGGTCGCGGCATCCAGTATCACATCATCGACTGGACGGGCGACGCGCGCGAAAATCCGCAGTTGATCGGCGGGATGCTGCGCGAATTGATGGACAATCTGGAACATGGCAGACTCAACCCGTTGCCGCATCAGGTCTTCCCTGCATCACAGGTCAGCGATGCTTTCCGCTACATGGCGCAGGCACGGCACATCGGCAAGATCATCGTCACACAGCCGCGCGATGCCTGGGATGGCACGGTTTACCCAGATGCCACTTATCTCATCACGGGCGGGCTGCGCGGACTCGGTCTGCTGGTCGCGCAGTGGCTGGTTGAACGTGGCGCGCGGCATCTGGCGCTGGTGGGCCGCAGCGTGCCGTCTGAATCAGCTATCGAAACGCTGCGCGAACTGGAAAACCAGGGCGCGGAAATCGGCATCTTCCAGGGCGATGTGGGGCAGCACGCGGATGTTACGCGCGTGCTGAGCACGATCACCGCGCACATGCCGCCGCTGCGTGGCGTAATCCATTCGGCGGGCGTGCTGGATGATGGCCTATTGCTGCACCAGGATTGGGAGCGCTTCGCCTATGTCATGGGGCCAAAGGTCAATGGCGCATGGTATCTGCACGCGGAAACGCTGGGGCAGCCGCTCGACTTCTTTGTCATGTTCTCGTCGGTCGCGTCACTGCTTGGCTCATCGGGGCAGGGCAACCATGCCGCCGCCAATGCCTTCATGGATGCGCTGGCTTATCACCGTCAGGCGAGCGGGCTGCCTGCGCTGAGCATCAACTGGGGTGCGTGGTCAGAGATTGGCGCGGCGGCAGAACGCAACGTCGCGGGGCGCGCCAGTGAGCAGGGCATGGGCACGATCAGCCCGGCGGATGGCTTGACGATCCTCGACCGCCTGATGCGCGGAGATGCGCCGCAGATCGGCGTGACTCCGATGGACTGGCCGAAGTTCCTGCGTGCATTTGGCGACGATACGCCGCCGTTCCTGCGCGCGATGGTCAAGCAGAAAGCGGCCAGCAGCGCAGCAGCGCCGACGGTAGCCGAAGCCGCGCCAGCGAAGCCCGTAATTCTGACGCAGTTGGCCGA
>JAEUQX010000495.1 GCA_016788625.1 Anaerolineae bacterium
GAAAACAAGCAGGTGGGATTCTGGCGGGGCGCAGCAGAGGACGGCCACCTGCGCGCAGGACTGACGGTGGATGCGCCCCGCCGCTGGAGTCCTGATGCGCCAGTTGTATATTGGGTCGAGGTGCAGCTCAGGTCTGGCGAGGAGATCCTCGCGGCGGATGATCGCCTGTTCGGCTTCCGCACGCTCTCGGCGCAGGGCGAACAGCTCCTGTTCAACGGCGAGCCGCTCTGCCTGCGCGGTATTCTGAACTGGGGCTGGTATCCCAAATTCCTCTGCCCCGCGCCGGACGCACAGACCATTCGCAGCGAGTTCGAGCGGGTGCGAGCGCTAGGCTACAACATGGTCAAGCTGTGCCTGTACGTGCCCTCGCCGCTGTATTTCGAGATTGCCGACGAAATGGGCATGATGCTCTGGCTGGAACTGCCAATGTGGCTGCCGGAGGTCACACCTCGGCTGCGCGCGCAGGCACCCATCGAGTACCGCGACATCCTCGAACAGGTACACGCGCATCCTTCCGTCGTGATCTACAGCCTGTGCTGCGAACTGGACAGCGCGGCAGACGCCGAACTGCTCGAAACGCTCAGCGGCATCCTGCGCGGACGGACGAGCGGCGTGCTGGCCTGCGATAACAGCGGTTCGGGCGAAGCCTATGGCGGGCTGACGTTCGACTATGCCGACTTCAACGATTATCACTTCTACTGCGACCTGCACTACTTCACGCCGCTGGTCGATCACTTCAGCCGCGACTGGCGTCCGCCGCGCCCCTGGATATTCGGCGAGTTCTGCGACGCGGATGATTACCGCGACGTGGACGAGATCGTAGCAGCCTTCGGCGGCGTGCTGCCCTGGTATCTGACCGAGCAAAACCCGATTCACCCAATTGACAAACTGGCTTATTCGCAGCAGGTCGAGCGCATGGCCGCGCTGGGCGACATCGGTTTCAGCAAGCAGGATGTCCAGCGCATCTCGCGGCAGCAGTCGTTCGCCATTCGCAAGCACATCCTGGAGAAAGTGCGCGCGCGCGCCGCGATGGGTGGTTATGTCGTGACCAGCATCCGCGATACCCCGCTGGCGACCTCCTCGATGTTCGATGACCTGGGACGCAGCAAGTACGATGCCGAGGCGTTTCGCGCCTTTAACGCCGATAGTGTGCTGGTGCTGGAACAGGGGCGGCGGCGCATCTGGAAGCGCGGCGGCGACCGACCCGCGCCCGTAGACCGCTTCAACCTGACGGCGGGCGCGCCCGTGAGCTACCGCATCGTCCTGGCACACGCGGGGCAGCCGCTTCCCGGCGGCGTACTGCATTGGCAGCTGCTGAACGCAGATGGCGCTGTGCTGCACAGTGGTCACACCCCAATCGAGGGGCCGCTGCCCGCTGGAACGCCGCGCGAAATCGCAGGGATTATTTTCAATACTCCGCAGATGGGCGGCGCATACACGCTGGCGGTCGAATTCGGCGACCTGCGCAACCAGTGGTCGCTGTGGGTCTATCCGGCGGTCACGGCCTGGCCGGATGCGCTGGCCTGCTTCGACCCCGGCGGCACGTTCGAAGGGCTGGCCGACCTGCGCGAGGCTGCGCGTGATGTCAGCGGCGTCGAAGAGATGACCGGGCAGGTGCTGCTGACCAGCGTGGCGACCCCCGATGTGTGGGATCACGTGCGCGGCGGTGGCCGGGCGCTGATCCTGCAGAGCGGACCGGGGGCGCTGCCTGCCGTGCCGCGTCCGTTCTGGCGCGAGGCTATTAAGCTGATCTGCCCGCATCCGGTCTGGCAGGGCTTCCCGCACCAGGGGTACGCCGATATGCAGTTCTACAACCTGGCGACGGACTATGCGCTGGACGCTGCGCAGTTGGCGGCTGTCCCCGGCGTGACGAGCATGACGCCGATCTTGCGTCGCCTGGACGCGCGCCAGTTCATGCTGACGGATTACCTTGTGGAACTGCGCGTGGGCGCGGGTATTGCGTTGGTCTCAACGCTGCGTTTTGGGGCTGGTTTGGGCGATCAGGTGGGTGATCTGGCAGTCAACGTGGCCGGGCGGCACCTGCTGCATCAGATGCTGGCGTACCTCAAAACGTGATGATGCGGCAGCCGCCCTCCATAGGCTGCTAAGGGCTGCTAGCTGCTGACCTTTCCCAGGTCAATCAGCTACTTGAATTCGTCGTCGCTGATCTGCTCGTCGGTCTTGCCGAAGCGCCGCTTGCGATGCGCATATTCGACAATCGCCTTGTGCAGCTCGTCCTTGTCGAAGTCCGGCCAGTACACCGGGGTGAAATAATACTCGGCATACGCGCCCTGCCAGATCAGGAAATTGCTGATGCGCAGTTCGCCGCTGGTGCGGATGATCAGATCGGGGTCGGGCAGCCCGCCCGTGTACATGTACTTGTTGAGCAAATCCTCGTCGATCTGCTCTGCCGGGATATGGTCGGCAATAATGCGGCGCACGGCATGGACGATCTCGTCGCGTCCGCCATAATTGAAGGCCACATTGAGGATCAGACGGCTGTTGTTCTTGGTGAACTCGCAGGCCTGCTTGATCTTGCGCTGAAGCGAAGGCGCGATGTGTTCCAGTTGGCCGATATGCCGAATCTGCACGCCGTTGGAGTTCAGCTCCGCCAACTCGCGGTCGATCACTGTCTCCAGGATAGTCATCAGCAGGCGCACTTCCAGCGGTGGCCGCCGCCAGTTCTCGGTCGAGAAGGCGTAGATCGTCAGCACTTCGACGTTGAACTCCACGCAAGCGCGGATGATGCGCCGCAGGTTCTCCGTGCCCTGGCGATGGCCTTCGGAACGCGGCAGCCCGCGCGCTTTCGCCCAACGCCCGTTGCCATCCATGATGATGGCAATATGCCGAGGGGGATGCTCGACAGGGACAGCGACGACCGTTTCCTGTTGATCTCGCGCTCTGAACATGCCGGTTTCACGCTTTCAGAATCAGTCCGGCGGGGTGGCCGCCGGGATTGAGGTTTGAATAGTGTTTGTCCAATCAGATTGTACACGCAGACCTAAAAAATTCCTCAAGCCATCATAATTCCATGATGTCTTTTTCTTTTTTCTTGCCTGCTTCATCAATCTGGCCGATGAACTGATCGGTAAGTTTCTGAACCTCGTGTTCGCCGCGTTCGAGATCATCCTCGGAGATCATGCCCTCTTTCTCGAACTCCTTCAGATCATCGTTCGCCCCACGGCGCACATTACGGATGGCGACGCGCGCCTCTTCCATGCGCTTGTGCAGAAACTTGACGAGATCCTGGCGGCGTTCGCGGGTCAGCGCGGGCATATTCAGGCGGATGACCTCGCCATCGGTGTTGGGATTGATGCCGATTTCGGACTGCTGGATAGCTTTCTCGATTGATTTGAGCGCGCCCTTATCGAATGGGCGAATGAGAATCTGCATCGGCTCTGGCGTGGAGATGGTGGCAAGCTGCCGCAGTTCGGTGTCCTGCCCGTAATACTCCACAATCAGACGATCTACCAGCGCGGTACTGGCACGCCCGCCGCGAATGCCATGCAGGTCTTCTTCAAAAACGTGCAAGGTGGATTTCATCTTGTTGCGGGCTTCGTTGATGATGTCATTCATCATGATCGTTTCACCTTTCCTGTTCAAATCACGGGCATCTATTCCGCTTAATGGACGTGAGCCATGCGTTTTCCGCAGGGGCGACCTGGCAGGCCCGACCCTACTACACCCCGACCTACTTTTTCCAGCCCTGCCAACCACGCGCCTGCCATGCCGCGTAGAGCGCAATCGAGCCAGCAGTGGCGACGTTCAGGCTGGCGAGGTGACCGCGCATCGGCAGTGAGAGCATCAGGTCACAGGTGTCACGCACCAGGCGGCGCATCCCTTCCCCTTCGCTGCCCAGCACAAGGCCGAGTGCGATATTCAGGTCGGTCTTATCAATCGGTGGGATGCTGGGGTCGGCTTCCAGGCCCACCATCCAGACATCCTGCGACTTCAGGTCTTTCATCGCGCTGACCAGGTTGCTCACTTGCGCGACGAGCAGATATTCTACCGCCCCCGACGAGGCGTTGACCACCGTTGGGCTAATATCCACGCTGCGGCGTTCCTGGATCAGCACACCATGCACGCCGACCGATTCGGCCACGCGCAGCAGCACGCCGACGTTCTGCGGGTCTTTGAGCAGGTCGAGGATCAGGATGAAGGGTTTCTCGCCGCGCTGCTGCGCCAGCGAGAGGATGTCCTCGGTATCGACATAGGGATACGGCCCGGCGCGCAGCACCGTGCTCTGGTGATTGCCGCCGCTCGCCAGGTCATCCAGGATACGGCGCGGCGACCGCTGCACCTTGACCCCGCGCGCGCGTGCTTCTTCGATAATCTGAGCGGTCATGCCCTTTTCTTCGGCATTTTCCGCCACCAGGAGCTGCTCGATGGTGCGGCGGCCCGCGCGCAGCGTCTCCATAACCGCCCAGTGCCCATAGATGAATTCGGCCATATTGTCCGCCTTAGTTCACGCGCCAGACGGTGCCATCGGAACGGTCTTCCAGCACGACGCCCAAGCGCGCCAGTTCGTCGCGGATGCGGTCGCTTTCGGCGTAGTTCTTGTTAGCGCGCGCCTGCTTGCGCATGTCGATCAGCAGTTGGATCAGACCCGCCTCGCGCTGACCGTTGCTGCTGCTGGCCTCCGCCGCCGGGATGATGCCCAGCACATCACCGCCCAACTGATTATAGGTATCGTTGATCGCTTCCAGCGTCGCCCTGCCGACGGCCTGCCCACTGTTGAGCAGCGTGTTCACGTCGCGCGTCAGTTCTTGCAGCACGGCGACGGCCTTGGGCATGTTGAAGTCGTCATCCATCACGCTGATGAACTCCGCCCGCGCCTGTGCCAGCCGTTCACGGAACGCGCCGCCATCCTCGCCAGCCGGAGCGCTCGCCATCATGCTGCGCGTCAGCCGCACCGCGCCGAACAATCGCTCCCAGCCTGCATTGGCCGAGCGCATAGCCTCTTCGCTGTAATCGACCGGGCTGCCGTAATGCGCGCTCATGGCGAACATGCGCACCACCTGTGGGCGATAATCGCGCAGCGCATCCTTGATGGTGATGAAGTTGCCCAGGCTCTTGGACATCTTCACGCCATCCACCGTCAGACTGCCGCCGATCAGCCAGTAGCGCGCGAAGTCGGCGTCGTTGGCGCACTCGCTCTGGGCGATTTCGCTCTCGTTGTGCGGGAAGATGTTATCGATGCCACCGCCATGAATATCGAAGGTCGGCCCCAGATATTTCTTCGCCATCGCCGAGCACTCAATGTGCCAGCCGGGGAAGCCTTCACCCCAGGGGCTGTCCCAGCGCAGGATGTGTTCCGGTTCGGCGCGTTTCCACAGCGCGAAGTCCTCCGGGCTGCGTTTCTCGTCGCGCACAACTTCGCGCGTACCAGCCTCAAGCTGTTCGACCTTGCGGTTGGAAAGCTTGCCATAACCGGGCGCGCTGCCGACATCGAAGTAGACGCTGCCATTGACCTCGTAAGCATTGCCTTTGGCGATCAGCGTCTCGATCATCTTAATCTGTTCGGGGATGTGGCCGCTGGCTCGCGGCGAAATATCGGGCCGCTTCACGCCGAGCGCGTCCATATCCTCGAAGTAGCTGCGCGCGTAGGTTTCGACGATCTGCATCGGCAGCGCCTGAATCTCTCGCGCTTTCTTGAGGATGCGATCCTCCTGCGATTCGAGCAGGTGGCCGACATCGGTGATGTTCTGCACGTAGAGCACATTCAGGCCGCTGAAGCGCAAATAGCGCACGATGATGTCGAAGTTGACATAGTTCTTCGCGTGGCCGAGATGCGCATGATCGTAGACGGTGGGGCCGCAGACATAGATGTTGACGTAACCCGGCGTCAGCGGCACGAAGTCAACTTTCTCGCGTCCCAAGACATTAAAGACCTTCAAAGCCATGCGGTTTTTCCCTGATGATGCAGCCTTAAACGGTGTTATTGTAGCGCAGAAGGGCGGGGTAGCCTATTCCATATTTGCAGCGCAGAGGCAGTACCGCAACCTGCCCTGCCCAGGCTGCGTACTGAAACCTGGGGATATGACGCGCGATGTACGTGTGATATACCCCTTATAAACTGACAGTCGATAGTTATTAGTCGTCAGTCATTGAGACTACGCGGTTGATCGCTGGGCGCTGGCATTCAGGGCTATTCGCTAACGACTTAAGGCTATCGACCTAAGACTCAACATACACAGGAGGCTGACATCGTGGTCAAGCGATGGTTACTGGGACTGCTGGTCGTGGCGCTGCTCGCACTGGGCGCAGGCGCGGCGCTGGCGCAGGACGTGAACCTGACGCCCTTTGAAGACGAGACCTTTGGCTTTAACACCCTCGTGCCGGAAGGCTGGCAGACAGTCGCGCCGGGCGTGCGCACACGGGCCAGCACGACGACCGATTTTGCCGTGCTGGCGCAGCAGTCCGCGCCGCTCAGCGCCGCCGATCTGCTGCCGAGCATCCTGCCGCAGTTGGGGCTGACGGAAGCGCCGGAGAGCGTCGGCACCTACAGCAGCGCCGCGCTGAACTGGACGCTCTACAAGATTGACGTGGCTCAGGGTGGCATCAGCGTGACGGTTGACCTGGCGCTGGCCGAGACCGAAGGACGCACCTATATCGTGCTGCTGCAGGCCGCGCCGGAAGAATACGACGCGCTGCACGCCAGCGTGTTCGTGCCCGTGCTGGATGCGCTCGCCCCGCGCGTGGAAGCCCCCGCCGAAGATGTGCCGTACCTGGTCGAGGAAGTCACCTTCGCCAACGGCGACATCACACTGGCCGGGACTCTGACCCTGCCCGCGACCGAAGGTCCAGCCCCGGCGGTGGTGCTGGTGACGGGCAGCGGCCCACAGGATCGCGATGAGTCGCTGCTGCCGGTAGCGGCCATCAAACCCTTCGCGCTGATCGCCGACGCTCTGACCCGCGCGGGCATCGCCGTGCTGCGCTACGATGATCGCGGCGTGGGCGAATCGACGGGCGATTTCGACAGCGCGACATCGGCAGACTTCGCCACGGATGCGGCGGCGGCCATCACCTACCTGAAAGGCCGCCCGGAGATCAACGCGGCGGAAATCGGCGTGCTGGGTCACAGCGAGGGCGGCATGGTCGCCTCGATCCTGGGCGTCTCCAACCCGGACATCGCCTTCATCATCTCGCTGGCCGGGCCGAGCGCGCCCATCACCGAGCTGATGCTCAAGCAGAATGAGCGCATTTTGCAGAGTGATGGCGCATCTGCTGAAGCGATCGAGTCGCAGCTTGCCTACCTGCGCGAAGCCTTCCCGCTGGCAGTCAGCGGCGATACGGCGGCGCTGGAGACACTGACCTATGAAACCACGCTGGCGCAAACGGCGATGATGAGCGAGGAAGAACGCACGGCGCTGGGCGATATCGAGGCCTTTGCGCGCAACGCGGCTGAACAGGCCGTCGCCACGCTGGCGACTCCCTGGTTCCGCTACTTCCTGACCTCTGTGCCTGCCGACGACTGGTCGCGCATCAGCGTGCCGGTGCTGGCGATTTACGGCGGGCTGGATGTGCAGGTGGACGCCGAGCAGAACGTGGCAGCCTTCGAAGCGGCCATGCAGGCGGGCGGCAACCCCGACTACCAGGTCGTGACCTTCCCCAACGCCAACCACCTGATGCAGGCGGCGGTGACGGGCAGCCTCAATGAATACGGCACGCTGGAGCAGACCTTCATCCCGGAACTGATGCCGACGATCATCGAGTGGCTGCTGGCGCGCGTGACGGTGCAGGCCGCGTCGTAGCACGATAGGATTATGGGGTTGGGCAGTTCCAACCCCACTCCTCCTAGAATGTTCATGCAGGATTGATCGTCGCAGTCGATAGCGCGGCGTGGTCTGTAATCTGCGCCAGGAAATCCAACAGCGTCGTATTGAACAGACTCGCTCGCTCGAAGCTGGGCACATGCCCACAGTCCGGGAACAGCGCCTGCTTTGCCCCTGGGATGCCTGCCACCATCACTTCAGCCGCGCGCACAACCTCCGGGTGGTCGAGCGCACCCGCGATGATCAGCGTCGGGCAGCGAACCTCGCCCAGGCGTGTCACGGCGGGCGGGTCGAGCGGGCGCAGTGGTTGTGTATCCGCGATGAAGAACGTGGCGCGCTCGACCGGGATGCGGTTCATCCGCAGCGCCTTCGCCCGCAGTTCAGCATTCACCTGCTCAGGCTCGCGAAACTGCCCGTCAAACCAGATGCGGATTTGCAGTTCGCTGGCGCGGTCAACATCACCGATCTGGGCAGCCTCCATCATCTCGAACAGGTAACGCGGCACTTCACCCTGCAATTCAAAGCCGCTGGGCGTTGAACCAACCATCGTTAACGACGCCGCTAAGTCCGGGTGTTCCAGCGCCAGATCGAGCATGATCTCGCCGCCATTCGAGCAGCCGACCAGATGTGCGCGCGTCACGCCCAGGTGTTGCAGCAGGCGCAGCAGATCGTCGCGGCGGCACAGCGGCCCCTGCACCGCGCTGGATTGGCCGTAACCGCGCATGTCATAGCGAATCACGCGGTAACGCTGCGCCAACACGTCCCATTGTTCATCGAACATGCGGCTGTCCAGGAATGCGGCGTGCGACAGAACTACCGTCTCGCCCGCGCCCGC
>JAEUQX010000556.1 GCA_016788625.1 Anaerolineae bacterium
CCACAGCAGCCGCTGCGCCGCGCTCTGCCCGGTGATGCGCTGCGTCGTCAATCCCGGCTCGACGCCGGTAATCGTCGCTGTGATCACCTGCGTGAGTTCGTCGTCACCGTTGTAGCCCAGCGCCACCTTGAGCAGTCCGTCACGCTGTGGGCGGAAGCTGCCCACCTGCCCCATCACCAGCGTCACGCTGTCGGCGGGCACATCCATGTCGAGCCGCACCGTCAGGTCAACAACCGTGCTGGCCTTTGGCTGGTCGGTGGTATCGATCACCTTGCCAGTGCCACCCAGCGCGCCTGTATCGAGGTTGCTGACGACCGACGACAGACCACCCGTGCCTTCCTGCGGCGGTGCGATGGTGAGTTTGTAGGCGGGCTTCAACGTCATCGTTCAGCCCTCCACCGTGATCTGGTCATTCAGTGGCGTGCGTTCCGCACGCAGGACGCCGCCTGTCTGGCTGGGTATGAATAGCGTGCTGCTGGTCGGCGCTTGCGAGGCGCATGGACTGATCAGGCGCAGACTTTGCGGTGAAACGAAGCGCGCCCCACCCGACCGCCGCAGCGTGACCGTCTGCCGCCGCACCTCGGTGTCGTAGAAGTAGCCGAGCGCGCGGTGATTATCGACATCACGCGGGCGCACACGGGTGGTTCTGCCTTCGAATCCACTGCCGTTCCACGGCCACATCTGGTCATCGCGGTTGTGGCCGGTTGGCCCACCTGTCACAGGCAGATACTGCGGCGTGGACGAGCAGAGCTGCCACTGCGCCCAGATGCGATCCACGTTGCAGTGGTGCAGGAAGAACACCGGGTCGTTGGGCGATGTGAGCGGAGACATCGAGCCACCCACCCAGACGTGAACGTTGTTATGTAGCCGCTGCGGCCCCACCCAGCCCTCAAGCTGGTTGCGGAACGAATTCGTGCTGGTCTGGTTGAAAGGTGGCGTATCATAGAGTGTTAATGCCAGTGCAGCATCCACCCCCGCTTGATTGGGCAGCGACGGCGTATCCTGGGCAAACGTGCGTTCCAGGAAGGTCGGTTGACCAGGACCAGAAGGCACGATAACCCACTGCCCACGCCGGAACTCGCCGCTCAGCACCGGGTTGCGTCCCGCCTCTGATGTACCGTTCGGCCCCAACAAATCCAACTGCCAAACCGACATCGCAGTCGGCGCAAGGCTGCTATCCGCCGCCCAGTCCCAATAGGGCAGTCCGAAATCCGGGTTGCCCAGCGCGCTCTGCAAATCGCGTTCGAATTCCAGGATGAATTGGCGATGCCAGGGCAGGAAGGCCGGTCCCATGTGCGCCGCGTTGATCGTCGGCGTGCGCTGGACGGAGGCATGGATTCGCACAAAACGATCATAGCGCCCGTTAGCCTTCATCAGCTTCACGCCGCGCACATAGTCAGCGCGTTCCTGGGCGGTCAGGCTGTTGACGCTTTTGCGTATCGCCATCAGCTTCCCTCCCCCGGAATTGGCAGACTGATGATCTCGATCGTCACCTCATCCCCGGTTGCGTCGGGTAGGTCGGCGCGCAGCCGCACGGCGTCCCCTATGCGCGCTCCTTCGATGACAACTTGCGGGTCGTTCTCCGCGACGAAGGTCAGCACGGCCTGAGTCGTTGGCGGCGCAACGCTGCCCGGCGCTTCCGCCACCACATCGAACGTCACGCCCGCGCGCAGCCGCTTGCACAGCGTCACCCCGCGCGCCGAGCCGGATGGGTCTTCCGCCAGCCGCGCAGGCGAATTCTCTTGTAGTTCAAAGGTGTAGATGCCCGCGCGCTTTTGCAGCGGATAGCTGAACTGGCCGTTCGCGTCCGCCCGGCTGATGATCGGCCTGCCGCGATTCGCGCCCGCCGCGTTCTCGCCGGGAATAGCCGCACCGCTGGAATTGGTCGCCAGATACTCGCCGTCCGGGGCGATCAGCACGTAGCGCGCGTTGGCGAACGGGCTGCCGTCTGCATTGCGAATCGAGCCGCTGACGGTAATCGTCTCCAGCGTGTCGGGTTGGCGGCACCACTTGCTCTGGTCATCCGGTGGGCAGGGACTCTGCGCCGGGTGCGCGAAACACACACGATCATTCGGATTGCCCGGCCCCAGGCACCATGTCCCGCCCACCGTGCCCGGCGGCAGGCCAAACGTGACGGGCTGCGGCACGGGGCACGGCAGTGCGTCTGCTCGCACGAAGAGGCATTCGGTACGGCGGTTCGGTCGCCAGGCGTCCTGGGTATTGCGCGTAGGGTCTTTCTCGCCCGCGCCCAGCCACTTCAGAATGCCACCATCGCAGCCTTCCGCCGCATTGGGCAGGAACTGGCTCTCCGGCACGTTGAGCGGGTTCTGCGCCAGGTAGGCATCAATCAGCGCCGCCCAGGTCGCATCGCCTACGATGCCGTCTGCGGTCAGCCCCTTGCTGGTCTGGAAGTCGCGCACGGTCTGATTGGTGTTCTGGTCTTCTGTCTCTTTGATCGGGCCGCTGTAAAGCCCCAGGCTTTGCAGGATGTAGAGCTGCTCGCGCACGCCCCACGAGTCCTTGACGGTATTGACTGTGCCGCTCGGCCTTGTCTGGCGCAGCTCGTTCAATTCTGCCTGCGCCCCGGCCAGATCACGGCCATTCGTCAGCAGCGCATTCACGCTGCGCGCTCGCCGTTCGGAGAGCGCCTGGTTGTATTCGTCCGAACCCGTCAGGTCGGTGTGGCCGAGGATTAGCAGTTTCTCGTCGGGGTGCGCGGCAGCATAGTCGGCCACTTCCGCCAGCACCTGGCGCATACATGGCTCAACAAACGCTTTGTCGAACCAGAAATGCACCACGAAGGTCTTGGCAATCACCCCGCTGGTCGCCCGCAGTGTGATTGTCACCTGGGTGGTCGCACCGGGGTTGACCTCGGCCTCAGCTGAACCGGTCATCGTCGCGTCATCGTTGACGACGGCCATCACGGTGAACTGCCCGGCGGGGAAGCGTTCCTCGCGCCAAATATTGTCAGTGCGGTTGGTCAGCGTCTGCGTCAAGGCTTGTCCATCGCGCCGCGTGCCTTGTACCGTGACCGTGACACGGCGGAAGTCGAAATCGGGGTCGCCTTCGACGATCACCTCGACGACCAGCGTGCCGACCTCATCGCGGATGTCATCATCGGGCGGGGGCGGTGGGTCAATCGGGCGCGGGTCTTCCGGCTCTTCCGGTTCGGGGATTGGCGTCGGGCGCTCGGTCGTCACGGCGGGCGGCGCGATATACTCGCGCAGGGTGAAGGCATATTCAAAGCGTTCCGGCTTGCCTGCCAGTTCGCGCACACCAAAGGCCTCGATCAGCACGCTGTCTACGCGCGTTGCGGTCGTGATGTCCGCGACGAAATCGACTGGTTCGGCGGCCTGGAATTTCTCGCGCAGCGCCTTCAGCCCGTCGGCCACTTCCGGTCCGGCCAGCACGCCGCTGAGCGTGACGCGCGCGGCATAACGCCCGATACGCTGGAGGAAATCACCTTCCAGCGCGGGTATGCTGTGTTGTACCAGCCCTTGGTCGCCTTCGACATCGATCTGCTGCACCAGTTGCAGTTCCAGATCGCCGAGCATCGGACGTGCCATTAAGCTCCCCTTCGCCCTACTTCATCACGCTGTGCTGCTCTGGACGAACACGACATGTCGTGTCCCTACGAAAACCCACCCTCTGTGCTTCTCTGTGCCTCTGTGGTGAATACTTCCGTTTTTACCCATGCTCGTGCCCGCTCCCACCGTGCGAGCCGCCGCTGCCCCCGCCGCTCTTCAGGCTGTTGAGGTGCGCGCTGATGGCATCAATCAGGGCGATGATTTCGGCCTTCGCCTCGTTCAGTTCCGGCA
>JAEUQX010000559.1 GCA_016788625.1 Anaerolineae bacterium
GTTTGGATGTTGAGCGCGTCCATGAACGCCAGCACATCATCAGCATCGCGATGGTAGAAGCGCAGCGGGAAGTCGCGGGGTTTGGGAGTCGAGTCGCCATAGCCGCGCAGAGTTGGCCCGACGAGCCGGTAACGCGGGCGCAGCCAGTCGACGACCTGGGGGAAGTGCAGCGCCGCTGTCCCCAACAGCCCATGCAGCAGGATGAGTGGCTCGCCCTGTCCCGCATCATCGTAGTGCAGACGTGCGCCTGTAGCGATTTCGGCGAAGGGCATGTTATGCCGTTTCCTCGCCGATTTTTTGATCCTTGTTGACCGACATTACATCACCCAACGAGATGCCCATCGCGAAGAGTCCAACCATGCCCCACACGATGTAACCGAGGATGTTGATGCCATGAAACAGGAAGCCCAGCGAGAGTGATTCCGCTTCGCTCAGACCAACCGACTGTCCGGCGACCAACAGCGCGATCTGGAACGGCCCCAGCGCCGCCAATGTTACTGGCACGGCGATGCTGAAAGATGCCAGGCACAAACCCAGTATAGCAAGTAAGAACTGGTCAACCCCTGTGATTCCCAGTGCCTGGATGAGCGCCCAGATCGTCAGTACGGAGATTCCCCACGAGATCAGCGTCCAGACGATCGCATGTACAGCATTCTTGAGATGCATGAGAGGTTTGAGGCCATCCAGTACATGATCAAACTGGCGTTCGAGCGGCAGGCGTTTGAGAAACGGGAAGACACGCACAGCAAAAGAGAGCGCCTGGTGACCGATCTTGGGGAAGCGAGCGAAGAATATCAGCACCAGGAAGACCATGACCACCAGGACACCAAATGTGGTGGTTGGGCCGACGATCTCTGGCGCCGCGTTTGGCAGGCGGCTGATCGCCCAGACCAGCGCTAAGACGACGAGCAGCGTATCGATCATGCGCTCGACCACCACGCTGGTGGCGGCGGTCATGAAAGGTACGCCAACACGCGTCGCCAGCAGCGATCGTACTACCTCACCCGCGCGCAGCGGCAGCAGGTTAAGCATGAAGCCGATATTGAGGATGTTGCTGGTTTTCAGCGCTGGTGACCGAAAGCCCATCAGCCCGCGCCAGCGTTCGCCGCGCGTCCACAGCCCGGCACTGATCCAGATGAATCCGAACAACAGCCAAGCTGGATTGGCCTTGCTGATGCTGGCGCCGATGTCTTGCAGCGGTACATTGCGTAAGGCCAACCATAACAGCAGCGCACTGACTACTACGCTGGCGATGATAATGAGCGCTCGTCGCATGAATAACACCTTTACTAACGCGGCCATTGGGCGGCGTGGATGAGATTGTAGCGAACACTCCCCGATCAGAATAGCGCGGATTACTCACGTCCGCCAAACAGTTGGTCAGCGGGCTTTATCGTCAAGCAGCCAGCGCAGCGCGATCGGTTCGTTATTGAAGACAGAGCGTTTGCGGAAGGTGTTGTTGGTGGCGCGAATGGTCATGGTGATGATGTCAGCGGCAAGCTTGCTGCTGACCAGAACGGCCAGCCGTCCGGGTACATCGGGACGCAGGGAGGCAATTTCTCTTGCGCGCCGCAGGCTGTACGGGCTAATGAAACCGCCGTGCAGGCGAATATCCAGCATGAGCCGCCAGGTCTTGCCATTCGGCCAGGCATTCAGTTCGGCAGCCAGGTCGTCTGCCCAGCGGTCGATTATTGTGGGACTAAGATCATGAAAGCGATAGGAAAGAACGCGTTTCTCGGCCAGCCATTCCTTATCATAACCCGTCGATTCAGCGACCATCAATGCAGCCTCATCATCAACAGCAGTATTTATAGTATGCGCGATATACGGGTGTTTGCACAAGGAGTTCGGGCAGCACAAAAAATGCTGCAGATGTCATTTCGTTTTCGCGCGGGTTTCATTGCCTCTGCGCCTTGCCCGCTGAACAGCATGAATACAGGCTGTCGTCGGAGGCAGTCACCCACAGGTTCTAGACAATTCTCTCCGCTCTGCCCAGAACAACTTTCCCGGTCTGTCCATTGACCAACGCAATGCGACGGTCGCGGTCAGCCTCAACCAGCGTGGCGATCCAGACGGGCAGCAAAACGAGGCGGAATGTCATCTGCTGCACATTGGAAAACACATGTACAGAGACACCATCCTGCGCGGGTTCGCTGCGCTGGTAGCGCTGGCGCATCACCTGCGCAACACGACCACGCGCTTCTAGGGCGGCACGGTCGAAGTCAATGGTGTAGATTTGTGCCGGATAGCGCGCGAGCATCTGCGGGTCGTAGGCGAGCAGCGTCGAAAGATCGTAATCACCTAACTGCGCGTTCATTTCTGACGGCGGTGACTGGAATCCTGCGACCTCCACGTCGTAGAGAGCATCGATCTGCTTGGTCTGCTGGTACGGCGGCATAGTCGTCATCCGCAGGCGTTCGTTGGACGGTTTGCTTTCGATACGAGTGCGCGAGACTTCGACCACAACATCGAATACCCAGAATGGCAGGTAAAACCCATTCAGGTTGCCTTGCACCACTTTGTTGTCGTTGAACCAGCCTTTGAGCCGTTCAGTCATGCTCCGCAGCCGCTCTTTGATGAATTCACCTGCCTGATCGCGGGTGATGGCAAATGGTACGATTCCGTCGGGCTGCTCGAATGATCCCAGGGCATCCTGCTCAATGACGTGGTTCGAACCGCAGAAAACACAGCGCGCGGACAGCGTCGATGCGCTGAGCGTTCGTTCCGCGCCGCACGCATTGCAGTGAAGTATCCGTTCACCAACAACCCAACGGATTGCCTCGGCGCGGCGCTTGAGCAGGGCGGCCACGAGAATTTCTGGCGCAGCACTGCTGCGTCCCGGCGCTGGTGCGGAATGGCCGCAGAATGCACATACGACCCTGCCAGTGGTCTCGTCTGCTGTCATGTCACCCTGACATTTCGGGCAGCGCAGGATCACGGTTTGGGTGCTGACGGGCGAATCGGCGGAACGCAGGACTGGCATCCCTTCTGTTTGCGAACGTTCGGCCTGTTCGCTGGTCAGATGGCCGTTCAGCACCAGCATCATACGCATTGCTTCGAGGTTTGTGGGGTCATAAGCCAGAACACTGCTGAGGTGTTCACGTCGCTCGGCATCGTCGTCCGCGATGCGCGCTAACCAAAGATGCGCATCAAGGAAATCACGCTGGATTTCGATGGCCTGATGCAGTGCCTGGCGTGCTGACACTTTGTCCCCAGCATAGAGATGATCGTGAGCAGTCTGGAACAGGACTATGGCGCGAATGTTGACCTTGTCTGCGTTGCTCACACTCACTTCTGGGCGTATCCCTTTGGCACGGATTTCGGCGGCGCGTTCGTCCAACCCGGTCGAGCGCTGGAAGCCGCAGTGTGGGCAGGTGACCACGACAGAGGCTAGATCGAAAGTCATTCGTTTTCCGCATTGGGGGCAGTTGAGGTTAATGCCCATCGATGTAAGCTCCTGGTGAATTCCCTCACTCAACAGATCGAAGCCAATTCTCCGCGATACCTCTCATTATTCGTGGGTTGAGCTTGATTTCATTCCCATGGGAATGCGATGCTAGAGCCGAGCCAGCAGCTCGCCGCGCTTGAAGGTTCGCGCGCCATACCACAGCAGGGCTGCCCCCAAAAGCCAGAATACAAACCCAATGCTGAATACAACACCGGCGCTGAGGTAAACAACGCCGCCCAATTGGCCGATAACGAGCAGCACCAACGGCACCACGATCAAGCCGCTGAGTTGATTGGCTTCCTGAGCACTGTTCACGCGCGAAGAGACCAGCACCACTGCGCCTAAACCCAGGGCCGCGGCGGCTGGCGCTACCCAGAATATCAATGCTACCCAGGTAAGGTTGGGGAAGAAAATGCGCCCCATGATGGGTGCGGCCACGGTGTTGACGACCAATCCATAGGCTAGCCCGCCCAACAGGCTGACCAGCAGCGCCGGCACGAACGACGACAGCAGCTTGGCGATGAAGATTTCCGCATCCGTCAGAGGCGTGTAAATGAGGGCTTCTAACGTCTTGCGGTCTTTTTCACCTGCAAAGCTGTCCGCCGCCAGGATTGACGAGGTCATCATCGGCAGAATGAGGAACATCGGCGCGAACAGATACATCGTCAACAGGATAATGATCTGCTGGTTGGGCTGGGGAAAAGCACTTAGTTCGTCGTTGATCGATGCCGGGAGATTGTTGAAGAACAACGCCATGTCGCCATCTGGTGAAAATTCATCCAGCATATCCTGGGATGATGACAGCAGGATCATGCCCGCAGGTAGCGCGACCGTAAAGAGCAGCGGCACGACGATCATCGCCAGCATCGTATTGCGGCTGCGCGTCACCACCATCAAATCCTTGCGGATGATGGCGCGAATACCTCGCCAGTTCATGATGTTTCATTCCTCTCGTGCAGGGCAAAGTAGACATCCTCCAGTGATGGCTCGGCGGGAGCCACACGGTAGACCATTACGCCCGCGTTCACCAGTGCGGCCAATGCTCTTGGCACAAACTCACGTTCGACGCCACCGATCATGAACGTGTCGTGTTCCACGCTGACATCGGCTGTCAGACTTCGAAGAAGGCTGTCCGCCCGCTGAACGTGTTCGGCAGCAACTTCGATTTCAACGCGCGCCCGGCTGCCAAGCTGCCGCGCCAGTTCCACCGGTGTGCCCACCGCAAGCAACCTGCCATGTTCCATCACACCCACGCGGTCACACAGACGCTGCGCTTCGACAAGATTGTGGGTACACATGAAGACGGTGTGTCCCTCCTGACGGCTGAAGTGTGTGATCAGGTCACGTACCTGTCGCGCAGCCTGGGGATCAAGTCCGGCTGTCGGTTCATCCAGAAACAGTATTTCCGGACGGTGCAGGAGCGCACGCGCCAACGCCAGTCGCTGCTTCATCCCTTTGCTGAACCCGCCAACCCGCTCTTTTGAGCGATCTGCAAGGTCAAACAAGCCGAGTATTTCATCGACCCGTCGATTGACCTGATCGCGTGGCACATCGTAGACCTCTGCATAGATTGTCAGGTTGTCGCGGGCGTTCAGCCGTTCGTCGAGCGACGGTGTTTCGGTGAGTACTCCGGTGCGCCGCCGCAGCGCTGGTCCGTCTGCTGCGGGCGACAGCCCTAGCACGGTCGCGCTGCCGCCGCTGAATGCCAGGACACCGTTGAGCAGGCGTACGGTCGTCGTCTTGCCCGCGCCATTATGGCCGAGAAAGCCGAAGATCTCGCCGCGTAGTACATCCAGGGTTAGTCGGTTGACCGCTGCTTTGTCGCCAAATGTGCGGGTGAGTTCACGAGCAGAAATCACAGCGTTTTGCACGATATCCATCCTTCAACGCAGTGTGATTGGGGTGGGTTTGGAGACTCTACATTTCCAGTATAGGCGGAAAGTGTGAAGCCATCCTTGCAGACTATACCCCAAAATCCTGTGGTTTCGTATTCGATAAGTTGAGCACGTCTGTAAGGTGGTAAACAAAAGAGATTGGTTATAATGGACAAACTTGCTCCTGTCACACTGTTATTCAGGAGGCAATGATGCCTGTGACATTGACGAATGACCGTTTCCAACTGGAAATGACGATTGCCGGGTATGAATTCCCGGATGTAATCCATGACCGAGAGGATGCGAACTGGCTGACCATTCAGGTCTCGTTAAACCTGGTGCATGGCGCGTGGCGCTGGCAGGTGGAAGATGCCGGCGCATTGACGTGGGAGGTTGAGGGGTGCGTACACTGGCTGCGGCAGCTTGCGGCAGGTGCAGCCGTTGAGCAGGAAACCTGGGGTTTTTCCGAGCCGGACATCGCTTTGCAGGCCGTTCGCAATGATGCAGGCAGTGTCGTCGCGCTCAATATTCACCTGATGGACGAATTCCAGCCACCGACCAAAGTGATCATCCCGCGTGAAGCCAACATAGTGACTCTGCGTTTTCATACGCCGCCAGAGACGCTGCTTGAAATGGCAAATGGGCTGGCAGCAGACCTGGCCATGTTTCCGCAGCGCGGGACATCGTAAATCGCGTTTTCAGAATGGCGTGCGTTCCGCGTTTACAGCTCCAGGCAGGATCGCATAACTGTAAACTATGGACGTGATGTGTCCGCCTCGCTGGACTGGGGTGGAGCAAACTGCGTTACGCTGAAGGTGATAGTTTCGCTCACATCCAGCGTTCCGTCGGTGAGCAGCGCTTCAGCGACGAGTTCGTGCTGCCCAACTTGCAGCGGCCACCAGACAACCCAGGGTGCGGTCGTGCTCGTGCCGAGTTCTTCCCCGTTCAGAAAGTAGGTTACGGATTGAGTGCCGGACGGCGCAGCAACGGTGAAGCGCAAGCGCTGTGTTTCGAGGGGGATCAGCGGGCTGATCTCGAACACGGTGTAGGGGTCAGGTTCGAGCAGTCGCAGCCCTGCGTTTTCATCAGGTAGCTGCAGGGGAGCATTGAGCGGTGGCTGGCGAATGCCGTTGCGCAGTCCCCAATCGCGCGCTTCCTGTGGCAGTACCAGATAGACCTGAGAGACGATCTGTTGCGGCGGTGTGGCCTCATCGGCGAGAAAACCCGTCGCTGTATCGATGCGGAATGTCTGGTAGAGGTTGTCTGGCTCGGTCGGGACAGTGCCCTCAATAAACCACTCACTCCTGAGCAGCGGACACTGCGCTGTCGGCAGCAGGCCGCTGGTGGCACAGACATTGTGCCGCACGATACCTGCTGGTTGGTCGAAGTCGAGTTCTGGTTGGCCGAGCAGCACCGCGCGCATGAAGGCGTTCCAGATCGGTGCTGCGCCGCTGATGCCTGTCACATTAACCATCGGGGTATTGTCGGCATTGCCCACCCAAACCCCCACAACCAGATTGGGCGTGTAACCAACAATCCAGTTGTCTCGAAAGTCGGTCGTGGTTCCGGTCTTGGCGGCGGCAGGCCGGGCGATATTGAGCGCGCTGTTCGGGCCGAAGGCCGGGATGCGCGCCTCGTTGTCGCTGAGGATATCGGTGATGATGTAACCCACACGCTCATCCAGAACCTGATTCTCAGGCGGATGCGGCTGCCACTCGTGCAGCACATTACCCTGATGATCGGTGACCCGTAGGATGAAGGTCGGTTCGGTTCGGTAGCCGCCATTGACGAAGATGCTGTAGGCTTGCGTCAGGTCGAGCAGGCGCACTTCGCCACCGCCAAGTGTGATGGCGAGGTCAATGTTGGGATTCTGAGCCAGTGTCTCGACGCCCGCGCGCTGTAACAGGTTGACCAGCGTTGGAACTCCGATGTGTTCCAGCGCGACAACCGCCGGGATGTTGAATGACGATGCCAGCGCCTCGCGCACCAGTACCGGGCCGTGTTCGACCAGGCCGAAGTTTGCCGGAGTGTAACTTTCCAGTTTGCGGGTGATGAAGGGCGTCTCGACATCGAGAATCATGGTTGCCGCCGTCCAGGGATCATCCAGCTCGGGGTTCATGGCGGCTGCATAGGTGAACGGCTTGAGCGCGCTGCCGGGCTGCCGCAGGGCCAGCGCCGCGTTGACCGCCCCATCGATGCTTTCGTCGAAGTAATCCGGGCTGCCGAGCAGGGCCAGCACCTGACCTGTGAACGGGTCAAGCGCGACGAGAGCAGCATTGTTGGCGTTAGCGGGCACCTTGCCGGGCTGAACAGGGTTGTTGAGATAGAGCAACTGGTTACGCGCGATTTCTTCGGCGCGGGTTTGCCAATTCAGATCGACCGTGGTGATCACGTCCAATCCATCCGTGTAAAGCACTTCGGCGAACTGGCGTTCAAGCTGCTTCCAAACAGCCATGACAAAATGTGGTGCTTTGATGGGGAAGGGGCTGGCTGCGAATTGTAGGGCGTCATTCTGCGCTTCCGTCACTTGAGTCTCGCTGATCATGGCTTTTTGCTGCATCAGCCCCAGCACGACATCGCGGCGCGCTTCAGCGGCGTCACGGTCGCTTAGCGGATCATACGTGGCGGGGGATTGGATCAGCCCAATCACCAATGCGCACTCGGCCAAAGAGAGTTCGCGCGCAGATTTACCGAAATAGGCCCGCGCAGCGCCTTCGATGCCATAGGCCAGGTTGCCGAAGTAGCTTTGATTGAGGTAAAGCGCCAGAATCTCATCTTTGCTGTATACGCTTTGCAGGCGCAGCGCCAGGATGCCCTCACGTAGTTTGCGGCGCAGTGTGCGTTCGGCGCGCTGTTCGGGGTCAAAAAGCAGGTTGCGGGCGACCTGCTGCGTGATCGTGCTGCCACCCGCCAGCACCTCGCCTCCGCGCACATTAATCCACAAAGCGCGCAGGATACCAACCACATCGACGCCGGGATGATTGTAGAAATTTGCGTCCTCGGTGGCA
>JAEUQX010000588.1 GCA_016788625.1 Anaerolineae bacterium
GCGCGCGGGCAGCACCAACCGAATGATCAACCTCTGGCAGGTGGAGATCGACGGCGAAGCGCAGAAGGTGATCGAAATCGGTATCCGGCGTTACACAACCGTGATTGACGCCAGCAAACTCAGCGGCCTGCAGACCGTCCCCGTCGCGGAAGTGGGCGAGGCCGCCGCGCAGACCGTCGAGAACATCACACTGAACGTGCGCCCCTGGACGACAGAGGGCGAAACGCGGCAGGTCGTCGCGTTGGCGCGCGGCGAGGGTGATACGCTGGTCGTGGCCGAGATCGCGGACGTGCAGGCTGCGGCGCAGCGACTGCCGCTCGATGTCGTCAACGGCGGGGGACGCGCCACCATCGAACTCGGCGGCGTCACCTTCCGAGGACGCGAAGTCGAACTTGAGACCGGAACGATCCAGATCATTCCCATCGGCCCGGAATCGCAGCTTTCGGTGATGGGTTCGCCGGAAATCGCGGCGTCGGCGCTGCTCATCCCGGTCGAAAATCTCAGCGATGCCGGGTTCACCGCCGTTGGCGAGACGGAACTGCCGCTGGTGACGATCAGCGACCAGCCCGGCGAATACATCACGCTCTTTGCCGAGACATGGCAGCCCGTGATCAATGAAGAAGTGTTCGACGCCGCTGTGTTCGTCGCGTCGCGCGACCAGCTTGGCGAGGCACAGTCCAGGCCAGTCAACGGCGTCCCCATGCAGGTGGCGACCTTCACGCCCGAAAGCGGAGCCGCATTCGAAGTTGCCATCCTGGTGAGCGGCACACAGCAGAGCGCCGTCATCCCGGTCGATCAGGCCGACACGCTGCGCTTGGCGCAGTTGGGCGGGCTGACCAGCGCGCGCGGCGACCAGTTGAACCGCATCCCCTACCGCGTGCAGGATGGTTTCAGCGAGGGCGAGGCGACTTCCTCGGTCGCGCTGGTGGGGGACTCGCGCGAGATGGCGCTGGTCGTACCCGCTGAAGTGGTCGATGAAGCCTTCGACGTGCCGCCGCAGCGCATCCAACGGGCGATGTACGCGCAGCTTCGTTTTCAGGGCTACAGCGAGGCGCTGCAAACCAAAGTTGGCGAAACTTACTTCACGACCTTCTTCCGCAATTCGTTCGCGCTGGTGATCCTCAATACCATCGGCCACGTGCTGTCATGCGTCGTCGTCGGCTACGCCTTCGCGCGGCTGCGTGCGCCGGGCAAGAACTTCTTCTTCGTCATCCTGCTCGGCACGATGATGCTGCCCTACCCGGTGACGCTCGTGCCCGTCTACGAAATCTTCCGCGACCTGGGCATGGTCAACACACTCTGGCCGCTGTTCCTGCGCTCATTCTTCGGCAATGCGTTCCTGATCTTCATGCTGCGGCAGTTCTTCATGGCGATCCCGCGTGAACTGGAAGAAGCGGCGCGCATCGACGGCGCAACGGTCGTGGACATCATCCGTCATGTCATCGTGCCGCTGAGCAAGCCCGCGATTGCGACGGTGGTGATCTTCACCTTCTGGTGGACGTGGAACAGCTTCCTGGAACCGTTCATCTACCTGAGCAGCCCGGAAATGTTCCCGGTCTCGGTCGGGTTGAACTTCTTCCGCGACCAGTTCGGCGCGATCTTCTACGACCGCCTGATCGCCGCCTCGGTGCTGAGCATGGTGCCGATGATCGTGTTGTTCTTCTTCGCGCAGCGTTATTTCATCGAAGGTATACAACTCACAGGCTTGAAAGGCTAATCCGATGATTCTGGGCATGAGTTCACTGGCGGGATTGCCGCTGCTGCGCCCCGGCGTGCGTCGGCTGCGGGCATCGAGCTACGATCCGGCGGGCGGCAACAGCGATTGGTGGGAGTTCGAGCCGGGACAGGCACGCGACATCGCGACACTGGCGGGGCCGGGCTGCATCAAACACATCTGGATGACGATGTGGTCGGACGACAAGTTCACCTTCCGCAAGGTGCTGCTGCGCATGTTCTGGGACGGCGAAAGCACACCGAGCGTCGAGACACCCATCGGCGACTTCTTCGGCATGGGGCACAGCATGTCGCGCAACTTCGTCTCGCTGCCGCTGCAAATGAGTCCGGAGAACGGGCGCAGCTTCAACTGCTGGTTCCCGATGCCCTTCCAAAGCGGCGCGCGTATCGAAGTCGTCAACGAGGCCAGCAAGAAGCTCAACTTCTACTTCTACGTGGATTACGAAGCCTATCCCGCCGGGACGAACCTGGACGAGTACGGGCGCTTCCACGCGCAGTGGCGGCGCGTCAACCCGACGCCAGGCTGGGCAGACCCCAGGCAACGTTGGGAGGACGACCACGACAAGATGCGCGCGGCCTGGCGCACGCCCAACATCACGGGCGAGAACAACTACGTCATCCTCGATGCCGAAGGGCGCGGGCATTACGTCGGCTGCCACCTGGACATCGACTGCTTCTCGCGGCAGGCCAACGACTGGTACGGCGAGGGCGACGATATGATCTTCGTCGATGGCGCGCCCTGGCCGGGGCTGCACGGCACAGGCACGGAGGATTACTTCAACACCGCCTTCTGCCCCAAGCAGGAATACAGCGCTCCGTATCACGGCGTCATCCTGTATCAGGGCACAGACGACTGGCCCTGGCGCGGCAAGAACACGCTCTACCGCTACCACATCGAAGACCCGATCTTCTTCGAGCAGTCGATCAAGGTGACCATCGAACACGGCCACGCCAACAAGCTGACCAACGACTACGCGTCCACCGCCTACTGGTATCAGGCCGAGCCGCATAAGCCCTTCCCGCCCATGCTGCCGACCGCCGAACGACTGCCGCGCATGGGCTTCGCGGACGAGTAACGATTTATCCAGTCAGCAATAGTGTCGTTGGCGGACACGGCAGTGCCATGTCCCTACCGGAATGGGACACAACATGTTGTATCCGCCGAACCACCAGTGAACCATAACGCGAACGAAGGATAAACGCATGAAGCAGTGGCACAATGAACGCAGCTCGCTCTCGCTCTCGTTAGATGGCGAGTGGGATTTTGCGCTGGCCGGGCAGAGCGGACGTATCACTGTGCCGGGTACATGGGAGGCGCAGGGTTACGACCGCCGCGCGGATGGCCCAGCAGTCTACCGCCGCAGCGTCGTCGCCCCGGCAGAATGGCAGGGGATGCGCGTGCAGCTTCAGTTCGATGCGGTGAGCTACCACATCGAGGCGCGCGTCAACGGCGTTCCTGTGGGCGAACACAGGGGTTTGTGGACGGCTTTCGCTTTCGATGTGACCGAGGCGCTGCGTTTCGGCCAGGAGAACGTCATCGAACTGACCGTCTACAAACCCGGCGAACGCTTCCCGATGCGCGAGGTGCTGGCGGGTTTCCTGCCGGATGTGTGCATTCCGTTTGGCGGCTTGTGGCAGTCCGCGCGCCTGAGCGCCTTTCCTGGCCCGGCGATCAGTGAGATGTGGCTGCTGCCGGACGCCGAGACCGGGCGCGTGCATCTCGAAGCGATGCTGCATAATGCAGCCGGGTTGGATGTCGAGGTTTGCCTGTTCGATTCTGAAAACAAGCAGGTGGGATTCTGGCGGGGCGCAGCAGAGGACGGCCACCTGCGCGCAGGACTGACGGTGGATGCGCCCCGCCGCTGGAGTCCTGATGCGCCAGTTGTATATTGGGTCGAGGTGCAGCTCAGGTCTGGCGAG
>JAEUQX010000597.1 GCA_016788625.1 Anaerolineae bacterium
CCACAGATACCCCTTGCGCGGCGCAAAGAAGAAGGCCAGCGCGAACAACAGCGTCATCGTCAGCACGATGGTGGCGCTGGGGGCGATGCGCAGGTACCACGCTGCGTAGATGCCGACCACACCGCTGCCCGCGCCGATCACACCGGAGAGCAGCATCAGGTGATGCAGGCGGTTGACGAAGAAACGCGCCGTCGCAGCCGGGGCAACGACCAGTGCGGAGACCAGCGACACGCCGACCACCTGCACGCCGATCACAATTGTCACGGCCAGCAGCACCAACAGCAGCAGCCGCAGCGCCTCGCCCGGCAGCCGCAGTGTTTGCACCAGCGTTGGGTCGAACGAGATCGCCAGGAATTCCTTATAGAACAGCGCGATGATCAGCAGCACCAGCCCACCAAAGATGCCGATCAGCCACAGATCGGTCTGGTCTACCGCCAGGATGTTGCCGATCAGCATGTGCGTCAGATCAACCGAGAAATCGCGTGCGCCGGAGATGATGCCGATGCCCAGCGCCAGCATCCCGGCGAAGACGATGCCGATGGCGGTATCCTCCGCCAGCCGCCGCCCGCGCGTCAGGAAGCCGATGATCAGCGCGGAGACGCTGCCCGCCGCCAATCCGCCGACCAGCAGCCCCGGCCCGCTGCCGAACGCCAGGAACGCCAGCACCACGCCCGGCAGGACGCTGTGTGCCAGCGCATCGCCCAGGAAGGCCATGCCGCGCGTAACGACATAAGCGCCCATCACGCCGCTGACGATGCCGATCAGCACGACAGCCAGCAGCGCCCGCTGCATCAGCCCCAGGCTGAGCGGGTCGGCGAAGAAGTGAATCAGTTGGCAGAAGATATCCGGGCAGTCGGTCATCGACATCGGTCAGTTCCTCGATACGTGCTGGAAATTGCGCTGCGACAGGTGATTAACTACACAGTTATTTTATACCGAATGCGTGTATATGCTGTCATACCCGCAAAAGAAGTAACCTATAGTTGAGATTTATCACGTTGACTTCATTGCCCTTATTCATCATAATCGATTCATGCGTGCGTGTTGCAAACCTGGGAGCCTGTAATGCCCGGCAAAATCCTATATGTGGAAGACAATCCTCAGAACATGAGACTGGTGAAGAAAATCCTTATTGCGGCGGGCTACGAAGTACTGGAAGCGTATGAGGGACTAGTTGGCATCGCCACCGCCGCGCGCGAACAACCTGACCTGATCCTGATGGACATTAACCTGCCGGACATCAATGGCCTGGAAGCCACCCAGCGCCTGAAAGCCTCGCCGCAGCTATCCTGGATTCCCATCATCGCTGTGACCGCCAACGCCATGCACGGCGACCGCGATAACTGCCTGGCGGCGGGCTGCGACGGCTACCTCGCCAAGCCCGTCATGAAGAATGAACTGCTGAACACAGTCTCCGTATTCCTGAGCCAGTCGACCGGCGCCCGTTCTGGCGGGGTTTCGTAAACCACCAGCGCCAGTCGCTGACTCATCCTCGCCAAACAGCGCCGCGTCACCACGCGCGACGCTATTGCCCTCTGTCTTCCGAAGCCCGCGCGTGGGTCAACAGCCCCAGCAGTTTCGCCATGTCTGCTGCCGGGCTGTAGCCACCAACAGCCGTTCGCTAAGTGTCGCTCTTTACGCCCATCGGCGTCAATCCACAGCCTGCCGCTGAGCGCTGGCGGGCGCGCAGCCCCGCACCCGAACATACTCCCCCCAAATAGCGGGGTATTCGCCCGGATATACCCCACACGCACGGCATCACGCGCGATAAAATCGACTACAATAGAATTCATCGGCAGATCATTGTTGTTAATGACAAGGACTGTTGCCCATGAAGACGCTGCGCCTGAGACAGACTGCCCTGGCGGAGAACCGCTACCGCGCCGACCTGACCTACA
>JAEUQX010000623.1 GCA_016788625.1 Anaerolineae bacterium
CCACAGACCTGTGCCAGATGGGCGAGCGTAGACGCGTGTTTCATCCACGCCGCCGCCGACGAACGCGCCGCCCCGGCTGTCGTCCGAACGCTGCATCGAAATGGTCGCGGTCAGGACGTGTCCGCACGAGTCCGCGACTGCCGGGTGTATCTGGTAGGCATTCAACTGACCTGCGATGGCGTCGGGCACACGCACGAAGCTGAGCGCTTCCCCCGCGCCGCGCCACAGGTTTTCGATGCCCTGGAAGGTTGGCCCCCATTGGTTGCCTTTTTCAGCAAGCTGGGCATAGAACGCTTCGCCGCGAATTTCTTCTGTGCAGCGCGCCATGATCGCCTGCGCATCGAAGCCGTCCAGCAGGCTCGGCGCTGCATCCGCCTGCGCAATCGTGCCAGAGACATGATGCGTCCAGTTCTGCCCGGCGGCGCGGCTGTAGACATCGAAGTGCCACTCATCACCTGCGCCGCGTGTTAAGGTAAGCTGCGAGGTATACGTGTCGCCATCGCGCAAAAAGAGCGGCTTGCGATTCTGCACCGCGCGGACGACCAGGGGCAGCGGCCCAACCGCTTCAACTACGGCCGCCAAGCCCATTTCCATATAGGCTGTTGCAGGCACGATGACCGCACCCTGCACACGGTGATCATCGAGGTAGGGCAGGCGGCGCAGACTGATTTCGTTTTCCCAGATCAGCAGCTCTGCATTGCCCGCCAGCGGGATGCGTTCGCCGAGCAGCGGATGGCCGCCGCGTGATCGTGTGGATTGAACCGCAGACGGCGCGGCGCTGGCGTTCGTCCAATAGCGTTCACGCTGGAAGGGATAGGTGGGTAGGGCGATTTTGCGGCGTGCATAGGGCTGATCAAAAGCATCCCAGTTGACCGGCAGCCCTTCGATGTACAGCCGACCGAGCGACTCCAGCGTTTGCGACCAATCATCTTTGCCGGGGCGCAGCGAGGGCAGCCAGGCAGCATTCCCTTGAATGATGCGCTGTCCCATGCCCAGCAGCGTTGTGCCGGGGCCAATCTCCAGGTAGACCGTAGCGCCTTGCCCTTGTGCCGCCTGGATACTGGCGGAGAACTGCACAGCTTCGCGGATGTGGTCGCGCCAGTAGCGAGCGCTGGCGATTTCCGCGCCCGCAGTCGCGCCGCTGCGATTCGAAATCAGCTTGAGCCGGGGTTGACTGAACTGTACCTGTGCAGCGACCCGTTCGAATTCTGCGAGGATTGGGTCCATCAACGGCGAGTGGAAGGCGTGCGAAACCACCAACCGACGCGACTTGATGCCTTCCGCTTTGAACTGTTCGAGCAGCGTATCGATCACTGTGGCTGCGCCAGAGATGACGATGTTCTCCGGGCCGTTGTAGGCCGCGACTGATACCTCGCGCGCATACGGTTCAACGGCAGTGCGCACCCGTTCGGCATCCGCGAAGACCGCCGCCATCGCGCCACCAGCAGGCAGCGCACCCATCAGCCGTCCCCGCGCCGCTATCAGCTTCAGCCCATCTTCCAGGCTGAAGACCCCGGCGATGCAGGCCGCGACGTATTCCCCAACACTGTGCCCCATAACCATTGACGGCTCAATGCCCCACGCGCGCCACATCTGCGCCAGGGCGTATTCCAGCGCGAACAGCGCTGGCTGCGTGTAGGTGGTCTGGTCGATCAGGTTCGGCGCGCCCTCTGCCGGGAACAGCACGCTGAGCAATGGCTGGTCAAGGTGCGGGGCGAGCAGCGCGGCGCACTGGTCGAGCGCGGCGCGGAAGACGGGCTGCGTCTCGTAAAGCTGCCGTCCCATCCCGGCATACTGCGCCCCCTGCCCGGTGAACAGGAAGGCGACTCTGGCGCGCGCTTTGGGGTTATGTGCGCCGCTCACCAGCCCGACAGCTTCCTCTCCCGCTGCGTATGCCGCCAGACGCTCGCGCAGTTCGTCGGCTGTGGCACCGACGACGGCCAGACGCTGCGTGAACTGCGCGCGTCCCCGGTTAGCGGTGTAGCCGACATCGCCGGGGTCTACATCAGGGCGGGCGGCGAAGAAATCGGCGTAGCGCCCGGCCAGATCGCGCAGCGCGTTCGTGTCGCGCCCGGAGAGCGCCAGTATGTGCGCGGGGCGGTCACTTTCAGTTGGCTGGAAGTCAGCGAGCGACGCTTCTTCCAAAATGACATGTGCGTTCGTGCCGCTGAAACCGAAGCCGCTGATGCCCGCGATACGTTTGCCGTCGATGGGCGTCCAGGGCATGTGCTCCGTTGGGACGACCACCGGGAAATCCGGCCAGGGGATGCGGGGGCTGGGTTCGTGGAAATGCAGGTTGCGCGGGATTTCGCCCTGCTGGAGCATCAGCACCGTTTTGATCACGCCGGCGATGCCAGAAGCGGACTCGGCATGGCCGATATTACTCTTGACCGCGCCGATGACCAGCGGTAGGTCTTTTGGGCGGCCTGCGCCCAGCGCTGCGCCAATCGCCTCGACCTCGATGGGGTCGCCGATGGCCGTGCCTGTGCCGTGCGTTTCGACGTAGCTGACCTGCGATGGCTGCACACCGGCGCTGGCGAGCGCCTTGCGGATGACAGCTTCCTGCGCCGGGCCGTTGGGGACGGTCAGCCCGCTGCTGCGCCCGTCCTGGTTGACGGCTGAGCCACGAATGACGGCCAGGATGCGGTCGCCGTTGGCCTGCGCGTCGGAGAGGCGCTTGAGGAC
>JAEUQX010000625.1 GCA_016788625.1 Anaerolineae bacterium
GCTGCGCCCCGGCCCTGTCGATACGCCGTTCTGGGAACACGCCCCATTCAAGCTGCCGAAGGACGCGCGCACGCCGCAGATGATCGCAGAGACCATCCTCGCGCGCTACGAGTCCGGCGAAAGTGGCGAGCTGAATCTGTAGCCCTCGCTGCGACCCAGCAGCAAGTCGGCGTTTGCACACTACCTGAGGGGCAGAACCTTCAGCACGCAGCCCGGACCGGTCGTGCTGCTCAGCGTCCAGTTACAGTAGGCGGCTGCCACACGCACTAGCGCATCATGCGGCGCACCAACTGGCGCACGGGCCCGCGCATGAGGGGAAACGTGGCGATGGCGAACATGATGCGATTATGCAGCCCCGGCACGACAACGGGGCGCCCCGGCTGACGCAGCGCACGCAGCGAAGCCGCCACCACCGCATCACTGGTCTGCCACATCCAGCGCGGCAGACGGTCAAGACCGGCTTCCTTCATCCCCTGCGTCTCGGTCAGTTCGGTGTGGGTGAAGCCGGGACAAAGCGCCTGTACGACGACCCCCTTGTGCCCCACCTCTAACGACAGGCATTCGGAGAGCATGTTCAGATAAGCTTTCGTAGCATTGTAGGTTGCCGAACCGGGCAGCGGGACGAGCGCCGCGCCGGACGAAACGTTGATGATCGCCCCGCTGCGCCGTGCCGTCATGCCGGGCAGCGCCGCCCGCGTCAGCCGCATCGTGGCGACGACGTGTAACTGCACCATTTCCAGCGCGCGCTCAAACGGGATTTTCGTGAGCGGCCCTGGGACGTTAAAGCCCGCGTTATTGACGAGCAGTGTGATGTTGCCGTGCGCCGCGATGCGCTGCTCAACCCGAGTGATGTCGGCGTCGGCGCTCAGGTCGGCGGCCAGCGTCTCGGCCTGGATGCCGTGCTGTGCCTGGAGTTCAGCGGCCAGCGCGCGCAGGCGCTCCTCACGGCGGGCGACGAGGAGCAGGTCATAGCCCTGTGCTGCCAACTGCCGAGCGAACTCCGCGCCAATCCCGCTCGATGCGCCCGTGATCAGCGCTGTGCCGTGTGAAGCTGTCATTGAAAGTGTTTCTCCGCGTCATAAGGAATGCGATCATTTTAGTCGCAAATGACGCGGAGAGATGTGAGGATTTGGCTAGAAGCTTACGCCCAGCCGGAGAATGGGGTGACGCTGCTTCACATCGCGACACGGCAGCCAGGGAAGGTCAGCGCGAAGCCGTACCAGCGCATCAGCAGTTGCATGGGGCGTTCCAGAGACTGCGTGCGCCCGTCCACCGTATACAGCAGGTCATCCTGAATGTACCTGCCGCCGTCCAGACGCAGCACCTCGCGCTCCCACCATGCCCGACGGGCATCGACATAAGCGGCCACCGGGGCAATCGCTTCTGGCTGGTGATAGATCAGCAGCGTGCGCCCGTCCACCTGCGCCAGATACGCGCTGTCCTGCGCGTGCAGCAGCACCAGCGGGAAGAAGTGACTCTCGTTCTCCGTCCACACCCCCAGCCCCAGTTCAAAGCGCGGACGCCGGGTATCTTCGACAGCGATAGTCTCCAGAATGCCCCCCTCAGCACGCTCTGGTTTGTCACGCATCTTTTCCATCATGCGCGAAAGCTGCTCCTGCTCCGGCGTCAGTGTGCTGATGAGCATCTGCGCCGGGGCAGCCTGTGCCAGCACCTCGGCTGCCGTCATCTGGCGCGTTACGGTAATCTGGCGAAGCTGCTCACCCTGGCTGGGGCCGTACAGGCACTGCCCGGTGATGTGCTGCCAGAATGAGCCGCTCTCCTCGTCCCAGATCAGCAGCAGGCCATCATAGCTGCCGCGCCGCTGGAAATGGCGTATCTGGCCGCCCACCAGGGGGTCGAAGACCATGCCAGTGTTGCAGGCGTTGCAGAACGTCATCAGCCATTCCTGCCCGCCAATGCTGCCCTGCACCACGTTGTAGGAGAGGACGACGCTCATCGGAATGGTGTACAGCACCCCGTTGTACTCGAAAGTCAACAGGCGCGAGTCGGCGCCAATCTGCTCGTTGCTCAATGCATCGCTGAGGGGCTGCTGCGCGCTGACCGTCAGACGCGCCGGGTAGCCCTCCAGGTAATCTCGCAGAACGGCGCGTGCGGCATCAAAGTGATTAACGGTGTTCATCATCGCATCTGGCTCCACACTCATCTTGTTGCTCAATATACAGCAGATGCGCGCTAGTTGGATGCATCTGGCCGATTCCCCCCACTTGGGTGGGGACAGCCCCCCACGTCGCCATCTATACTGTCATGAGAATGTGTAAATGAGTGCGCTGGCAGTCTCCGGCAGGATCGAACCGGAGCAGGCTCACGTTAGCGCCCGCCTATTCCCGCCTGTGCCCGTAAATGGCACAGAGGTTTCTCTCCACGTGGTTTGACGCCAGCGAATACACCGCGCTGGCGTCACTGTTTGTTGTGAGTGGTTGCAGGAAATCCCCCAACCGGTCGTGCTACCCCAACGCCACGTCCAGCAGCATCATCACCGCGAATCCGCCAATGGTCGCCAGGGTTGCCAGATCGGTGTTACCGCTGCGCTGTGATTCGGGGATGACTTCCTCGATGACCACGAAAATCATCGCGCCCGCCGCGAAGCTCAAAGCATAGGGCAGCAGGGGACGCATGACGACGACGGCAGCCGCACCCACGATGCCCGCGATGGGTTCAACAATTGCCGAGAGCTGCCCATACCAGAAGCTCTTGACTCGCGTGAAACCTTCGCGGCGCAGCGGCACGGCTACCGCGATGCCCTCCGGGAAGTTTTGCAGTCCGATACCGATTGCCAGGGCGACTGCGCCAGACAGGGTTGCCGACGGCACATCAATGGCCGCCGCGCCGAAAGCCACACCGACCGCCAGCCCTTCCGGGATATTGTGCAGCGTGATTGCCAGTACCAGCAGAATTGAGCGATGCCAGGTGGTCTTTGGCCCTTCTGCCTCGCTGCGCGGAAAGCCGAGGTGCAGATGCGGCAGGATTTTGTCGATCAGCCGGAGAAAGAGCGCGCCAAGCAAGAAGCCGCTGACGGCTGGCACCCAGGCAGGCAGCATCCCACCCTCCGACATCTCAATCGCGGGCGCAAGCAGCGACCAGTAGCTCGCGGCGATCATCACCCCGCCCGCGAAGCCCAGCATGGCGTCGAGCAGCTTGCGGCTGACTTCACGCGTGGTAAAAACGGCTGCTGCGCCAACGGCAGTGACACCCCAGGTAAAGAGAGTCGCCAACAGCGCCTGGACGATGGGCGAAAGATTTTGCAGGGCTTCGGAGAACACAGTCGTTCACATCCTTTGGATGACCGTCAGCCTCATGCTGTGGTCATGCCGTCACGGGCGGTTCAGAACGTCCCCGTTTCAGCTACGAAGCGGCATCGTCGATTCTCACGCCGGATGGGCAGCGTGTCAAAGCCGCTGGCAGCGCGATGGACGTAATGCACACCCACGCAATCCGACCTGCATTTAGGCTGGATTTAAGGATATTTGAGGCAGAGATAACCACCACGCGGCGCGGGACTGATAAGCTGTGAAACGTTCTGCGAGCAGGACATGCGTGGTAACACGCACCGCTGTTCATTCACCACACGATCAAAGGAGAAACCCGCACATGGAACTGCATGATGATGACAAGCCCGTAGGCCGAATCCTAAGCCGACGCGAACTGCTGGCGCTGTTGGGCAAGGGAAGTGTCGCCCTCGCGATTGGCGGCGGTTTGACCCGCATTGCGCTGGCTCAGACAGGCGCAACCGCTACGCCAGGCGCGACCGCTACACCCCTGCCCGCCTGCGTGGTGCGCCCCGAACTGACCGAAGGCCCATACTTCGTGGATGGGCAGCTCAATCGCTCGGACATCCGCATCGATCCTTCCGACAACACAATCAAGGAGGGTCTGCCGCTCAAGTTGGTCTACCGCGTATCCGACGTGACGGGCGGGGTGTGCGCGCCGCTGGTCGGGGCGCAGGTGGACGTATGGCACTGCGATGCCGACGGGCAGTATTCCGGGGTGCAGGATCAGGGCTTTGACACCAGCGGCGAGATGTGGCTGCGCGGCTACCAGATCACCGATGAGGAAGGCATCGCAACGTTCATCACGATTGTTCCCGGCTGGTACAGCGGGCGGGCGGTACACATCCACTTCAAGATTCGCACCGAGCCAGAGAGCGAGTCCGGCTATGAATTCACGTCGCAGTTCTTCTTCGACCCGGAGTTGATCGAGCAGATCTACGCCGAAGCGCCGTATGCCGCCAAGGGATCACCGGATACGCCGAATGAGACCGACAACATCTATCAGGGCAGCGGCGGCGTGATGACGCTCGAACTAATCCCGATGAGCGCCGACGAGTTGGCCGAGCTGGACGTTGAAGCGGGCTATACGGCCACCTTCGACATCGGCCTGGACTTAAGCGATGAGGCCGTTGGCGCGAGCGACAGCGCCAGCGGAGGCGGCCCTGGCGGCAGACCACCCGGCAGGCCGTAGTGATTCGTTGTACATAAGCATGATGGGGATGGGGCAGTCGTTGTACTGCCCTGTTTCGTTATTCGCCGGTGTCACATGTGGCAGAATCAGATTCAGTGAATCGCGACTCAGGCAAGCTGCTCACGAACCCTCGCCAGGCCGTATTAGACCTCTTTGCCGAGTGGTAGGTAAGTACTCACTTACCTTACGCAATCAGCCCTCATCCTAAATCCTTCTCCCTCAATGAGAAGGACTTCCAGGCCGAGCAGCACGTCTTGTTCCCCTCTACCTGAGAGAGAGAGGCTAGGGGTGAGGGTTAAAAACGCGTCTGGCGCGTAAGGTCAGTTACTCATGTCTCCATGAGGGGGCTGTTGGCGGACACAGCCCTAAAGGAAGTTGTTCGGTCATGGTGCCGTGCCCGTTTCTCAAACTGCGGTTGAGTGGGGGGATTACCTCGCCGGACGACACGGCTATACGTCGATTCGCCAACAGCGCCCTCTTCAATTAAAGTTATGTGCGGGGAAGTGTGCTGGCGGTTGCACATAAGGGAGACTGCGAAAGGAACAATCCTAAAGATGGGCGATATTGACAAACGCGGCGTGCTGGATGACGAAATTTTTGATTACCAGTCCACCAAAGATGGGCGGGTGCTGCTGTACTGGCACGGCAAACTCGTCAAGACGCTGGCCGGCGAAGTGGCCCGCAAGTTCATGACGCAGATTGAAAGTGCGGACGGTAAAGACGCGCAGTTGATCATGGCAAAGGCGACCGGGCATTTCAAACATGGGAACGAGCGGCGCAAATAGGTTTTACAGGCTCACATAGCCTGTAGGGCATCAACCTTCAGGGGTACGGAAACGCGAACGAAGGCTTTCATTGGGCGGTTGAAGTGCTGCATCTACAGCCTAAAGGTTGGGGCTTCGAGACTGGCGGTGGATATGGTGTGTGAAAAACTGGCAGATAGTCACCTTGTCACGCTAGACCAATCACAGAATGGAAACCTTCACAGCCCAGGCTGAGGCAGCATCATGGGACCCCTCGTCCCATTTTCCCTCAAGGCCGCCTTACCCTGATTCGCTAACAGGGTTTGATTAACTGAGACTTTTATAGATACATAGTATGATCTGTGCTGTGAGTGCATCAGGCTCTCAGGGCTTTTTCTCCACCGCCTGATACGCGGCCAGCGTGCGTTCGCGCGCGGCGCTGTGGTCAACGATGGGCGCGGGGTAATCAGCCGGCGGTGTGCGCATCTCCCAGGGCGCGTGGATGTGTGCGTCCGGCACGTCGCGCAGTTCGGGCAGCCAGCGCCGGATGTAGACGCCGTGCGGGTCGAACTTCTGCGACTGCGCCAGCGGGTTGAAGATGCGGAAGTAGGGCTGCGCGTCCGTGCCCGTGCCCGCCGTCCACTGCCAGCCGCCGTTATTGGCCGCCGGGTCGCCGTCAATCAGCCAGTCTATGAAGTGCCGCTCGCCCAGCCGCCAGTCGATCAGCAGGTCTTTCGTGAGAAAGCTGGCGACGATCATGCGGGCGCGGTTCGGCATCCAGCCCATCACGCGCAATTGGCGCATGGCCGCGTCCACGACCGGGTAGCCCGTCATGCCGTGCTTCCAGGCGTCGAGTTCGTCCGGCGCGTGCCGCCACTGCACGGCATCGTAAGCCGGGCGGAAGCTGCGTTGAAGGACGTGTGGGTAGTCGTGCAGGATGTGCATGTAGAACTCGCGCCAGACCAGTTCGCTCACCCAGGTCTCGACCGATGTGCGCCCGTCCTCGCTGGCGATGGACGCATAGGCCGCGCGTGCACCCCAATAGGCCTGGCGCGGCGAAAGCATCCCGAAGCGCAGGTAGGGCGAGAGGAACGACGACCCGCCTAATGTGTCATCGTCCGGCGCGGCGGGCAGCAGGTTGCGCCCCTCGCCATAGGCATAAACGCGCGCATCGAGAAAAGCGTTTAACCGGCGCAGCGCCTCGGCCTCGCCCGCTTTCGGCAGCGCTACACTCGTGCTGTGGTCGAAGCTCGCCAGCGTGGGCAGGTCATCCGAAGGCGGCAGCGTCTGCGCCCAGGACTCGCGCGGCGGCGCAGGAACAGGCTGCGTTTTGGGCAGCGGCAGCCACTTGCGTTTAAAGGGCGTGAAGACGATGGGCAGCTTGCCCGCGTCGCTCAGTACCGTGCCGGGCGCGGCCAGCAGCGCATCGTCGTAAGCGTGAACGGGAACGCCGACCAAGCGCTCGATCTCGGCGTCACGGCGCAGCGCGTAGGGTGTGTAGTCGCGATTGAGGTAGATCGCCTCCGCCCCCGTATCGCGGATCAGCGCGGGCAGCACCGCGCGCGGGTCACCCATGCGGATGATCAGCCGACTCCCCTGTTCGCGCAGCGCGGCATCCAGGGCGGTCAAAGCGCGCAGCAGGAACGCCAGTCGCGGAACGCTGACGTGCGAGCTGGTGACCAGCGCCGGGTCAAAGATGAACACGGGAATGATCGGGCAGACACTTTGCGCGGCGGCGTGCAAGGCGAGGTTATCGCTCAGGCGCAGATCGCGGCGGAACCAGTGCAGGATGGGTGTGGGCATGGGGCGGCCTCAACGAAACAGCGAATGATATAGGATGTTATAGCAGCAGTGGATGAGGCGCGGATGTGTAACGGTGTAGCGCAAAACGGATTTCCTCGGAAACAGATATGTAGTATAATGAAATTATAATGGCATGTGGGTTCTACTTGGTAACTGGAAGGACACAATGGAAACTTCGTCTTGGATTTACTACAGGTTATTCTCTAAATCTGCCAATTTCAATGACATTGAAGTCGTCCTTAAGAGCATTGTCGCTCCTGTGATTGAACAATTTTCGGATAGTATCCAACATGTTCATTTCTTCAATTATTCAGGAGCTTATGGCAATCATCTTGAAGGTGACGGGGGTGTTATTAAACAAATCGAAAACATTACAGATGAACAATATGTATGGTTCATTCGCTTGCGTCTCAGAGTAGCCTCTGAGCGTGAACAAGAAATACGAAAAGCAATTCTTGCTAAGAGCGAAAATTCACCGCATGTTCTTGGCATTGAAGAACCAGTTACGCCTTACGATGTTATCAAAGACCTTGGACGAAGATTTGGGAATCAGCGTATTGAGTTGGTAATGAATCTACTTGAGTCCTCGGCACGACTTGCGATTGATTTTGCCAAACAGCAGGAACCATACAATCCACACCCCGATGGACAAGGTGGCTCATCAGGTTTGGTACACCTCGTGTCAAACACATTACAGTATAATTACACTTTAGGAAACGATACAAGTATCATAAGATGGGAGTGGGGGAAAATTTACGTGTGCGATTTTCCAGCCAATGTGAACCTTTTATAGACACCACCCCTCCATGAAAATGTGCAGTTCGATCCTGGCTCAGATGATTCTTAGCCACCCCAGATAACACCACACGCGTCGCCGCACGCATACCCGATCACAGCATTCCCGCATCTAACATAAATCGTAACAGTAGAGGCATGACAATGCTCAT
>JAEUQX010000631.1 GCA_016788625.1 Anaerolineae bacterium
CGTCGTGCTGGATTCGACGCAGCAGACCATCCTGCTCTACCGCGAGCGTGGCCGCCAGGTGGGGTTGCCCCCGGCGCGGCATACGGCGCTGTTCGCGCAGTTGGCGACGGTGTTGGCCGGGCGCGAAGACGACTGCGAACCGGATCAAAACTCGTTGTAACCTTTTGCGGCCTTCTGCATCCAATAGACAAAGGAAACGAAACACCATCACATGCAGGAGGACAAGACATCATGTTCAGCCATAACGTAGGAAACACCGACCGCATCGTTCGCATCGTCCTGGGGCTGGTGATTGTAGCCGCCGGGCTGTACTTCCAGAGCTGGCTCGCGCTGCTGGCGATCATCCCGCTGGGCACGGCGCTGCTCGGCACCTGCCCGCTGTATTCGATCTTCGGTTTCAGCACCTGCCCGGTGCAGACGAAGGCCTAGTCACGCAATCCCCCGCCACAATATGCAGGACGCCCCACCAACGGGGCGTTTTATTTTCCCCGGCATGACACCTGATTTTGCCCCGGCGCGCTGGCCTGTGGCAGAATGGGGTGATCCGCAGCCTGCGAACGACTACAGGCTATTGACTGCTGACCTGTGTTGATGATGAACATGCTGGAACCGCTCCGCAATCTGTTTGACAACCGCCCGCTGCCGCCGCGTTCGCGCTGGCGTTACCTGCTCGCCATCGTCGTGGTCTTCGCGCTCGGTCTGCCTACGCGCCTGATTCCGCAGGCGCTGCCGCCATTCATGGTGCAGTACGCGGGTGATGCGCTGTGGGCGCTGGCGATCTTTTGGGGATTGGGCGTGCTGCTGCCGCGTGCGCGTACCCACCGCCTGGTCATCGCGGCGCTGTTGATCACCTGGGGCATCGAGTTCAGCGAACTGTACCAGGCCGATTGGATCAACGCGATTCGCGCCACGCGCCTGGGCGGGCTGATTTTGGGCTTTACCTTCCTGCCTGTTGACCTGCTCAGTTACAGCGTTGGCATTGTGGCGGGGGCGCTGCTGGATGTGCGCGTGCTGCGGCGGATGAAAAATGTATGAGTTTCTTGACCGAGGCGCGGAGATAGTTTAGAATCACGCTAAGTTGTAATAATATCACTCCAAAGATAATTTTTTGAGGCAGACTAATTGATGAATCAACCCGCCCCTAAACTCCATGTCCAGACTATCAGCCTGAGCTTTGGCGGTATCCGCGCGCTGACCGAGGTGGACTTCAGGGTTCGCAAGGGCGAAATCCTGGCGGTGATTGGCCCGAACGGCGCGGGAAAAACCAGCCTGATCAACAGCATCAACGGGTTTTATACCCCACAAACAGGCGCGATCATCCTGGATGGGCAGAATATCACAGCGCTGCCCGCCTACAAACGCGCGCAGTTGGGTATCTCGCGCACCTTCCAGAACATCGCGCTCTACACCAACATGACCACGCTCGATAACCTGATGGCGGCGCGGCATCTGCACATGAAGTCGAACCTGCTGACGGGCGCGCTCTTCTGGGGACCCGCCAAGCGCGAGGAGATCGAACACCGCCAGGTTGTCGAGGGCATCATTGAGTTCCTGGAGATGGAAGCCATCCGCAAGACCATCGTCGGCAATCTGAGCTACGGTCTGCGCAAGCGCGTCGAACTCGGTCGGGCGCTGGCGCTGGAGCCGACCATGCTGCTGCTGGACGAGCCGATGGCGGGCATGAACGTGGAAGAGAAAGAGGACATGGCGCGTTTCATCCTGGATATTCACGAGCGCCAGGGGATGACGATCATGCTGATCGAGCATGACATGGGTTTGGTGATGGACATCTCTGACCGCGTGGTGGCGCTGGACTTCGGGCGCAAGATCGCGGAGGGCACGCCG
>JAEUQX010000638.1 GCA_016788625.1 Anaerolineae bacterium
AAATCTGGCTTCAGCCAATCGCCTCCATTCCTGCTTGGCTGATCTATCGCTTGCCATTGACCAGACCATTGCTGCCCACAACGAGTTTTCTAACCCGCACCGACTCTCTTTCGCGCACTACTTTCAGCCTTTGGCTTAGAACAAGACTTATGCTAATCATAATCGGAATTGCCGTATTGTGTAGACGCTAACTTGTCCATTGAACGGCTGTCCTTGCCCACGCCCATCATATGGGCTACAGTACTCGTAAGGGGTAATGTCAGGGGGCGGTCTATGGCGGATGTGTTCATCTCCTATTCGCGCAAAGACAGCGACTTCGCCCGGCGGTTGACCAATCAACTGCTCGCGGATGGCAAGGATGCCTGGATCGACTGGCAGGATATTCCGCGCGCAGCCGACTGGCTCAACGAGATCTACGAGGGAATCGAAGCTGCCGACGCCTTCGTGCTGATCGTCTCGCAGCATTCGCTGACCTCCGAGGTGTGCAACCAGGAAATCACCCACGCACGCAGCCTGAATAAACGGATCATCCCGGTGATCTCTCAGCGCATCGAGGGTGACGTCGAAAAGATCGTCAAAGGCACATGGGTCGATATGCCCTGGCATGAGGCCGCACGATCCAATTGGGAAGCCATCCGTCATGTGAACTGGCTGCTGTTTGATGACGAAGCACGTTTTGCCGCCGAGTATGCCGCGCTAGTTGCTGCACTTGATGAAGACCTGCCGCATCGCAAAGCGCACACGCGCTACCTCGTCCGTGCGCTCGACTGGGAACGCGCCGCGCGCAACCCCAGTTTCCTGCTAATTGGCGATGAAATACGCGGGGCGTTGGAGTGGCTGGAACAGAGCACAACCAAGCAGCCCCCACCCGACCCGCTGCACATCGCCTACATCAGCGCCAGCCGGGAAGCCGACGCGCGCGAACACGCCCGCCAGCGCGCCCAGCGGCGGCTGCGAAACGGCCTGATCATCGCGGCTGTGCTGTCGCTGCTGGTGATGACCTTTGCTATTCTGCAATCGGCTGATGCGTTCCGCAGCGCAAACGCCGCCAGCACCCAATCCGCTGCCGCCCAGGGGGAAGCCACCCAGGCCGCGCAGGCCGCCGCGACCGTCAATGCTCAGGCTACCGGTGTCGCCTTGGATGTGATGAATAACCGTGCACTGCTGCTGGCGCAGCTTTCCGAACAGCAGTTGCGCGACGATTATCCCCATACGGCGCTGCTGCTGGCGCTCGAATCGGTCATGGATTATCCGCTGGTCTATAACGTCGAGAGCGCCGACGCCCTGCTGAATGCCCTGAATTACCCGGTGCGCGAAACGTCCGTGCTGCACCATGAAGGCCTTATTCGTGGCAGTCAGTGGAGCGCGGACGAGTCACGCTTGCTGACCTGGTCGGAGGATGGTTTCGCGCGGGTCTGGGATGTGGACAGTGGCGCGCAACGGCTTGCGCTCAGGCATGGGGGGACGGTGCAGGGTGCCACCTGGAACACGGGTGAAACGCGCCTGCTGACCTGGTCGGATGACGGGACGGCTCGTGTCTGGGATGCTGACACGGGCGAACAACTGCTGTTCCTGCGGCATCCGGATGAACTGAATTACGCGGTTTGGAATGGCGACGAAACGCGTATCCTGACCCGTGCGGGCGACAACATTCGGGTTTGGGATGCCTTGAGCGGTACGGAACTGATCATCCTGCGGCACAGCAGTACGGCGCGCGTTCTGGGCTGGAATCGCGACGAGACGCGCATCCTGACTCGCGCAGGCAATGCGGGCCACCTCTGGGATGCCGAGACGGGCGCTGAACTGCTGACGCTGCGCCATGACGACACGGTGTTGAGCGTGCGCTGGAGTCCGGATGAGACGCGCGTCCTGACTCGTGCGGGGTACGCCGCTTACATCTGGGACACTGCGAGCGGCATACTGCTGCACCGCTTACAACATGATGCTGATGTACGGGAGTCGAACTGGAGCAGTGATGGGACGCGCGTCCTCACCTGGGCGGCAGATGGTGTGCACTTATGGGATGCGGAGGGCGGGCGTGAGCTGCGCCAGGTAGCTTTGGCAGAACTGACGAGCATAGGAGCCATTCAGGATATCGTGTGGGGCAGCGATGAACGTCATGTGCTCATTCGCATAGACTCTGTGGTTTACATCTGGGATTCGCTCACGGGTGACCTCGAATCTCTGAATACGGTTCAACCGGTGGACGACGCGCGCTGGAATGCCAATGAGACGCGCGTCCTGACCATATCGAACAGGGATGAAGTGCGCGTCTGGAATGCGCTCACGGGCGCTGGGGTGCTGCTGCTGCGCCATGATGGTCAGGTGCGCTTTGCCGATTGGAATGCCGACGAAGCGCACATCATCAGCATAGCGGGCGACTCGGTTTATGTGTGGGACGCTGCGAGCGGCACTGAACTGCAGCGGCTGCGCCACGCGGACACGGTGCAAAGTGTGAGCTGGAACAGTGATGAGAGCATCTTCGTCACCAGACTCGAAAGCGGCGACCTGCACATCTGGAAAGTGGGGAACAACGCGCGCCTCCTCACATTAGACGGATTGGGCAGCGTGACCGATCCTCGATGGAATCGTGCTGAAACGCAGATTATGGGCGAAGCAGGATTGTGGAGTGTTCGTGTGTGGGATGCCCGGAGTGGGGCGGAGAAGTTCATCCTAGAACACGAGAATGTTGTGTATGGTGCCATCTGGAACAGCGCAGAGACCCGCATCCTTACGTGGTCAGAAGATGCAACCGCGCGCATCTGGGATGCAGCCAACGGCAATCTGCTGTTGACCCTGCAGCATCGACGCGGGGTCTGGGGGGCAAGGTGGAACGCCGATGAATCAAGGGTGCTCACATGGACCATCGGTGATACGGCACACTTGTGGGATGCGGCCAGTGGTGCTGAACTGTTGGTGATGGATCATCCCAATGCTAGTTATGTCAGCGGCGCGCTTTGGAATGCGGATGAAACGCGCATCCTGACCTGGGCAAGTGACGAGATCGCCCGCGTATGGGATGCGATCACGGGTGAACGACTCTTCACCTTACCGCATGAAGAACAGGTCTTGAGCGCGGCCCGGAATGCCGATAGTTCGCGCGTCCTGACCGCTTCAGCAGATGGTACGGTGCGCGTGTGGGATGCGGCCAGCGGTGAACCGCTGCTGCTCCTGCGGCATGTTCGGAGCGTGCAGGGGGCGGCCTGGAATGCGGATGAAACGCGTATTCTGAGCTGGTCAGACGATAATACGGTCCGATTGTGGGATGCTGCCAGCGGCACTGAACTGCTGACCTTGCGGCACGAAGACAGCGTTTGGGGCGCGCTGTGGAATGCGGATGAAACGCGCATTCTGACCCGCTCGTTCGATGGCACAGCCCGCGTGTGGGACGCCATATCCGGAGCGGAACTGCTCACGCTGCGCCACCAGGATGATGTATGGAGCGCCGACTGGAATGCCGACGAGACGCGCATTCTAACGTGGGCGGATGACTCGATTGCCCACGTCTGGGATGCTGTCAGCGGCGTGGAACTGCTGCGGCTGCGGAATGTGGGCAAGCCGACCTGGAATGCGGATGAAACGCGCATACTCGCGGGTTCGACCAGCGTTGGCGCGGGTCTCTGGGCGGGCAGTGTAGAGGAACTGATCGCTCAAGCCCGTTCGCAGATTATCCGCCCGCTCTCCAACGAACAGCGCGAACGCTTCTTCCTGCCTACCGTACCACCTACTGCAACTATCACCTTGCCAATTATCACCGTGCTGCCATCGATCACGCGGCTGCCATCGTTGACGCCATCAATCACGCCCACTGCAACCGACACCGCAACGCCTACTCTGACCGCAACAGCCATCGCCGTTCGCTCGGCCTCACGCGGCGCGAATCGCGGCAGCGTGCCCATTGGCGGCTCGGAAATCTGGACGTATGCAGGGCAGGCGGGCGAAGTGCTGACTATCTCTGTGAACGCGGATCATCCTGCCAGCGGCGTCGAAGATACAGAGCGCGTTGAGCAGGGCTTATTGGACACCTATCTGATCGTGCAAGCTGCGGATGGCAGCATCATCATCGAGTCAGACGACATCTTCCTGGGTACGAACACCGATACGCTGCTCGAAAATCTGGTTCTGCCTGCGGATGGCCGTTATTCGTTCATTGTGCAGTCGTTTGAGTTCGCCACTGCGGGCGATTACACCCTGACCATCGAGTCGCGGCTTCCGGGCACACCCACCGCTACCTTGCTGCCAACCTATACGCTGACGCCTACTGTGCCGCGTGCGCCAACGATCACGCCGCTGCCCACCCTCACGCCAAGCGCTACGGCGACACCACGGTGAGGATACCTGCTCAGAGCAGCATTGCCAGCCGCCAGGTTTACGCGCATACTGGGTACTTTATCAACAGGATTGCCTACAGGACTTGAGCCATGTCTGTTCATGATCTCGAAACACCGAGCGTGCTGATCGACCTCGACCGCATGGAGCGTAACATTACGCGGATGCAGGAACGCTGCAACGAGTTGGGGCTGGCCTTTCGCCCGCATACCAAGACGCACAAAATTCCCGACATCGCGCGGATGCAGCTAGAGGCAGGCGCGGTGGGTATTGCCTGCCAGAAGGTCAGCGAGGCCGAGGTTTTCACGAGCGCGGGTATCAATGACATCCAGATTCCCTACAACATCGTTGGCGCACAGAAGACTGCCCGCCTGGCTGATCTGGCGCTCTACAACCGCATCACCGTCTCGGCAGATCATCCGGCGGTGATCGCAGGGCTGGCGGAGGCCGCGCGCGCCAACGAGATGGCGATCCGCGTGATGGTCGATCTGGCGACGGACATTCAGCGCACAGGCGCGCCTCTCGACGATGTGGTTGACCTGGCGAAGCGCATTGACGCCGACGAAAACCTGCATTTCGCTGGACTGCTCGTTTATCCCAGCAATGTCACCATGCGTCCGGCCATCCAGGAGGCGCTGGCGCGGCTGAACGAGGCGGGCATCGGCGTGGATACGGTCAGCGGCGGGGGCAGCGGCGCGGCACTGCACGCCCATGAAGTGCCAGAACTGACTGAACTGCGCGTCGGCACGTATCTGTTCAATGACTGGAGCAGCGTGAGCAAGGGCTGGTGCAGCCTGGACGACTGCGCCATGACCGTACTCGCGACGGTCGTCAGCCGCCCGACGCCCGACCGCGTGATCCTGGACAGCGGCAGCAAAACACTGGCGGCAGACCGCTGGGATAATCTGCACGGTTACATCGTGGAATATCCTGAAGCGCGTATCTACCAGCTCAGCGAGGAACACGCCCACTGCGATTTCTCGGCGTGCACGGCGCGCCCGGACATCGGTGAGCGTGTTCATGTCATCCCTGTGCACACCTGCGTTGTCACCAACCTGCACGATGTGATTTACGGCGTGCGCGGCGAAACAGTCGAGGTGTCCTGGCCCGTGGCCGCGCGTGGCCGCGTGTGGTGATCATAGAACGGCCAGCAGCCACCCCTGCGTGGCGGCATGTTACTGGCTGAGGCGGTAGATCCTGCCGTCCGGGGCAGAAAGCACCAGCTCGAGCGTTAGCTGTTCCTGGAGGTACTCCTCCGAAATCTGGTGCGGGCGGCGGGTGTTGTTGGTGAAGAAGACCACGTAGCCATCACCTGCACTCAGACGTTCCTTCATAAGCTGCATCTCGGCCTCCAGCTTGTCATTCGGCTTGAGTGAGGCGAAGTGATAATCGAAGGGCATGTGATAGGCGGTCCGCTCTGCCAGCAGATACACCGCTTCCGGGTTGTTCGCGTACAGCGGTATTTCCTGCGGCACATCTCGCAGGAACTCGATTGTCTGTGCCGTCCGCCAGTGTTCGGTGACGAATACCTGCCCGTCGTTGTAGTCGTCGAGCGTCTGCACCAACCCCTGTACGCTGTATGACACGACCAGCGTCGCCACAGCCATCTGTACCCCCCGACGCAGCCACGACCCTCTCGGCAGGTAACGCAGGACATGGAAGATCCCATAAGCGCCAGCAATGATGACCCCGGCGTGCGCGGCCACGAGTTGGCGTTCATCGATATAGGTATACGCATCCAGAGCCGAAATGACGAGCACGAAAAATGGGTACTGTGTGACCGCGTAAATGACGCAGATCAGCGGCAGCGTGGCATTCTGCGTCAGGGCGGCGCGCAGAGCCGGAAGGTGTCGCTCCCGCCGTAAATAACGCCACACGGCTATCGCCAGTGCCAGCGCGGCCAGGCTGAGGGCGATGATGATGATCAGCGCCAGGCCATCGCCCTGCTCAAAGCCTGCCCGAATCAAGCCCTCCGCAAAGCCCCAGCGCGCATAGGTGAACACGCCGATCAGGAGTTGACGCAGCGGAATCGGGTTGAAGAAAATGTCGCGTACACCATCGCCGCTGCTGGCCGCCTGCATCCACAGGTAGACCGGCAGCGCACTGATGAGCGCGAATATCACGGTGTCCAGCAGGCGCTTCGGCCAACGCTCACGGCTTAACAGCAGGATGCACAGCATATTCGCGCCGACCAATCCGGCGCCTGCGTAGCGCAGCCCGAAGCCCAACAGGGTGAACAACGCGGCTGCGCCCAGATCGATGTAGCGCTTGCCGTGAATGTAGCGCGTCAGGAACAGCCAGCTCAACAGGCTGACGGTGATGAAGGGTGCCTCGCTCATCACCAGGCTGTGCGCCCGCAGGATGTTCGCTGCTGTCAGCACCAACACCGCCGCGGCCAGTGCTGCCATCCGGTTGTTGGTGCAGCGATACGTCAGATAACTGACCAGCGCGATATTGACGGCCATCGAGAGCAGGTTGAGCCACAGCGCCTTATCCACCGGGTCGCCGCCGATAGGCATTAACGCCAGTGCAATCGGATACAGCGGGGCGAAGAGGGTATACGCCCCTGGGCCATCGGGAGTCGGCATGGTCACGCCATGTCCCGCCAGGATATTCCGCGCCGCGCCGATGTAGTTAGCCGAGTCCGGGTTGATGCCGGGACCCCAGCGCGCACTGAGCATTACCAATATCATGCCCAGCAGCACTGCCAGCAGCAGCATGACATTCAGTTGGATCAAACGCAATTTTGTCACGGGCATATCTGTTCAAATTCTCTTGGTATTTTTATGCTATTACATTACCGTGACAACGTTAATATCAGATGAGCCGTGACTGCTCTATCCCCCAGAGCGTTTCTGAAGTGCCGTGTCCTTGCCAGTGAGGATTTTGTGTAACGGCTCGGCCTTATCCTCGGCAGCTTATCCCTCTCATGTTCTCCCACCAGCGCTTCACCTGCCGACCAGTTCACCCTGATTCAGCAGCACGCTCGCGCCGTCGAAGTCGAAGCGGAAATCCATGCGCGCCAAGCCTTGTGCCTGAAGCGCCGCTGTCACCGCTGGCTGATGATCGACGTGGCAGTAGATCATGAGGAAACCGCCGCCGCCAGCGCCCGTGATCTTACCCGCCAGCGCGCCTTGTTTACGAGCCGTCTCGTAGGCCAGATCGATCTGGTTGTTGGTGATGTCGCTGGTCACGCCGCGCTTTTGCAGCCACGACTGGTGCAGCAGATCAGCGAACTCGTCAAGCTGGCCGCGCTGCAATACCTCCAGCATGTCCGCGCCCAGCGCCTTGATGCGGTGCATTCGTTCCAGCGTCGAGGGGTCTTGCTGGCGGCTGGCGTTGGACTGGCTGGTGAGAATCTTGACTGAATCGCGCGACTTGCCCGTATAGAACAGCATCAGGCGCTGCTGGAGCGTTTCCAGCGTGCCGGGGGGTGTTTGTACCGGGTTGACGGTCGTGCCATCCTTCGTGAATTCGATCAGGTTCAGGCCGCCCATCGCCGCGCCATACTCATCCTGCTTGCCGCTGGGCAGCCGCAGCTTGTTAATGCCGATGTCGCAGGCCATTTCCGCGATATCCTGTTTGCTCATGTTGCGACCGTGCCAGGCAGACAGCGCCGTGATCATCGAGACCGCCACTGCGCCCGACCCGCCCAGCCCTGTCCCCGGCGGAATCTGCGAGGCGATGAAGACATCCAGGCCGTCTACATCCGGAAATTCGCGCAGCACAGCCTTTGCCAGACCCAATTCACCTTCCGGCACGAAGGGCGCGCCGGGCGTGTGGCGATAAAACACGCGGAAATCTGACGAAATAATCTGAAGCGCGTCGCTGGCCCCGCGTGAAATGAAAGTATAAATGTAACGGTTGATGGCTGTACTGAGGACAGCGCCGCCGAACTGCATGTAATAAGCGGGCAGATCGGTGCCGCCACCGCCGAAGCTGATGCGTACTGGCGCACGGGCAATGAGAAGCAAGACAGCCTCCTTGTTACTCGATGATGGATTACTACTCTATCATAGTGCAGCACAATGAGACATGCTTGTTACAAACCTGCAAAAACTGGACAGAATTTACAAAATTCAGCTTCCCGGCCTTAGTTGACAGTTGCCCGGTTCGCCTGTAAAAAGGTAGGATGATAAGGGTTGGGTGGATTAGGAACAGCACACGGCAAACAGCCGTGACTATGTGACGCATACATATCGAATTGAATATTCATTATGATGGTTCGCGTAATTCGTAACTTGCTTCTGCTGCTCCTGGTCATTGCTGTTTTCGCCGGGGTTGCGGTGTTGATCACATCTGGTGAGCGGCAGCAGTTAACGAATTCATACAACACTGCCGTCGCGCTTGCCATTGACACTGCTGTTTACAATGCCCTCTATGATGCCACGCGCACCGTCGAAGCGCCTCTGCCGCAGTATCGGCTGATTCGGCTGGAGCCAAACCAGACATTGCTGGAGGTTGCGCTGCGGTTTGGCACAAATGTCGAAGTCATCCGCATGGCGAATGGGCTGCTGCCAACTGTTGATTCTGGTAATGGCGAAGAACTGGTCGTGCCGGAGGGTGTCCAGGCGCTGAACCCGCCGCGCCGCTTCGAGGTGTATCGCGCAGTGGATGGCGATACGCTGCCCCGGCTGGCGTCGCGTTTTAATATCGAACTGGCTATCCTGGAACTCGATAACCCCGTCCTCGCACAGCGCGGGGTGATACCGGGGGATATCGTGTTTCTTCCGGAACTGATTTAAGAACAGGACGTGACCTTGAAAGCATCACGCGCGCAGCGGTTCACCCTTCCTGCAAGAAAACGCTTCTCATCTGTTGGAGTGCTGCTGTTGCTGCTCGTGGCGCTCATCCTGACAGCCTGCGATCCGACGCTGCCGGAAATGCCAGTCATCACCGTCGTGATCACGGCAGTAGATGATACTGACGCGCTGGCCGCTGCCGTCACGCAGGCGGTGGGGGCGACCACACAGTTCAACGAGGGGCAGACCGCGACAGTGATGGCGCAGGGCGGCGTGACGCTGACGCCTTCGATCACCCCGACGCCAACTACGACCTATACGCCCAGCCCGACGCGCTTCTTCACCGCCACGCCGACGCCGGTGCCGACTGAGACCGCGACGCCAACCTTCGCGCCTTATCAGCCCAATACGCCCGCGCCGCTGCAAGACCCAACCAGCGCTTGGCTGCGCGTAATTCATGCCTGGCGCGATCCCGGTTCGCTGGCAACCGTGCAGAACGAAGTTGATGTGTATATCAACGAGGGGCGTGTGCAGCGCTCGCTGGCGCTGGCTGGACAGACCAATTACTATGCCGTGCAGCCGGGCGCGCAGCGCGTAACCATCCGTTCTGTTGACCAGGATGTCAGCGGCCAAGTTCTCACCCCGCCCATCGTGAGCGGCGTCGTCGAGGTCGCACCTGGCGGCGTAGTCACGGTAGCGTTGGTCAATCAAGGCAAAGGCCCTGAACTTGTGCCGCTGGTCGAAGACCCCGCGCCATTGCCGGCTGGCAGCGCGCGTCTGACCGTGCTGAATGCCAACAATGTGCTGCTGCCCGTCAACCTGCTGCTGCCTCGCGCTGAACGGGCGCTGGCTTACAACTTCGCGCCCGCTGGTCTGGTGGGGCCGTTCGATGTGCCTTCTGGTCGCTATATCATCGATCTTTACGACGCGGAAGAACCAGAACAGCAGGTGCAGCCGCTGCCGGAGATTGAACTGAGCAACCGCGTTAGCTATATCCTGGTGTTGATTCCGCCCGCGACCACGCTGGATAATCAGACCAGCTCACTGCTGTTCAGCGGCGCGACCCGCCTGATCACCACCGATTTGAACGCCCGTTTCATCAACGCGGCGCCAAGCGTGGGGCCGATCTCGATCGCTATTGACGGGGTGTCGCAGTTGGCCGCTTTTGAAGTGGGCGCGGTTTCGCCTGTAGTGCCCATCAGTTCGCTGGGGCCGCGTCTACTGATCAATAGTCTGCAAGGCCAGCAGCTTTTCCTGGGTAACATTGGCCCCTGGACGCTGCCGGAAGAGCAGACCAGTGACAAGCTCGTCATCCTGTTTGATCGTGGTGGGGTAGGCGCTGAGGCTGCGCTGGATGTTCGTGTCATTTCGCAGTATGCGCCACCTTCGGCGATTAACGCTAACATCCGGCTGATCCACGCGCTGCCCAATACGCTGCCGCTGCAACTGGAAATCCGCCCTATTCGCACGCGCACTGAACTCAATCAGCTCAATACGCCTGTCCTGAGTCCCGTTGGCGAGAATGAGATTCCCTGGATAACAGTCAGCCGCGCGGAATTCGCGCAGATTGGCGCGTATGCCAGCCGGACACCGGATCTCTATTCGGTACGGGTACGTTTGGAGGGCAGTCCCAGCGTGATTGGCAGCATCAACAACGTGCAGATGCGCGCGGGCGGCACCTACGATTTCGCTGTGGTCCCGGGTACCGGGGCTGACTCGGCGCGGATCGTCCTGTTCCAACCGAATGTGCAGTTGACCGACCTGCTGGCGGGAGAAGGCAACGCGACGGCCGTCTTTGAAGCGGTGGCCGCCACGCTGACCGCGCAAGCGCCAGAGGTGACTTCCACGCCGACCCGTGCGGTCACGCCGACGGCAACGCGCACGCCTGTTCCGACGAATACACCGCGCCCCAGCAATACGCCTGATCTGCTGCCGCCTGTGCTGCGCGTTGAACCCGCGCCGCCGAACACCACGCCGCGCACAGTGTTGCTGCTCGGCGATCATTTCGCCCCTGGTGCGGTCTTCACCGTCAATCTCGTCGGTGATCAAGCAGTAATCTTCCAGGGTGAAGTGAGCGGAGACGGCACGATCAATACCAGCTTTGATTTGCCGGAAGGTCTGCCGCCGGGCGCGATCGTGCTGCGTCTGTGCGCGGACTGCACACCGCGCGGTGTCAACCAGGAACAATTCGCGATCGTGCTGGTGGCCGACCCGAATGTCACACCGACCGTCACGCCCGCGCCGCAGTTCTAGAGGAAATACAATGCATAAGAAGCAGATTGCTGTCTTCATCCTGGCTGTGACCCTCGTGCTGCTGTTTGCTGCCGGGCTGCCCGCTGCGGCACAGTCGGTCAATATCGGTCAGGTGCGCGTGGTCAATGCGCTGGTCGGCTTTGGCCCGGTCGATGTTTTCCTCGACGGACAGCGCATCGCTTATGGCCTGGACGCGCGCGCCAGCACCTCGTATGTGTATACGGCAGCGGGCAACCACAGCATCGCGGTGCGCCCGGTGAACGCCGACCCGCTCGCGCCGCCGATTGCCGATGTGCTGATCAACCTGACGCCTAACAGCAGCCAGACGGCGATTGTGTACCAGAAGCACTTCGCTACCACCGGTTCAGGCGGCCAAAGCATCATCCCGCCAACGGAACAGTCCGGCGCGTTCTTCGTGATTGACGATGACCGCAGCCCGATCCGGTTGGGACAGACTCGTCTGACCGGGGTGCATCTGGCGATGGGCACGCCGCAGAAGCTGAGCGTGGGTTATCCTTCTGGCGAGGCGCTGCTCTTCAACCTGGGATTAGAGCAGCGCTATGGCACGGTCGATATTCCTGCGGGGTCGTACCGCCTGGCGGTGATCGACGCGGAAAACCCGGCGCTGACGACGCTGGGGCGTTTTGGCGACGAGAGCTTTTACGCCAACACGCTCTACACGCTGATCGTGGTGCCGAATATCGCGCCAACGGCGACGAATGCCTATCAGGTTGGCCCGGTTTCGGCACAGCCAACGCTGATTGTAGTGAGCGCGCCCATCGACCCGCCGCAGACGGACGGCCTGCGCCTGCGGATCGTCCACGCCGCGCACAGCACCAGGGTGCTGGATATTTACCTGGATGAGCAGCTTGTCGCCAGCCGCGTGAATTATGGCCTGGCGACGGAGTATCTGGGTCTGGCGGCATTCAGCCATACGATCACGCTGCGAGCCTTTGGCGCGCCTTTGGAAGACCCGCCGCTGGGACGCGCGGTGTTTACGATTACGCCGGAGAACGCCGAGCAGATCAACTGGACGCTGCTGCTGCTCAACTCCACACCGGAGAATTCGGCTGAGGTGCTGGCTGCGCAGGCACAGAACCAAACCGGGACAAACGCGCCGACTATCGTCCCCAACCCGGATGGCGACATCATGGTGACGCTGCTGCCAGATAACATCGGTGCGACGGAGAGCGATGAGGCGCGTGTGCGCGTGATCAACGCCGCCGACGGTGTGCCCGCGTTGAGCCTGTTCACGAAGAATTTCCCTGCTCCGCCGCTGACTCCCGGCGCGGTCGCCGCCCCAGCCGTGCAGCCGACAGCGGGGCCACCTCCGCCGCCGGAACAACTGACGGAAGGGGTGCTGTTCGGCGTCGAAGCCAATGATGCCGATGTGCCTGCTGGTCTCTACGAGGAGTTGACGTTGGTCCCGCTGGGTGCAACCGGCGCGTTGGCGACGCTGCAAAACGAGCAGTTGGTGCCGGGGGTGATTTACACCTACATCCTGATCGGTTCGCCGACGGGCAGCCCGCCGATTTCGGTGCTGACGCTGCAAGACTTCGGGCGCGGCCTTTCGACGCGGCGCACTTACGAAGGCGAAATCACCACGGCATCTGCCCGCGTGCGTGAAGCGCCGAGCCTGCAAGGGCGGCAGATCGCCAGCCTGCCACAGGGCGCGCAGGTCACGGTGCTGGGCCGTGATGCCAGCGCTGAGTGGCTGCGTATCCGCTTCGTCAACCCGGAGAACGGCCAGTCACAGGACGGCTGGATTGCCGGGACGCTGGGCATTATCCGTGTGACGCGCCTGGGTGCCGTCGTCGAGATCGAGACGCTGCCGGAGTTCGGCGGACGGTAGAACACCGCGACCGTAGCCCAATCGTCAGCTTTGTGCATGGCCGTGCGATTGGGCTGCGTGGTATCCTATGCCACCGAAAGTTACCAGCCATCCTGGGCTGGGGACGGCATCAGGAATTGTCATCTATGTGGATTCGCCGCTTAATTTTATGCTGTACGCTGGCGGCGGCATCGTGTCAGGCGCTCGCTGCGCCTACCGCGACACCGACCAGCACCCTAACACCAACCATTACCCCGACGGCAACGGTTACCGCAAGCCCCACCGCGCTCCCGCCAACGGTCACACCGTCGGCGACGCCAACGGCCACGCTAACGCCGACGGTCACACCCACGCCAACTGCTACATTCACGCCTACCATCACGCCGCAGCCTGTCACCGGATTCGTCTTCGACAACTGGGGGCGGGTGGAGGTGTCCGAGCGGCTGCTCAATAACCTGGGCACACCGCAGCTCGCCTTCATCAACCTGAATAACCGCGACAACATCCCTAACCAGGGTACGCCGCAGCCCGCCAACGATGTGCAGACGCTTTACTATGTCCCGCCGACGAATTCAGCGCAGCGTATCCCGGTGCTGGAGATGCCCGGTTCGACAGGCAACCGCGTGTTCATTGCGCCCAATGGCCGGTCGATTGCCTATTTCCTGGAGGATACAGGCGGGCTGGCGACCGGGTTGTATACGCTCGATCTGGAGAGCCGCATCAGCGGGCGCATCCTGCCGCTGACGTCATTGGTGCAGCGCAATATCCCGGTCGAACCTGTGTGGAGGCCGGATGGGCGGCAGCTTGCGATCACGCTGGCGACGGGCTATGACCTGGACATTTACAGCATCCAACCGGATGGCTCCAACCTGCGCAACCTGACCAACAGCGGCGCGTTTGACCGCTGGCCTGCCTGGTCGCCGGATGGTCGCTACCTGCTGTTCGTCTCCGACCGCGTGATTTGCCCCAGTTGGATACCGGGCGATGCGGGCGCGTGCGACCCGGCTGTCATGCCTGCGCCCAACGGCGGCAATATTTTCATCCTGGATACGACGACGGGCGAGACACAGCAGCTCGGCAACCAGTGGATCACCGAACCGCCGCGCTGGTTGAACGCCGGGCAGGTGGTCTTCACAGTCGGTGACCCGGCCTTTGGCGACCCGGAGCGCACGCTGTGGATTGGCGACATCGCGACACTGCAAACCCGCGAGGCGCGCCTGCGCGATGGCAGCGACGCGCCGATACGCATCTCCGAGTCCTGGTCGCCGGACGGCGGCGCGGTGATCTACCAGAGCGTCAGCAACACAACCAGCGAGGTGATCGCCATTCGCGCCGATGGCTCGCTGATCGGGCGCACGGAAGAACTCACCTTCCCGCGTTATGGCATGAGCGCGGCCTGGGCGCTGGATGGTTCACGCATCGCCGTTGGCGGCGTCAACGGGCAGTGTCCGTATGGCTCGCGCGTGCTGGACAACGCCATGAACTTCATCACACGCGGCGGCGCACCCCCCAGCATGTGCGACCCGGCCTATTCGCCCGATGGCCTGTGGCTGTCGTTCACGGGCGTCAACCCGCGTGTTGATGGCCGTGTGGATGTCTACGTCGCCAATCTGAACGGCTCCGGCGCGGTCAACCTGACCAGCGGGCTGCGCGGCACGATCACCCTGTTGGGTTGGGTCGGCGGCGGATAAGCGCTATTATTAGGCGCATATGGATTAGGACTGGCAGATGCCCATCGCATGAGACGCGTCTGTGTAGGGACACAGCACCGCTGTGTCCGCTTTAGGGTGCGCCTGGTAGACTTCGGGCGCGGACATGGCACTGCCATGTCCCTACAAACGGGATGATTGTCGCGATGGGGATTGGCCGGATGCTGCATATCACAGAGGGGAACAACACACCATGACACAACTGACCGACCGGGTTGCGGTCGTGACCGGAGGCAGCCGGGGTATTGGCCGGGGCATCGCGCTGGAACTGGCGAAGCGCGGCGCAACGCTGGTGATCAACTACAACAGCAACGCCGACGCCGCCAACGAGGTGGTTGAGCAGATCAAGGCGGGAGGCGGGCAGGCATTGGCTTTCCAGGCGGATGTAGGCACGGAAGCCGGGGCGAACGACCTGATCAAGGCGGCAACCGACGCTTACGGCAAGATCGACATCCTGGTCAACAACGCGGGCACGACGCGCGACAACCTGATCATGATGATGAAGCCGGAAGATTTCGACACCGTGATTCAGACTAACCTGCGCAGCACTTGGCTGTGCTCCAAAGCCGCTGTCCGCACGATGATGCGCAAGCGCTATGGCCGCATCGTCAACATCACCAGCATCAGCGGCATCGCGGGCAACGCCGGGCAGACCAACTACAGCGCCAGCAAGGCGGGCATCATCGGCTTCACCAAGTCGCTCGCCCGCGAA
>JAEUQX010000656.1 GCA_016788625.1 Anaerolineae bacterium
ATCGACGACATGCAAGGCTACGGAATACGTCCCGCGCGGCACGGAGTCGTCCAGCCGCCAGGCCAGCAGCGCCGACTGCGGCGTGAGATCGGCATAGACCAGCGTAATGCCCTCGCCAAAGCGCCCCAGCCCCAGCGCGCCAGGTTCAAAGGCGTCAGCGGGCAGCTGTTCGTAACGGTCGAGGCGCAGACGCGGCAGATCAAAGACGATGCCGCAGGGCACATACTGCCCGGCCAGCGCTGCCGCGAAGGCCGCATCACCCCCGCGTGATGGCAAGCGTTTATCCACGCCCAACCAGACGCGCGGCGCATCCCCGACGAACGCCCGCGCCGCTGCGTCGAATCCTTCGGCGGGCAGTTCTTCCACCAGCGTGAAGGCCAGCGGCAGGCCGTGCAGGTGATAATCTGCCGTCTGCACCTCCAGCGCCCAGTTGTAGGCGGTGATGTTCACCGCAGCAGCATCGCCCGGCGACGCTTCAGCGGCCAACGTGCGCGCCAGCACATCCCAGGGCAGCGCGTTGTTGCCATCCAGGTCGCGCAGCAGCAGCCCGTCCAGCGTCGCGCTCAGCCCCGCCACCGCCCAGGCCAGCAGCAGCGCCGCGCTCAACGCCAATCCTGCCCAACGTCTGTTGCGTAGGGACGGGATATATCCCGTCCCTACAGAGGTAGGCAGCGCCACGCCGACGCCGATCAGCACCGCCAGCAGCGGCCACAGCATCAGCAGGTAGCGCTCGCGTCCGGGAATCAGCAGCGTGAATAGGGCGTTCGCCAGCAGCGTGCCCGCCAGCGCAAACGCCGCGAAGAACCAGATCCGCCAGCGCCGCGCCAGCAGCGCCAATCCCAGCGTCGCCAGCAGCAGGACAGGCTGTCCGCCGCTCAGCAGCTCTGCCAACCGTGCCAGCGTTTGCGCCGCGTCATAGGCGACTTCCTTCGGCTGTTCGGCGTTGAGCTGCATCCCTGCCATCAGTGTGCCGAGCCAGGGTAGAAACAGCGCCGCCGCCACGCCCATCGCCAGCGTGATACGCCACCAGCGGGCGCTGATGCCTGTGTGATTGTTGCCCCTCTCCCTTTGCAGAGGGAGCCGGGGTATGAGGCTCAGGACGTGATACCCGATCAGTGCTGCGAAGGTCAGCGCCGCCAGGTAATGCGTATACAGCAGCCCCAGCAGTGCAGTGACGAACCCGGCATAGAGCAGCAGCGAAGGCCGCCGCGCCCGCCACAGCCGACCATACACCACCAGCGCCGCCGGGACGAAGACCGTCGCCAGCATATAGGTGCGCAGTTCATGTGTGAAATACAAAAACAGCCCCGATGTGCTGAGGAGCAGCGCCGCGCCCAGCCCGGCCAGCGGCGTATCCAGGTCACGACCGAGGCGGTACGTCCAGGCCACCGCCAGCAGCCCGAACAGCAGCGATGACGCCCGCGCTGCGAACGCCGTCCAACCGACCAGCGATCCCCATCCGGCCAGCAGCAGATGATACAGCGGCGCTGCATTGCGCGGGTCTTCCGTCGCCACGCGCTGAATGATGCCCAGCGGCGAGAGCGGGCCATAATGCGCCCCGCCCGCGTTATAGATTGACCAGGTTTCATCGAGCCAGATGGCATTGGCGTCAATGCCGCGCAGCCCCAGCGCCAGCATGAGCAGCAGCGGCAGCAGGGCGAGCAGCCAGGAGGTGCGGGGGGTAGGGGTGTTCATGCGGGCGATTATAGCACGGTGATGATGGGTTGCGGCGGCGGGGTATCTGCGTTATGTTAAGGGCTTTACAGGTTCTATAATGGTCATGAAGGGTTTAAATAGCGCTCATGCTCGAAAAACCTGACCTCTCCGATGCCCTACTGATCGCTGCGCTGCGTGACGAGTTCGCCCTGAACGTGACGCGCCTCACCTTCCTGCCGATTGGCGCAGACCGCAACACCTTCGTCTACCGCGTCGATGCACTCGACACGGCATATTTCGTCAAGCTGCGCGCCGAGGACTTCCAGCCTGTCTCAGTCGAACTGCCGCGCCTGCTGTACGATCAGGGCGTAACGCAGGTCATCGCGCCGCTACACACCCGCGCCGGGCAGCTCTGGTCGCACGTCGAGCGTTTCACGCTGGTCGTCTATCCGTTCGTCGAGGGGCAGGACGGTTTCACGGTCAACCTCAGCGACCAGCACTGGATTGAATTCGGGCGTGCGCTCAGGGGACTGCACAGCGCCACCCTGCCCGCCGATCTGCTCAGCCGTATCCCGCGCGAGACTTACCCGGATATGTGGCGTAATCAGGTGCGAGAGTACCAGCAGCGCGCCACGAGCGAGACTTTCGCTGATCCTGCCGCCGCTGGTCTGGCTGCCCTCCTGCGCCAGAGAGACGACCAGATCAACAGGCTGGTGCAACAGGCCGAACGATTGGGGGAGATACTGCGGTCACGCGCTGATGTTTTCGTCGTCTGCCATGCCGATATTCACGCGGGCAACCTGCTGATCGACAGCGCTGGCGGCCTGCACATGGTCGATTGGGACACGTTGATCCTCGCGCCGCGCGAGCGTGATCTGATGTTCGTCGGTGGCGGCCTGGGCGGCGACGGGCATACACCGGATGAGGAAACCGCCCTGTTCTATCAGGGGTACGGTCAAACCGAGGCTGACAGCCTGGCACTGGCTTACTACCGCTGCGAACGCATCGTACAGGACATCGCCGCGTACTGCCTCGAAATCCTGGACATGACGGTTGGCGCAGAAGACCGCGCACGCGGCTTGCACCAGTTGAGCGCGCAGTTTGAGCCGGGAAATGTCGTCGAACTGGCCTTCCGCTCCATCCAGCACAGC
>JAEUQX010000684.1 GCA_016788625.1 Anaerolineae bacterium
TTCTTACCCGCTGATCTCCCAATTGAGCGCGTTCCACAGCGGATCCGCGCCGCTGACCAGCGTGTTGGCAATACGGTTGTTGATCGCCCACAGGTCAGGGTCATACCACACATTCAGCCAGACCATCTCATCGTAGAGAATCTGGTCGATCTGGTGGAAGATCGCCACGCGCGCGTCGAAGTCAACGGTCTGCGCCTGCTGCGCGAACAGTTCGTCCAGCGCCGGGTTGCAGTAGTAAGCATCGTTGCCGCCATCCGGATTGTCGTCGCTGGGCACCTGCGAGCACAGGAAGCGGCTGGTATCCGGGTCGGGGAAAGCCGTCGGGGCCGAGTATTCGCCCAGATCGTACTGACCCGTCGACATCGGGCCGCCATCGCCATAGCTGGCGAAGAAGATGTCCGAGTCGAAGTTCTGGATTTCGATGCCAACGCCGATGTCAGCCATGTCCTGCTGGACAATCGCCTGAACGTCCTTGCGAATCTGGCGCTGGTTGGTGATGTAACGCAGGATCATCTCCACGCCGTCCTTATCGCGCGTGCCGTCGCCATTGCTGTCAACCCAGCCGGCCTCATCGAGCATCGCCGCGGCGGAGTCCTTATCGAACGGATACGGTTCCAGCGCCGGGTTAGCAAACGGGGTGTTTTCCCAGAAGCTTGCGCCGGTGTAAACCAGATCAAGGTTCAGGTCGCGGTTGACGCGGTCACGGTCAATCGCCATCGCCAGCGCCCTGCGCACGTTGACATCCTTCAGTGCCGGGTGTCCATCCGGGCCGACGTTGAAGAAGATGCCTTCGTTGTAGCTGGAGGGTACGAGTTCGATGTTGATATTGCCCGTCTCACGCAGCGCGGGGACATCGCCGCTGGAGATGAACGTGCCGACATCGGTATCGCCAGCGACCAGCGCGGCGACGACGGTGGCATCATCCGGGACGAACTGAATGCTCACGCCGTCCAGCTTGGCGCTGCCCAGGAAGTAATTCTCGCTGCGGACGAATTCCATGCCGCTGCCCGCTTCCCAACTGACGAAGCTGAACGGACCACTGGTCACGTTCGGTTCGCGATTCCAGGCGGCGGTATCCAGCGTGCCATCGGCCTCGAAGACCGGGCGCAGGACGTGTTCCGGCAGCGGCGAAATCGCCAGGCTGCTCAACCAGGGCGCAAAGGGCGCGTTGAAGGTGACGACGACGGTCTGGTCATCGGCTGCTTCGACGCTGGCGACCTGCGAGTCCCACGGATAGCGGCTGCCAACGGTGTTGGATTCCGCGGTGATCATTTCGTAGTAAAAAACATAGTCAGCCGCGGTGATCGGCTCGCCATCCGACCACACCGCGTCTTCACGCAGCTTGATCGTGATGACGGTGCCATCTTCACTCAGACCGCCATTTTCGGCGCTGGGGATTTCGGCGGCGATAGCCGGGACGGGGTTGCCCGCGTTATCAATCCACCACACCTGCGCCAGCAGCAGGTCAATGACCGTGCCTGCGAACCACATCTGCGTGTAGATCGGGCTGAGAGTATCCGGCTCCTGCTGCAGAGCAATACGCAGCGTATTGTCCTGCGCCGCAACCGGAGCCAGCGCGGTAAGCGCCACAGCCAGCACCAGAACGATCAAAACAAGAGAGCGTTTCATGTTTTACTCCTTGAAAATACCTGTCCAATTCTTTAGAGACAAGTCGGTTTATAATAACCTCATCAACGGCTCATCGCAAACGTGATGATCGGTCAATCATTCCCGAAACTGTAATGATTACCCACACGCCTTCTGATGCGTTCAATTCTGTCCTTCCGTCGCGAATACAACCTCTTCAGTCCCGCCTACTGGTTTGGTGAAGTGGATGCGCGCCCCTTCGCGCTGTTCCGCATCGTCTTCGGGCTGCTGCTGCTCAAGAAGGCGCTCTACACCCTGCCGCTGATTGGCACGTTCTACAGCGACGCGGGCATCGTGCCGCGCAGCGCGCTGCCAGTCTTCTCGTGGGATCACTTCTCGCTGCTCAACCTCTCCGGGGAAGCGCGGCTGGCCGTCCTGTGCTGCGTCGTCTGGGCGCTGGCAGCGCTGGGGCTGACGCTCGGCTGGCGCACACGGCTGATGAGCGTGATCTGCTTCGTACTGCTCGTCTCGGTCTTCAACCGCAATCCGTTCATCAACAACGGCGCGGACGTGGCGATGTGCGCCTTCGCGTTCTGGGGCATGTTCGTGCCGTTGGGGCGCTGTTACAGCCTGGACGCACGCCGCACCCCCTATCCCCCCACGCCATCGCGTAGGGGCGAGCTGGCAGGTCACCCCTACAACAACGACAATCGATACCTGCCCACCCTCTACGCCTTCCCCGCGCGCATGATGCAGCTACAGATCGCGCTGATCTACATCTTCAACGCCGTGATCAAGGGGCAGGGCGCGGCCTGGAACAACGGCGATGCGCTGTATCTCGCCCTGCAGGCGCGCCTGTACGTCTTTCCCTGGGGCGACTGGCTGCTGACGAACGCGCCGCTTGACCTGCTGCGCCTGCTCACGCACGCCACCCTATTGATCGAAGGCGGCTTCGTGCTGCTGATCTTCGCGCCCGTGTTGCAGCCGCGTCTGCGCGCGCTGGGGCTGCTGCTGGGCGTGGCGCTGCACATCGGCATCGGCGCGGTGATGGCCGTGCCGAATTTCCCGCTGATCATGCTGGCTTCGTACCTGCTGCTGCTCGACCCGCGCTGGTTGGATGGGGTGGGGAGATGGGGTCGTAGGGGCGGACATGGCACTGCCATGTCCCTACAGTACCAACCGTTGCAGCAGAGGGGTGAGGTTAGCTTCCTGCCACAACTCATCACGGCGGCGGGGCGCGGTATGGGACGCGGCGCGCTGACCGGGCTGCTGGGCTGCATTATGGCGCTGGTCATTTGGGGCAATCTGAGCAGTACCCCCACGTTGGCCGGTGCGCTGGCCGTAGAGCAGCCGCCCCCTGCACTCAGCCGCTTCCTCTATAACGCCGGGTTGGTGCAGTCGTGGGCGATGTTCGCGCCGGAGCCGCTGTACTACGACTCGTGGTTCATCCTGGCGGGCACGCTGAGCGATGGGCGTGTGCTGGATCTGCGCACGGATGCCCCGCCCGGCGAGGCGCGCCCGCGCTGGTGGCTTGGCCCCTGGGCAGTGTGGAGCAAGTTTGAGGAGAACCTGGCGACCTACCCGCCGGAAAACCCGCTGCTGCGCGCCTGGGGCGAGTATCTCTGTCAGCAACGCGGCGACCTCGTTTCGCTGGAGATCATCCTGCGGCAGCGTGCGAACGTCGCGCCGGGGCAGCCCCTTGCGCCAGATGTGGATGCCCTGATGCTGCGGCAGACGTGCAGTCATTAGCTGTTAGCCGATAGTGATTAGCTCTTAGTCGAAAAACAGGGTAAGGCACCGGCTCGCTTGCCATCTCTTGCCTAAAAGCTATAGACTAGCGGCTATCGACTAAAAGTTACCCATCACACTGGAAACCTCACATGACCAAGATTGGCGTTGTATTCCCGCAGACCGAGATCGGCAGCGACCCGTTGGCCGTTCGCGATTACGCACAGGCGGCGGAAGGCCTGGGCTATGACTACTTCCTGACCTACGAGCACGTCCTGGGCGCGAACCCGGAGCGTCCCGGCGGCTGGCGCGGCCCGTACACCTTCCGCGAGGTGTTCCACGAGCCGTTCGTCATGTTCGGCTACCTCGCTGGGCTGACGCAGCGCATCGAGTTCGTCACGGGCATCCTGATCCTGCCACAGCGCCAGACCGCGCTGGTCGCCAAACAGGCCGCGCAGGTGGCCGTGTTCGCTGGCGGGCGGCTGCGTCTGGGCGTCGGGCTGGGCTGGAACACCGTCGAATACGAAGCGCTAAATGAAGACTTCCACACCCGGGGTAAACGCATCGAGGAGCAGGTGACGCTGCTGCGCGACCTGTGGGACAGGCCGCTGGTCACGTTCCAGGGCGAGCATCACAGCATCCCCGACGCTGGCATCAACCCACTGCCCCCGCAGCCCATCCCGGTATGGTTCGGCGGCGGCGCGGACGCAGCGCTGCGACGGTTGGCGCGCTTGGGCGACGGCTGGATGCCCAATTACATGCCGCTCGCTGATCTGCAAACCGAACTCGACAAGGTGCGCGGTTATGTGCGCGAGACTGGACGCGACCCGGCGACGTTCGGCGTGGATGTCCGCATCTACATCAGCAAGACGCCGCAGGACGGCTGGGCACAGGAAGCCGCGCAGCTCCGCGCGATGGGCGTGACGCACATCTGCGTCAACACGATGGGCGCGGGCTTCACCACGCTCAACCAGCACCTCGACGCGCTCAGCCGCTTCAAGGCCGAGGTGGGCTGAACCGCGCAATCTTAATTCTCCCTTCCGATTCATCCATCTACAGGATGAGGATAAATCATCCTGGCGACTGATGAAGGCTTTTTCCTTGTACAGGATAATGATGCATAAGTCGCTTCGCCACAGAAGCAGCATCTGTGTTGTGCATGTTCTGGCAGGGGGATGTGGCACAACGGACTGACAGAAGATCATAGTGAACCCAATCCGGAAAGGAGGGGGGTATGAAAAAAATCAGTTACTTACTCGCACTCGCTGGGGTTCTGTTTGTGGCAGCAGGGCTAATGCAACTGAATGTCACTTCCGTCGCCGCTCAGGACGAGGGCAGCGAAGTGCCGTTCCTGGCGGAGTATTACGAGGCCTGGGTCAACTCGCCCCATGCCGACGCAACCGCCGAAGCTTTTATTCATTGGGATGCTGACGGTGAAGTTGAAGCAGCCTGCGCACGCTGTCACTCGACTCCTGGCTACCGCGACTACATGGGCGCGGACGGCAGTGAGTTTGGTTCGGTTGAGGCGAATGCCCCAATCGGTACCGTGATCACGTGCGACGCCTGCCATGCGCCGACGGCGACTCAACTGACCTCGGTCGTCTTCCCGTCTGGTGTTGAACTGGGCGAGACGGGCGACTCGGCTCGCTGTATGGTGTGCCATCAGGGTCGTGCTTCAACCGACAGCGTGAACGCCAAGCTGGTTGAACTGAACCTCGTGGATACGCCCGACCAGCCAAGCGCCGACCTGCGCTTCATCAACATTCACTACTACGCGGCAGCGGCCACCCTCTACGGCGGCGCGGCGCGCGGCGGTTACCAGTACGACGGTCAGGTCTACATGGGGCGCAACCTCCATGTCGAAGGCTACCAGACCTGCGCGGACTGCCATAACCCACACACGCTGGAAGTGAAGTTGACTGACTGCGCGACCTGCCACGAAGATGTCGAGAGCGTCGAAGACCTGC
>JAEUQX010000717.1 GCA_016788625.1 Anaerolineae bacterium
ATGTTCTAAACGCGGGTAACGGCAGACACGTAATGACGTATTGCATAGATACCAGTTTCTTTATCGAGGGATGGCGACGTTATCCGCCTGACATTTTTCCGTCTTTCTGGGAAAAGGTAGCAGATCATATTGTAGCTGGACACTTGGTATCTGTGGATGAGGTTTGGGAGGAGATTAAGCGAAAAGACGATGAACTGAAGGGATGGGTGAAAAATCATAAGCATATGTTTGCACCACTGGACACCCCAACAATGCTTAAAGTTAAAGAGATAATGTCGGATTTTCCCACCATAGTTCAGCAGGGCAAAGACCGTAATTCTGGGGATGTATTCGTCGTTGCATATGCTCAGACAAATTCACTGACGGTTGTGACTGAAGAAAAGCTAAACAAGAAAAACGGGATCCCTCAAGTGTGCGTACACTACAGTGTAGAAGCCATTGATACCGTCACCCTTTTGCGGAAGCTTGCGATAAGATTCTAGCCTCGAAGACTACACCCTTACTTCCCCACTCAGCAGCCCCTGCATCAGCCCGCGCTTGACCGCCCGCAGCCGCTCGCGCTCCGCTTGTAGGGCGCGGATGGCGTCGTCATGCGTTTGCAGGATGGCGGCGATTTTGCGCTGTTCCCCTAAATCGGGACAGGCAACCAAAAGTCTCAAAATGCTATCTTGGCTGATGTTTTTCATGCCTGCGCTTGTTCCTGTGGCATTATCAACTATTTGCTGACGCATTGGATCAGATTGCAGGAAATAGGACAGAAATCGAGAGTCTGAGTGATTTTGGTTGACAATAAGTCGCAAAGTTTTGTCTGATAACATCAGCCGGGGCGGGGCGTTCTCAACAAATGCCACAAGCCCAACTAATTCAGACGTATTTGCCCTCGAAATCAGCACGTCGCCTTCCCGTATTTCGTAGGCAGGGTTGATGTGTTGAGAATCAATAACCGCTTTGTTTTCGTTGGCTTGTAGTCCTTCAGGACGTACAGCACTAACCTTCAGCACACCCCATTCATCATTTTCAGCCCGACGATCAAGCGCTTTTGGGCTTCGACCTGCTTCGATCATATCGAGCAATTGGCCTAACTGAACGATCTCCCACCCCGCCGGGATTTCCCCAATCGGCGTATGCTTCGTCGGCGTGGACTCGACTCCCGTCCCATACGTAAACAGCCGCCGCATGACCCCGCGCTTGACCGCCTGCGCCGCAGCGATGGACTCCTCCACACGGGCGATGCTGGCATCGGCATCGCGCAGCACGGCGGCAATCCGGCGCTGCTCGTCGAGGGGCGGATAAGGGATTCTATAGCCATAGACTTCATCGGGGCGAATTGCTGCGTAGTTGGTAGAACCAACAGCATTTACTTGATTTTGTAACATTCCTATCAAAATAATCTGTTTGAAGTAGTCACGATCAAGCGTTTCCGCTATCTTATAAACAAAATAGTGGCTGCTAACTATTGAACCTGCTGTGTCTGAGTTGACAATACCAAAACTCCCCTCTTTAGCGTCGATTTCAGCAACAACAAAGTCTCCATCTTCAAGAAGTTGTTGTCGCTTAGTACGAATTTTAACGCCACTTATTTCGTCGCGTGGAAATACCCCTTTGTTATACCAACTGACTGTGCAACGTCTGTATTGCTGATCATCTTGTATAGCGATCCAACGGCTAATCTGATGGAGAAGCTCTCCCAGTTTTGCCCATCGCCAGCCCTCCGGCAGATGATGACTCATGCGTGTGTCTCTCATTCGTCGTCTCGCTCATGCTATAATGATTGTACCCGATGATGTCGGGTCAGAGAAAAGGGTTAACCGCATGATTCCCAACCCACCTACGATGATTGTTCCTCTACAGACGGACGAACACGGTGCGATTCGCGTCAGCGGCACGCGCGTTACGCTCGACACGGTGATCGCCCGTTATCATCAGGGCGACGATCCTGAAGCCATCCATGAAGGCTTCGACGTGCTGCCGCTGAACGATATTTACGCCGTCATCGCCTATTATCTGGCGCACCGTGATGAACTCGACGCCTACCTGAAGCGCCGGGAGGAAGAAGCCCAGCGGTTGCGTGAGGAATGGGAAGCGAAGTACCCGCCAAAGGTCGCAAAAGCCGAACTGCTGGCGCGTCTGGAAGCCAGGAAAAACAGTCAGGATAGCTAATGCGCTTTGCAGCCGATGAAAACTTCGATGGAAACATCCTGAAACAACTCCGCAAGCGCTTTCCTGAACTGGATATTGTGCGGGTGCAGGATACAGAAATGTATCAGTCTCCTGATCCAGCGGTACTTGAATGGGCGGCAAAGGAAGAGCGTATCATCCTCACACATGATGTGCAAACGCTGGTCGGCGATGCCTATGCCCGTATCGAACAGGGTTTGCCAATGCCCGGTGTTATTCTGATTCCTGAGACCCTTGCAATGGGTCCGGCACTCGCTGACCTTGAAGTAGCTATCGGTGCTGGCGTTCCTGACGACTTCAGAGATCGTGCAACTTTCATTCCAATGAACTAATCCTTCAGCAGCCCCAGCCGCCGCAGATGCTCATTGAGCCGCGCTTCCGCTGCCTGGCGCGCCCGCACCGCCTCGTGATACGCCGCAATCGCCGCCTCTAAATCGACCTGTTCTTCCGGCTCGACGGTATCGACATAACGCGGGATATTCAGGTTGTAGCCGTTCTCGCGGATTTCCTCGACGCCCACCACACGCGCGTAACGCTCAATGTCCGCCCAGCCGTCGAAGGCGTTCACGATAGCGCGGATGTCCTCCTCGCGCAGCAAATTCTGATTCGTCCCGGCCTCAAAGCCCTCCGCCGCGTGGATGAAGATTACCCCGCCGCGCCGTTCGCTCCGTTTCGCCTTGTTGAATATCAGCACCGCCGCCGGGATGCCCGTGCCGTAGAACAGGTTGGGCGGCAGCCCGATGACCGCCTCCAGCCAGTCTTTTTCGATGATGCCCTGGCGGATGTCGCGCTCCTTGTTGCCCCGGAACAACACGCCGTGCGGCATCACCACGCCGCACATGCCGTCCAGCGTCAGCGTGGCGATCATGTGCTGCACAAACGCCAGATCGCCATAACTGGCGGGCGGCAGCCCAAAGCCAAAGCGCCCATAAGCGTCGTGTTCAGCCTCTTCGCGCCCCCACTGCTTGAGCGAAAAGGGCGGGTTCGCCAGCACGCGGTTGAACAGCATCAGCCCGCCGTCTCTGCCCAACAGCTTCGGCTCGCGGATGGTGTCGCCCCTGGCGATGACGGCATCCGGCAGCCCATGCAGCAGCATGTTCATCTTGCAGATCGCCCACGTATTCAGGTTCTTCTCCTGCCCGAACAGCCGCACGTTGCGCGGGTTGCCACCGTGTTCGCGCACGTAGCGCAGCGATTCGAGCAGCATCCCGCCGCTGCCCGCCGTCGGGTCACAGATCACCATGCCCTCGCCCGGCTTGAGCAGCTCGACGATCAGGCGCACGACCTGGCGCGGGGTGTAGAATTCGCCACCTTTTTTCCCCGCGTCGTCGGCAAACTGAGCGATCAGGTACATGTAGGCGTCGCCGAGCATGTCAGGGTTGGGGATGTCGGCGTGACCGAGCCGCAGCTTATCGAAGTGGGTGATGAGCTTGAGCAAGGTCACATCCGGCAGACGCTCCTTGTCATTAAAGTCAATCGGGGTCAGCACCTTGTCCAGCGCACCATTGCGTTCTTCCAGCGCGAAAAACGCCTTCTGAATTTCTTCGCCGATGTTGAAGGTCTTGGCGCGGATGTTCGCCCAGCGGGCGCGCTCCGGCACGAAGAACTGATGCTCGTCGGGGTCTTCGGCGAGTTGGCGCGCCTCATCCAGGGGTGTGCCATCCGCGATTTCCCGCTCGATAACCGCCTGCACTTCATCGTCAAAGACATCCGAGAGCCGTTTGAGGAACAACATCCCGAAGATGTAGTTTTTGTAGTCGCTGGAGTCGATGCTCCCGCGCAGGATATTGGCGCTCTCCCACAGGTGCGCCTGTAAGTGCTGCTGCGATAAAGCCGGCATGTGTTGAATCCGTCGTCTTTTCGTCCACTGAGGATACTGAAACGTCTATTATCGCTCACAACCCGATACATTGACCAGCGCTCAATGCTTATTTATCGGATTATTGGGTATAATATCCATAAAACCGAATGAGTATTGAGCTATGGTGGAGCGTATCGGTGACATGATCCTGAAAATCACCGTCGGCAGTGATCTGACCGCGCTGGCGGTGCAGACGGCGCTGAGTGCAGCCCTGCCCGATGCCGAAGTGGTCATCGCTCAGGGTGGGCATCTCGGCGCGTGCGCGGCGCTCATCCTGGACGACTACACGGTCAATGCGGTCATTAGCGATGCCGGCTCACCGATAACGCGCTGTGTGCTGCTCTCCCATCATAACGAAGCCTATTCCGTTCAGCGCATGATCGACGCGGGTATTCACGGCTATCTCTACCTCGGCGATTCGTTGGTCGAGCGCCTGCCGCAGGCGATCAAGGATGTCGTGGCTGGTGGCAGGTACCTGTCGCCAACGGCAGCGGCAGCGCTGGCACAGATCGATTATTATGCGCGCCATATTCAACCGCGCATCACGCCATACCAGGTTGAGGTGCTGCGGCTGATGGGGCAGCACTGGTCAGGCGGGCGCATCGCGGCGCATTTAGGGCGCAGCACCACCGCCATTTATCAGGTGCAGCGCTTTCTCCGCGATCTTTTTGAGGTCGAGACCAACGGCGAACTGCTGGACTGCGCCGTGCAGCTCGGTATTCTGCCAGATACGCGGCGCATCTCCGCCTAGAACCCCCTGCTCACTTATCTGAGCCAATCGTCTCACTTTCCTGAGCCGCCGCTCTCAGGGTTCTGTTACAGTTGAACATGCCCCGCATGATACCGTGAAGGAGGTCACGTTTCCGTCCTTTCCCCTGAGGTGTTCATGCGATTCGGCAGTTTCAGTCACCACAAAACTCACTTGCTGCGCTCAATGCTCGTCGTGACGGCGACAGTGGTGGTCGCCAGCCTGAGCGCAGCGCCATTGACCCAGACTCTTAAAGCGCAGGAGGTCACACAGGAACCGACGTTCGTGCTGACGGACACGCCCTCACCGACGGCGACCCTGACTCCGACAGCTACGGCAACAGCCTCACCAACCGCAACCGCTGCGTTGACGGAAACACCCACTGCAAGCGCAACGGCGACCGAAACGGCAACCACTACACCGCTTTCACCGACCTGGACACCTCTGGTACAGACAGTGGTCGTTCCGGCGACGATTGTGATCCCCGCGACCATCATCGTCCCATCAACGGTCATTGTCCCGGCGACACCTCTACCGGTCACGCCGCTGCCCCTGCCGTCTGCCATTCCAATACAGCCGACACCGCTCCTGACGGCTACCCGTGCTTACGGCTGGTCGCGTCACGAGAGCATCGAGATGATTCAGGTCATTGGCTCGTGGGCGCTCACCCGGCATCGTGCCGCATCAGATGGCGCGTATCATGAGTCGGCATCAGCAGGTGCGACGCTGCGGTTTCCTTTTACCGGAGATGGCCTGCGCCTGATCTACCGCGCGCATCCGCAGGGGGGACGCTTTGCTGTACTGCTGGATGGGGTGGCACAGGGTGTATATGACACCCGTGCGGAGGACGAGGGCTTCTACTACGCCGGACCGTTCTTCTTCACCTCTGGCTATCACGTCGTCGATGTGGTCGCGCTGGCGGATCGTTCCGGCGTGACTTCGATCCGTATTGATGCCGTCGATGTGTTCTTCGGCCCGCCCATGCCCACACGCCCTGCTCCGACGGATGTGCCAATAACCGAGAGCACAAACGAGGCAAATACCCGCCGCGAAGTCATCAACATCGCCCTGATCTCCGCGCCGCCCACACCTCAGCCCAGCCCTACCGCCATTCCGCAAGCGCTGGTGAGTGTCGAGGTGGTCATCGCCTACGACCTGAACCGCAATGACAGTGCGGATGCCAATGAAGGGGTGCAGGGCATGTCAGTCCGACTGCTGGATGCGGCGACCAATCAGCCGCTGGCTGCCGGGCTGACTGACACAAGCGGATTCGTCACGCTGCAAGCGCTGACCACGAATGCCGTGACCGTCGTCGTGCCATACCTGGGCGAGACCTTCAACGTGCGGTCCGTGCGCGCACGGACACAAACGGCGCGCTGGACGCTGCTGCTGGAGGCGGGCACACAGCCGGGGTTGATCCCATGACCGACACGAAACGTCCCACTTTTCCCATTGTTCTCGCCGGACTCATGCTTGTGGCGGCGATACTCGCCTGCGGCGCGGCGACGGCAGGCAATGTCCGCATCCGCGACCTGCCGCAGTTCATCTGCGCCACCAGCACGCCGCTGGCGACTTACACGCAAGCGCCGACGCAGGCGCAGCCGCCCATTTACAGACCCCCTTCCGGTTACGCCACCTATACCCCGGCTCCGGGCTGCATCTGGAACGGCTACCTCTGCGCCACCAACACGCCCTATCCGGGCGGCAGCTACAGCACACCGGGTTACTACGTCCCCGGCGCGACCAGCACGCCACGTCCGACGCACACCCCCTGGCCGACGCCCACACCGTATGTTCTCACCGGGCGTTTCTTCCTCGGCGCAGACGTTTACACCGGCGGTTTCGAGTCGGAAATCAGCCTGCGCCTGCGGATCGAAGGTGTGCAAGTCTATCCGCTGGATGCCGCGCGTCAGGTGGTTGCCTGGCAGATTGAAATGGAAAACGTCGGGCAGGTGGTGTACGCCACCATCCCCGGCGGACAGGTGTTCGTCGCCGAGGTGAGTGCGGATGGAATGCCGCGTACCGGGCAGTGGTGGGCATCGGCGGAGGCGGCGCAGGCCGCCGGGATCGCCTTGCAGCCGGAGGCGCTGGACGCGCTGGAGGTGCAGCCGGGACAGGTCTACCGCCTGACCCTGACCGCGTTTACACCCGTCGGCGAACCGGTTCGGTTTGGCTGGGTGCTGGATCCGCTGGCGGACGGACGCGACGGCGACCTGGTGGGCGGCAACGTCGCTTACTGGGCGAGCGATGTCAGCGCCGAGTGCGCGATCAATCCCGGTTCGGGTGTGATTGTGCCAACACCGAGCGCGCTGGCTCCCACCGCAACCCCTTCCCGTACCCCGCAGTACCCGCCCTGGTGTACCTGGTGCGGGCAGTAGGCAGGAGAGGCTCACATGCTCGATGGCGCGATTGTCGTCCCGGTGATGCAGATGCTCTACAGCTTTCTCTATGAGATCGCTGCCGTGCTGTGGGGCTTGCAGCGGGCGGTGCTGCTGACCGGCTATGTCATGATGGCGATCACCGACTGGCTGATCAACCAGGCCTTCACGCCGCTGCTCAGTTCGCTGGGCGCACAGACCGAGGTCTTTCTCGGTCCGGTGTTCACCATTGCGCTGCTGGTGCTGGCGGGCACTTACCTGATGGGCGTGTTCCTACGCATTCGCGTGGTCGAGTTCAAGAGCGCGGTGGTCTGGTTCCTGGTGGCGCTGCTGCTGTTTCAGGGCGGTCCACAGCTCTACCAGGGTGTCGAAGAAACCCGCCGAGGCATCGCCAGCGCCTTCTATGAGGAGGGATTGAACCTCTTGAGCAGCGGCGGCGGCGCGCTGGCAGCGCTGGATCAGGTCGGCAGCGGGGCGGAAGCCGATATCCCCGCGCCGACCAATCAATTTGGAGCGTTTCTGCCGAGCGACCAGTACGTGGATGGGCTAGATGTGGCGATGAGTTACCTCGGCGCGGATGCCTATGACGTGATCGCGCCGCCCAATCCCCCGCACCCGATTGAGCGTCTGCCCTGGTCGTACCTTGCGCTGGAGGGTTACTTCGATTTTGCAAGCGGCGGAGCGTTCTTCGGCGACCTGTCGCGTGAGGCGCGTGAAGCGTCGCTGGCGCGCGCTGTACAGGGCATCGCCCGGCTGTTCATGGGCGGCTTCATTTCCGTTTTCGGCGTACTGGAGCAGATCATCCATCTCGCACTGGCAATGGCGATGGGGCTGGCGTTTGCCTCGGCCTTCATCGCCATCCTGTTTGCCTTCTTCAAGCACACCGAGGTGCTGGTCTGGAGTGTGCTGAACCTGGTGATCGAGCTGTTCGTCCAGTCGGTGCTGATGTCGCTGTTCCTGTCGCTCATCATCAGCTTTGTGCTGGTGGGGGCGGTGACGGGCAACGCGGTGGTCACGCTGGGCACGGTACTCGTCGGGCTGGTGCTGGTCTTCATCCTGCTGCTGGCAGCGTTCAAAGCCATCTGGAACGGCATCAACCGGCTGTTCGGGGCGATGGGGCAGATCACGGGCGGGACGATGATGTCCCCAGGTGGCGTAGCGGCAGGCGCAGCTGGGATGGCAGCCGGCGCGGCGCTGGGAGCGGCGGGCGGCGCGATGGCGCTGGCGACGGGCAGCAACCTGACGCAGGCCGCAGGCATCGCGCTCGGCAACAACCCGACCCTGGCGCGTGCCGCCTACATGACCTCGATGCTGCCTGGTCTGCGCGACACCCGCATCGGCCAGGCAGCCAGTGAGTTCACCGAAGGCGCGATTGCGCGTTCGGCCTTGGGTCCCGTCATCGGCGGCGCGATCCTGCCGCCGCGCCGCGCTGAAGCACAGCGCGCGGCAGCCAGCGACCCGGCAGAAGCGGTCAGCGAATACTACCA
>JAEUQX010000116.1 GCA_016788625.1 Anaerolineae bacterium
GCGTCGTCCGCCGTGATCTGAATGAAGTTGCCGTTGTTCGGCCCGCCCTTGTGGAGCTGTCCCGTGCTGTGCAGGAAGCGCGGCCCGTAGCCGATGGTCACGGCGCGGCGCGTGACGTGGCGCATACGGCGGCGCGCGTCTTGCAGCGTGGCGTCGATTTCCGGCGTCGCGGCGAGATATGCTTGCAGCGCGAAGTAATCACCAGAGCGCGTCGAATTAATCATCGCGGCCAGCATCCCCACGATGTCGCCCCCGTTGTAGTTGTGCTGCAAACACAGTTCGCTCAGCGTCTTGAGAGTCTTCTCGTCCGTGTACAGACTGACCTGTCCCTCGGTGAAGGCCGGTTCGCTGACGGGCAGTCTGCCGTGCTCCTTGTAGTGGGCCAGCAGTCGCCCGGTATTCTCCTTGCTCTCGGTCACATTCGGTTCGTCGAACGGATTGATCTCCAGGATTTTGCCCGCCACCGCCGTCGCATACTCCCAGCGGAAGAATTCGCCAATCAGCGCGTACTTGTTCGGCAGGTAGAATGTCACGCGCGGGTGTCCGGCCTCGCGCAGCGTCCGCACCTTAGCGTCAATATCTTCGCTGCTGGGGTCATCATCCACGCGCAGGTAGATGAACAGACGGTCGGAGGCGTAGTCGTGCGGGTTGCCAATCGTCGCGCCGACGACGGGCAGCACGCCCTTGCCCTCCTTGCCCGTGCTTTCCGCCACCAACTGCTCAATCCAGTCGCCAAGTTGCGCGATGCTGTCGCTGCACAGGATGCTCACTTTATCGCGCCCCTGCTGGCCGATCACGCCCATGATCGCGCCCAGCCAGATGCCGGGGTGAAGCTGCGCCGGGATGATGGGCGAGCAGGCCTTCATCATGCGCCCGGCCTCCGCCGCGATCTGGTCGAGGTCGAGGCCGATCAGCGCCGCCGGGACCAGGCCGAAGTAGCTCAGCGCGCTGTAGCGCCCGCCGATGTCCGACGGATTGACGAAGATGTCGCGGTAGTTGTTGGCTTTGGCCTCGGCTTCCAGGTTGCTGCCGGAGTCGGTGATGGCGATGAACTGCTGGCCGTTCTTGCCGCAGCGCTCGTAGAAATACCTGCCGAACATCGCCGTCTCAATCGTCCCGCCGGATTTGCTGGCGACGATGAACAGCGTCTGCTTGAGGTCGATGGCCGCTTCGATGGACTGGATGCGCGCCGGGTCGGTGCTGTCCAGCATCAGGAATTCGGGGAAGCCCGCCTGCCTGCCAAAGGTCTGGTAGAGCACTTCTGGCGCAAGGCTGCTGCCGCCCATGCCCAGCAGCACCACATGGCTGATCGCGCCGCCGCGCACGCTGGCTTGCAGCGCCTTCAACCGTTCGAGGTCGATGGTCTTATCGGTGTCCAGCCAGCCCAGGCGGTTCTCGATCTTGGAGATGATCGCCGGCTGCGACTTCCACAGGCTGCCGTCCTTCGCCCAGATGCGCGCGTTGAAGTGGTCGCCATCCAGCGTCTTGACCGCTGCGGCTACCGCGTCGGCATAGGTGCCCAGCGCCAGGTTCTGCTTCTCCATCACGCCCGTCTTCAGGACATCGCGCTTGGCCTCGACCTGACGCATCAGGTTATCGAAGGCTTCGACGAACAGCGCTACGCCATCGGCCTGAAGCTGATCGGTCACGCTGTTCATATCCACGCCGACTTCCGCCAGCATGTCCATCGTTTCCTCAATTGCATCCAGTCCGTCGGTCAGCGTATCCGCCGCCGTGCCGTGATCCTTGAAGGCCTTGAGCGTGGCGGGCGGCACGGTGTTCACCGTATCTTTGCCGATCAGGCTGTCCACGTAGATCGTATCGGGATAAGCCGGGTTCTTCGACCCGGTTGAAGCCCACAGCGGGCGCTGCACCTGTGCCCCGGCCGCCGCCAGCTTCTCGAACGCCGCGCCGTAGAACATCTCCATAAAGCGCTTGTAGGCCAGCTTGGCGTTGGCGATGGCCGCTTTGCCCAGCAGCCTGCGGTTGGCAGCCACGCGGTCGAGATCGCGCCCCTGCGCCGAGCGGATGTTGTTCTCCAGCATCCGGTCGACCATCACATCGATGCGGCTGAGGAAGAAACTGGCGACCGAGGCGATATGGCTGATGTCCTGCCCGGCGGCCATGCGGCGTTCCAACCCGCGAATATAGGCTCTGGCGACTTCTTCATAATTTTTCACGGCGAAGATCAGCGTAACGTTGACGTTCACCCCAGCGGCGATCACCTCTTCGATGGCCGGGACGCCAGCGGGCGTGGCCGGAATCTTGATCATCAGGTTCGGGCGGTTCACCGTCTTGTACAGCCGGATAGCCTCCGAGACGGTTGTCTGCGTGTCGTTGGCGATCAGCGGCGAGACTTCCAGACTGACGTAACCATCCTTGCGCTGCGTGCGGTCGTAGATCGGGCGGAATAGATCGAGGGCGTGCTGGATGTCTTCAATCGCCAGCTTTTCGTAGATGTCGTAGGCTTCCAGGTCGAGCATATGCATGATGGCGCCGTCATAAGCGTCGGATTCGCCGATAGCCTTCTGGAATATCGCTGGATTGGAGGTCACACCGATGACGCCGAACGTGTCGATGTACCTTTGCATCTCGCCGTCAGAAAGCGAACTGCGGTGAATGAAATCCAGCCAGATACTTTGTCCAAACTGCTGTACATCAACCGGGGGATTGCTCATTGCGCTGCTCCTCGTCAAGCTCAGGGTGTGCAAAACTGCCGCGCGAACGGCAGTGAAGATCCATTATGAGGTTAATGCTGATTGTAGCCTAAAACGGCTAAAAAATCCGTTACGGTGGATTGCTGAGGCACATTTCAGAACAGGGGTGAGATAACTCGCGCAGAGGCGGATAGACGGCGCAAGCGCCTGATGTGTCCCTGCACACGATGGATTTTCGCAGGGGAGGATCAGCCTGCCAGGTCGCATATCCGCCCGCCGCCCCAAGATGAAATACGCCCGAACGGCGAGGACGCGGCATGGGCAGAAATGATCAAAGACCACTTACCGAAGTAAGCGGTCTTGATCGAGATGAGGTACTGCTCTCTCAGATGGTGGCTTTGGAAAGTTGTGGCGGGCAGGCGACCTGGCTGTCGTGCGCGTCGGCTGCGCCGCTGGCGCGCTTGCGGGGCTGCGCTGCCGTCTGTTCTGCGACGGTGTGGCCGTTGCTGGACGTGCCATGTGTGAACACCGCGCCCGTGAGGATCTGTGTCGTTGGCTGCTGGAGCTGGTCATCGAGCGTGTTCAGCCAGCGCCCGGCTTTGCGATCCAACTGCTGTAGTAGGTTTGTCATCTCTCACCCCCGCATCTCATTGATGATGACTACATCATAGAACAGGGGTGGTGGTAGTGTGATCTACCGAAGGTGGTATTCTGCGTGCAGCCGGGGGTATTTATGCCTGCGGCTGGATACCTCGTTGATTCAGAAGGCGAAATCGCGCCGCTTGCGCCAGCGCCTGTGTGCGGCTGTTGACGTTGAGCTTGCCGTAGATGTTGCGCGTGTGCACCTTCACCGTGCCGACCGAGAGATACAGCCGTTCGGCAATGTCGCGGTTCGAAAGCCCGTCGCCGATCAGCCGCAGGACTTCCAGTTCGCGTTCGCTGAGCGGCTCGACCAGCGGCGGCCTGGCAGACTGCCCGCGGCTGTCGCCCGACTTGCTGATCAGAGCCTGGATGGTTGGCTCAAGCTCGAACTGGCGTCCCCGTTCCCAGGCAGCCTGGAAAGCGTCGCTGCCCAATTGGCGTTCCAGGCTTTCGCGCAGCCGCGTCAGCAGCGGCCAGCGGTGCAGCCAACCGCTCGCCAGGGCGGGCAGATGAAACGCCAGCCCCAGATGTTCGACTGCTGCTTCCGGCTCGCCATCGTGCGCCCGCGCGACGGCTTCCAGTGCCAGGCACACGCTGGCTGGTCCCGGATCATCACGCCGCGCCCAACACAGGCTGTCGTAAGACTGGCGCATGGTCTCATAGTCGCCCAGGCCACAGGCAGCCACAGCCCGCCCCCAGTGCGCTTCGACATCCTCTGTGCCGAAGAACGGCTCCAGCGAAATGACATAATTCTTGTGCGCCAGCGCCGCGCCTTCCGCATAATTCTCGTCCATCACGCTGATCAGAAACGCCAGCAGCCCCGCCGCCAGCATCTTTCCGTCAAGGTTGTTGGACTCGTCCGCCAGTTCAGCCATCTCCAGGCAAAGGGTGCGCGCTTCTTCCAGGTCACCGCGCAGCATCGCCAGTTCAGCCAGCTTGAATATCGCGTGCAGTACACCCTTCAGGCTGCCGTTCTGCCGCATGAGCGCCAGCGCCTGCCGCGCATACTGCTCCACCTTCACATAGTCCAACTGCATATGCATGAACTGCGCCAGGTTGAGGGTAATCCAGGCGATACCATTGGGGTCGCCGATCTCGCGCCGCAGGCTCAGGCTTTGCTCGACGATGCGGATTCCGTCGCTTCCGCCGTCCTCGTAACACGCGCAGGAACCGAGCCAGGCCAGCGCATCAGCCTTATAGAAGCGGTCATTCAGCGCGTCGTAGATGTCGGCGCTTTCCTGGAATAACGCCTCGGCGGCCCCGCAAGCCAGCGCTTCGCTCGCTTCCCAGATGGCGATAATGCCGCCCACCAATCCACAGAACGCGATCTCAGCCTGATCCTGTCGCGCGCGCGCCGCTTCCTGCCAGACGGTAATCTGGTCGCCCAGGTTGAGATCAATATACAGGTTGCCCAGCAGCAGCAGCCGTGCCAGCCGCGCCTGGATGCGGTACAGCGCGGTCGTTTGTTCGTCGTCCGGCGTGGGCGGGAACTGTTCCACTGCCGCTTTCATGATCGTCACGACTTCGTGGTAATGGCCGCGCATATCGGCGTAGAAGTGCAGGCTTTCGGCTGCCTGTGCCAGCGCCGTGAAGTAACCCTGCTGCGCGGCGAGCTGCCAGGCATTCCGCACATTCTCAAAATCCGCTTCGATGATGTCCAGCGCCCTGATCTGCTCGCGCCCTTTGATGTCGCATTCCAGGTGGTGCAGCATTCCCAGGTAGTACTCAACATATGCCCGCTGCACGTCCGCCGTCTCGCCAGCGGTGTCCATCTGCTGCGCGCCGTACTGCCGCAGCAGTTCGTGAACATCATAGCGCCCCGCCGCGCTCAGATAGACCAGCGACTTATCCACCAGGGAGGCCAGCGCCTGGATGGATGCGCCCGCCACCACCCGTGCCGCCTCGCGCGTGAATCCGCCCCGGAAGACCGAGAGTTTCTGGAATGTCCGGCGCTCATCTTCTGCCAGGAGCTGCCAGGAATGGTCGAATACCGAGCGGATGCTGCGGTGGCGTTCCGGCAGGCTGCGCGATTGTGTCGTCAGAATGTCCATGCTGCGCCGGATTTCGTGGGCGATTTCCGCCGGGGAGAGCGCGTTCAGCCAGCGCACCGCCAGTTCAATCGCCAGCGGCATCCCCTCGACCAACTGGCAAATCTCCAGGACGCTGCGGCTGTCTTCGGCCAGATCAAAGTCGCCGCGTATCCGCCGCGCGCGATCCAGGAACAACTGCACCGCGCCATAATCGTCCAACGGCCTGCCGTTCAGGCGGTCGGGATAGGTCATTCCCGTGATCTGTCGCACCCATTCTTCCGGCAGGTTGAGCGGCTCGCGCGAGGTAGCGAGAATCTTCAGATGGCTCGTGACGGCCAGGATGTCTGAAACAACATCCGCGCCATCCAGCAGGTGCTCAAAATTGTCCAGCACCAGCAGCGTGCGCTTGGCTCGTTTTTCGTGAAGATAATCCAGGAACTGCTGGCGCGGGTCACGTTCATCGTCATGAAAGCGAAATGGTGTCGCCTTGGCGATGGTCATCAGAATGTCATCGGACTGGCTCAGCGGAGCCAGCGGCACAATGTAGATGCCATCCGGGAACGACTCCTGTTTGTGGGCAGCAGTCTCCAGTGCCAGCCGTGTCTTGCCAATGCCGCCGGGGCCGATCAGGGTGAGCAGGCGGCAGACCGGGTCATCGAGCAGCGTGCTCAGTTCGCTCAGTTCGCGCGCACGGCCAATAAAGGAGGTCAGTGAAGACGCTGAGTTGTGCATCCCTATGATCCTCAATTCGCTGGTGATCACCACCGAATATTATACCATGGCACAGGATACACATCAAACATCTATTCTATTATTATTGGAATTACATGGCGCCGCTCTCCGGTATTTGGAGACCTGCATCGCCAGGGACGATCAACATATCATCTCTGGCGATGCAGCGCTGACAGTTCGCCGGATTAATTGCCGTTGATCGTGATGCTGCCGAGCGACAGTGCAACCGGAGCGGCGCTGGTCGTGCCGCAGCAGGCCGCGCCCGCGCTCTCGTCCGCCAGATCGCTGCTGCACACGCCCGTCTCCGGCAGGTTGAGCTGCACTTCGCGAGCCGCCGCCCAATCCCCGACCAGGCCAGCCACGACCGAGCGCACCTGCTCGTAACCCGTCGCCAGCAGGAAGGTTGGCGCGCGGCCATAACTCTTCATGCCGACGATGTAGAAGTCTTTCTCCGGTTGGCGCAGTTCGGCCTCGCCGTGCGGGCGCACCGTGCCGCAGCTATGAATGTTCGGGTCAATCAGCGGCCCCAGCGTGCGCGCGCTTTCCAGCGCTGGGTCAAGTTCCAGGCGCAGTTCGCGCAGCATGTCCAGGTCAGGCCGCGCGCCCGTCGCCGTGATGATCTCGTCCACGACCAGCGTCTGCGCGCCATCGAAGGTTTCGCCCGTGACAGCGATGCCGTCGCCCGCCGCGGCGATCGCGGTGATGCGGAACGGCGAGACGATTTCTACATCGCCCGTGTCGACCAGCGCCTTCATGCGTGTGCCCAGCAGGGCGCGCGCTTGCAGCCCATCACTCTCGCCGCCGCCATAGACGCGCGTCAGATTGCTGCCGCGCATGGCCCACAGGATGCTGGTCTGCGGGAAGGTTTCTTTCAGCCGCGCCAGATCGAGCAGGGCATTGAGCGCCGAGTGCCCGCTGCCGACGACCAGCACGCGCTTGCCCCCATAACGTGCCTGTTCGGCGTTCAGCACATCCGGGATGCCATAGGCGATATGGGCGGCGTGGCGCTTCTCGCCCATCGCGGGAAGGCCGTTCGCGCCCAGCGGATTCGGCTGCTGCCAGGTGCCGGATGCGTCGATGACCGCGCGCGCTTCGATCAACGCTTCGCTGCTGTCGGCATAGGCGACATGCAGCACGAAGGGCGCATCCTCGCGGCCTGCATCCTTCATCTTATCGATGCTGCGGCGGGTGACGGCCAGCACGCGGGCGTTCAGGTGCAGGTGTTCGCTGATCTCCGGCAGCCCGGCCAGCGGCAGCAGGTAGTGTTCCAGCAGGTCGCCTCCCGTCGGCAGTTCAGCGGCGGGTGGCATCTGCCAGCCGTGCGCCTTCAGCAGCCGGACGCTGGCGGCATCGACGGTGTATTCCCAGGGCGAGAACATGCGGACGTGCTGCCACTCGCGAATATTCGCGCCGACCTCCGCGCCTGCTTCGAAAATCACGGGCGTCTCGCCGCGCTCGAGCAGGTGTGCGGCAGCGGCTAACCCAACCGGGCCTGCGCCAATTACGGCGACGGGCAGTGTCTGAAGAGTCATCTGGTCATCCCCCTTTATCGTAAAAATACGATGATAAACACGCAAAAAAGATCAGCCCCCAAACAGACTGCTCACCTGTTCGCGAAACCAGGCAACGGCGTCGATATCGAGGCAGTAGCAGGTTGCCGTGCCTTCGACCGTGCCGCAGATCAGGCCCGCGTCGCGCAGCACCTTGAGATGCTGCGATACGGTAGCCTGCGCCAGCGGCAGCACATCCACGATGTCGCCCGTGATGCACTGCGGGTTCGCGCTCAGGTAGCGCACGATCTGCATCCGCGCCGGGTGACCGAGTGCCTTCATCATCTGGGTCAGGCGTTCCTCGGCGGCGCTGAGATCGTAGGATTTGACGGGCTGTTGCGTTTCCATGATCGTATTTTTACGATAAAAGCGTAGTCTTGTCAAGTATCCAGTCTCAGGATGGGCGCATTTCAAATCATTGGCAGGACATGCACCCTAGCCGAGGCTCATCTTCCTCTATGCAGACTTCCGTAGGGGAGGATTAGGCGCTTGCGCCGTATATCCTCCCGTCCCATGCCTCCAAAAATCTGAAATGCATCCAATCTCAGGATGTTTACCTATTCTGTCGAGTCATCTGTCTCCCGTTCTTTGAAGTTCATCACCAGCCGTTCGATCTCTGCGGGCGCACCCGCACGCAGCCAGGTGATACAACCTTCTTCTGGTACAGCCGGGTTGACCCACACGATCACCTGAAGTTCAGCTAACCTGAGAGCTGCGTTCCTGAAGTGCTTGCGTACCTTGACCTCTTTCGACACAACAATTTCATCGGCCAGAAGGGCCGCTTCGATCAGGTGCATGTCCTTGTTGACGGTTTCCTGGGCATTTGCTTCGAGTACCGCGAAGACAGCCTGTCGCAGTTCGGGGCGCACCGTATTGCCCAAGACTCGCCTCACGCGCCCCTTGCGCTCCATCATGACATACCAGGATGGCGACTTGCCGAGCAGCGATTTTGTCGGCAGACCATGTCGATTCCACTCTGCAAACAAATCATCAGTCATGATGATTATGTGTCCCAATTTGAGAACTTCGTTCAGGAAATCGCGGCACAGCTTCGGAGTCGGGTGAACGGCGTCAACGCCACCCGCCGCCAGCATAACCGAGGTATCAATCACCAGACATTTCGGGTTCTTGGTAGCCATTCATATCCTCGGCGCGGCGTTGTTCCACGATGTCCAGATAGGCGCTGTCGGTCTCGAACTGTACGTCAGCGAAGTCTTCCGGCCAGTCACCGTATGCGCCCAATGTGTCCAGTTCGCGCGAGGTGATCTGCGTCGAGCCGTCATCCCGGCGGGTGAACCAGTGCAGGATGACCTGATCGGGGTCGAGCTGCTTGCTGGCGACCAGCGTTTGCACACCCTGAATCAGCAGCGCGCTGTGTGTCTCCACGATGACTCGCACGCCGCGCCGCGCCGCGTTGGCGAGGATTGCCGCCAGGGCAACCTGTGCGCGTGGGTGTAGATGAATCTCCGGCTGTTCGATATACACCAGTTGGCCGGGCTGCGCCGCCAACAGCGCCACCACGACGGGCAGCACCTGCGAGACGCCGAAACCCACATCCGCGATGCTGACCATATCGCGTGCGCCACCTCGTTTGCTTTTCGGAAGCCGTCCAACCCGCAGTTCAACTTGGGTATCGTCCAGGCGCTTGGCATCGATCTTCCAGGTTAATCCCAACCGCTCCATATCGTTGCCTAACAATTTGAGTCTTTTTGGCCTATGTTCCTTCCAATCGTTGATAATTCCCGCGATATAATATTGGAAAGTGGCCTGGAATTCGGGTCCCAATGCAGTTGTTACAGGGTAGTTGCGTTGCGGGTTGCCTCGCAGGCCAGGAACATGAATCATGTGCTTGATATGACCAGCATACTTGTCCCAAAGTTCAAAACCTGGAAAACCATCAATCAGAATAATTTGATTCCTCGGTTCATCGTCTCTCCCCATGAAGAGGCGAAGCGATAGAAAACAGCGGTTGCGATCTACTTTCCATTCGGCAACACTGTTTTCACTAATTAGCTTTGAAAGATCTTTAGCAGGCTTCTCGAAGCTCGGTAACTGAACAAATATATCTCTCTCTAACATTCCCGGCCTAAGCTCAGCGTTTATTCTTGGAGACCTAATTTCCATTCTTGTAACTTCAATATTCTTTGCTACTTTTCGGTAATTACAGGTCAATGCCGAGGTATTATCTACTTGTATCCCAATCACAAAATTCTGATACGTCTTCCCATCACTAGGTAATAAGAACTGCTCAACACTCGTAAACCGAATGTTTTCGCCATCGAGACGAAACGTGCCGGGGTCATGGCTCATTTCCAGTGTCTGCTTCATCAACAGCAGAGGTTGCATGATGCTGGATTTGCCGGAACTGTTCGCGCCTGCCAGGATGGTCAGTGGGCGTACATCAATATGCGATTCCTCCCGCAGCGACTTAAAGCCGCTGATGGTGATCCCCGTAATGCCCTGTGGTGCTGTTTTCTCCGGCATAGCTCAATCCCCTGCAATGCACAACGTAATAATACCTGTTTCTGCCTGTTTATCAGGCTGCAAGTGCGATGACAATCGCTAGACGGACACGATATGTCGTGTCCCTACGAAAACCATCCTCTCCTCGTCCTCCGCTCCCTCTGCGCCTCTGTGGTGAATGCTTCTCTTGCCTCATCACGCGTTACGCGTTACGCATCACCGCTCCACCGAGACGCGCTCGACGATGCCCATGATGATCGCGCGGGCGGGGCCGGTACCGCGCTTGCCCATAATCTGGCGGGCGCTGCTGCCCTCGTCCAGCACGACGACCACATCGCCTACGCCTGCCTGCACGTCGTCCAGGCAGATGTCGTAGGCACTGGCTTCCGTGCCGTCCAGGTTCAGGCGCGCGACCAGCATCAGCTTGCGCCCCTCGAACAGGGAGTGTTTGACAGTGCTGACGACCGTTCCTTTGACGCGACCGATATACATATGGGTTCAGCCTTTCTTGCGGCGGCGCGGCGCGGATGCTTCTGGTTTTTCGCCCACGAAGACCTTCCAGTTCACGCTGGCGGCATCGTAGAGCGGGCGGTCGTCCACATCATCGACGATGCCGACCACCGACGCATCCACCGGGACGAACTCAACAGGCAGCGAGAAGGCCGCTTCTTTCGAGGCGATGACGAAGACCAGTTCGCCCGGTCCGGCCTGACGCGTGGCATCAACCGCCACATAGCTCTCACCCTCCGGCTGGCGCTGAATGTTGAGCGGCTGCACGATCAGGAACTTGATGCCTTCCAGTCCGCGCACCTTTTGGCTGGCGACCAGATTACCGACGACGCGCGCGAATTTCATCGTTTCTGCCCCTTGTTCATCCAGTGCCGCACAGCCTCCAGCGCCTCTGGCGTGCCAATTTCGTTCAGCATATCCGTGGCGGATTGCCGCACAGCCGCATCGCGGTGACGCAGCGCCTCGCTCAGACCAGGAATGGCCATGTTGCCCAGGCCGCTCAAAGCCCCTGCTGCCGCCTGCCGCACCACGTCGTTGCGGTCGGTCAGCGCTTCGACCAGGGCGGGCACGGCGCTCGGCTCGCGCATTCCCCACAGCGCTTCAGCGGCGCTGCGGCGCACTTTCCAATCGTTGTCTTTCAGCGCTTCCGTCAGGCCAGGCACAGCCGCCTCGCCTATCTTGCCCAGCGCGCCTGTCGCCTGCCAGCGCAAGTCAGCATCCGCCGAGCCGGTCATGATGCGCAGCAGTTCCGGCACGGCGGACGCATGGCCGATGTCGCCCAGCGCCTTACACGCGGCAATGCGAATGCGCCCATCCTCGTCGGTCAGCGCGTCCAGCAGGCCGGGCACGGCGGCGGGGTCTTTGTACTGTGTCTGCTTGGCGAGCAGAAAACCTGCGTCCACGCGCACATCGCGCAGTGGGTGCTGCACCGCCCCAACCAGCGCGGCATAGGCAGCGGGATGGTTCATCTGCGCCAGCGACTTGAGGGCAGAGCGGCGTTCCTCTGCGTTGTGGCTGTCCAGCGCGGCAACGGCGCTTTTGACGGGCGTAGGCGCGTCGCGGCTGACTACGACGGTATACGGCTGCGACTCACCCTGCAGTTCCCACAAGCGGCGCAGCAGTTTGTCCCAGGGTGGGCGCGCTTTATCGGTGAAATCCAGGTATTGCAGCATTTCGAGCTGCGGGTGCAGCCGTGCGGTCGGCTGCCTGTAGAGCAGCGGCACGACTTTGATGCCTGCACCCTGCGCGAACGCCCACTCGTAGGTGACGTACTCGGAGCGCTGCGCGTCCGGCGAGACGACCAGCACCAGCGCGAACGAGTCCTTAATGGCATCGTTGATCGCTTCGCGCCAGTTTTCCCCGGCGCGGAGCTGCTCGGTATCAATCCAGATTTTGAACCCCGCCGCAGTGAGCTGGTGGATCAGCATTGAGGCGAATTCGGTTTCTTCGTGCTTGTAGGAGACAAAAACGTGCTTTTCCATGCCTGATCCTAACACATCTATAGCAGCGGATGCGGCCCGCACCCTGTAATTATCTGATAATTCACTCGCCGAGCAGCCCTCAACCGCTGTTGGCAGCGCTCCACGCGGCGACAGCAGCGCTTGCCTCCGGCGTGGCGATGCGTTCGAGCGCGTCTGCGGCGGCCTGCTGCACATCCGGGTTCTTATCGTTCAGCTTTTCGATCAAGCCGCTCACTGCCGCCGCGCCGATGACGACGAGGGCGTCGGCAGCCTTCTTGCGCGGAATGGCATAACGGGTACTCATCTCCCGAAGGAGTCGGGTAATCTCAGCCTGGCTGGTTTCCACAAGACACCTCACAAGATATTTTCCCTATTTTACCTGTTTCGGGCATGGTTACGAAAGCGGGCCATTCCGGGAATCCGCCAGAATCTTGGGGTGAGTCGGATGCATTTCAAAACAGCGATGAGACAACCTGCGGATAGGCAGATCTGCGACGTAAGCGTCCAATTCACCCCTGCGCGCAGCAGATCCTCGCAGGGGCGCATCTCCTATCGAAATGTCAGATTGCATCCATGCGCCCCTGTGCCAGAGTGACTATCCCGCTGTGACGGGCAGCAGCAGCGCCGATGGATGCCGCTGATCGTGGTAGACCGTTTGGGTGGCGGGCCGTGTCTGCGCGGCGGAGGCCAGCGGCTCGGCGGTGTTGGTGTGGCGCGTCCAGCGGGGATGTGCGGCGCTGGAGACTTGCAGGCGCAGGCGATGCCCGGCTTTGAAGCGCTGCGCCGTCGCCCACATGTCGATCTCGATGCAGCGGCTGCCGTCCGGCTGTTCGCACCCCACTCCCGGCGCGACGCGCAGCAGTCCGTCGCAGATGTTCATCGAACGCCCATCCGGATGCACATCGCACAGCCGCGCGAAGAAATCGGTATGTTCTACAGATGAGGCCACGTACAGCCGCAGCCGCAGCGCGCCGATCACTTCCAGGTCATAGGGCAGCACATCGCCGGTAAACGTCAGCACATCCGCGCGCGCTTCCAGGCGGCGGTTATCTTTTGACCCGGCCAACGGGCTGAACTGCGTGCCGCCCAGCGCGGGCGTGGGGTCTGCCGGGTCGTAGGTGTAGCGCGAGACAGCATACGCGTCGTCAGAGGGGACGGGCAGCAGGCGTCCTTCGCTCGCCAGGAAGAACGGCGTCTCCTGTGCTTCCGGCGGCCACTCGTCAAAGTCGCGCCACTCGTTCGCGCCCATCACGTACAGGCGCACAGGTTTGGCGCGCAGCTTGTGCGTTTCGCCCTTCAGATGCACATCGAACCAATCCAACGCAGCGCGGATGCCGTGAATTGGCAGCATACCATCAAAGTGATGATACGGCCCGATGGTCAGATACGGCTGTTTGCCTGCGGCCTTCAGCCCGGCGTAGTCGTCCAGCATTGGGCGCAGGAAAAAATCGTACCAGCCGCCGAAGAGGTGCGCGGGCGGGGCGATGTGTTCGCGGTCGATCTCCGCCGTGACGTGCTGCCACAGCGGGTCATCCGCCGAAGGATGCATCAGCCACTCGCGGTAATAGGCGACGGGCTTGCCCAGCGCCAGTTGGTCGGCCTGGGCGACGGGCAGGTCACGGAAACCTGGCGCGATCTGCCGCTCGACAAGCGGGAACATGAAAGGCGTCGCTACAGGCCAGTAATCACGCGTGCGGTCGAGCGCCTGGAAGAGCGCCAGCCAGCGCAGCGCCAACCCCAGATCGAATGTCTCGTCCGGATACAGGACGGAATGCAGGTTGGAACTGGTCACGATGGGTACGATGGCTTTGAGCTGCGGCGCGTGTGCGGCCAGCGCCCACTGCACAATGCCCAGGTAACTCGCGCCCCAGGTGCCCGCTGCCCCGTTGTACCAGGGCTGCTGTTCCAGCCAGGCCAGCGTGTCCAGCCCGTCGCGCTGCTCGTTGAAATAGGGGATGAACTTGCCGCCGGAGTCGAAGCGTCCGCGTACATCCTGCACGATGACGTGGTAGCCGCGTTCCGCGAAAACATGCGCGATAAAGGCCATCAGCAGGCCGAAACCGCTCGACCCCGCGCCGCGCCCATACGGCGAGCGAATCAGGATGGCGGGCAGCGGCGTGCTGCTTTGCGGCGCGTAGTGGTCGGCGGCCAGCGTCACGCCGTCGCGCATGGGAATCCGCACGCCGCGCGTGATCTGTACCTTCGTTCGGGGTGGTCGGAGTCGGATGATGAGCGCGAGCAGCAGGCGTCGTAGGCGGAACAACGCAGCGATAACGACGCCGACAAACACGGTCAGGCCAAGCAGTCGTTTCATGATCGCCCTCGAGCTTGATAATCAGGGTATTCCACACCTCATTATAACGCTGTCCCGGTTGTGCCATATACGGCCAGAGACATGATGATAAGGCAATTACAGACCATCTGACTATCAGATTGTGATATAATCCTGGTATCGCTGCTTATTGTGGCGGTGTAACGAAACATGATACACGAGTACTGTGAGCCAGGAACGTCCTTCGTTGTGAAGTGATGGGTCTGGCTTTTTTTGTGTAAAGGATCCTCGTTATGGCAATGTATCGTTTCCGTCTGCTGGTGGCGCTGTTGTGCAGCCTGCTGCTCATCAGCCTGCCCGTTGGGGCACAGGATGCGTCCGTGCCAGCTTATCAACCCACCCCCTGCCCCTTTGAGCAGCCACCGGATTTCACCCTGGAATGTGGCACGCTGACCGTGCCGGAAGACCATTTCGACGCGGCCAACAGCAGCACGTTGAGCCTATTCACCGTCATCTGGAAGGCGCAGAGTGACACCCCGCGCCCTGATCCGATCGTGATGATCAACGGCGGCCCTGGCTTCAGCTCCACGGGTTTCCCGCCAGTCATGATGGGGTTCGCCCCGTTGATGACTGAGCGCGATGTGATCTTCTTCGACATGCGCGGCGCGGGACACTCGCAGCCCACGCTGGCCTGCCCGCTTTACGCCGAATTCGTGCGTGAAGCGCTGGGGGCGGATTGGAGCGTGGATGATTTCAATGCGCGGCGCAATACACTGCTGGAAAACTGCCTGCGCGAGAGCGGAGTCAACCTGGAGGTATATGATCGCGCGCAGATTGCAGCCGACATCGAAGCGCTGCGCGTGGCGCTGGGCATCGAGCAGATCAACCTGATGGGCTTCTCCTATGGCAACTTCGTCGCGCAGCAGGCGCTGTCCGATTTCGGCGCGCAGGGTCACATCCGCGCGGTCGTGATGGACTCGCCGCCTGCATCACAGGGTGAATTCGCGCCGGGGCTGGGTTTGCAGCGCGCGCTGGATGCGGTGTTCGCCGCCTGTGCCGCCGATGCCGCCTGCAGCAGCGCCTATCCCGATCTGCCCGCTGTGCTCGCAAGCGTGGTGCAGCAGCTTGACGCCGAACCCGTCATGCTGGACGCGCCGGATTACCTGCGTGGCAGCCCCGTGCCGCTGCGGCTGGATGGCGATTTCTTCGTCAGCATCCTGATGGCGCAGGTCACGGATGTCAATCGCGCCGGGGATATTCCCAAACTGATCTACGCCTTCAAGGATGGCGCGTACGACCTCGCGCCGCTGGTGGCTGCGGATCAGATTTTCATCACCGATATGATGTGGACGATTGGTGAGCATATGGCCGCCCGCTGCCGGGAGAACATCCTGGTCGGACAGGCATCAGAAGACCCCGTGCTGGCAGGTTTCATCAATCGTTCGTTGTTCATCGATGCGCTTCAGCCGGTCTGCGCCGCAGCGGAAATCCCGGCTGCTGAACCCGACCGCTTTACCCCGGTGAGCAGCGATGTGCCGACGCTGATCGGCATTGGCGCGCTCGACCCGTACGCGCTCGCCAGACCCGCCCTGCCAACTGCCGCCGATCTGGCGGGCGAGTTCGCCGCGCCGCTGCCGAACAGCACGATCATGGTCGTGCCCGGCGCGGGCCACACGGTGAGTTTCGCGACGCACAACGGCATGTGTGTGCAGAATGTGATGCTGGCGTTCTTCAACGACCCCAGCGCTGCACCAGATATGAGCTGCCTGGATGCGCCGGAGATGGCCTTCCAGTTTGCCATCGAGTGAACGCTGACGCGAAATCGTTGGCGCAGCTTCACATCTGAGAGGTAATTTCGCAGGGACGGAATTCATCCCGCCCCTGCGAATCTATGCTATGACCACAATGTGCCTGTTAACGGTCTCGTTTACGGGCACGTCCCCTTCGACAGCGTGAAAGTGAACTCAGCGCGGTTGTCGTTCTCGTTCGTCTCCGGCACGGCGCCGCCCGCGTCCACGATCAGGATCAGCTTGTGCTGCTGGCCGTAATTGGTGCTGATGGTCAGCGGAATCGGCCCGGAAGCTACGGTTTGCCCAGGCTGAAGGATGCCGAACGCGCCCTGGGTGCGTCCCTGCTCTGCTCCGTTGGAAGCCAGCACATCCTGTACTGAGATCGTGCCGCCGACCGTGTTGGCGCTTGTGCCGAGGTTAGCAACATCAATATAGATGTTAAATGACCCCTGTCCTGGCGGGAAGCACGGCGCACTGGCCGGGTCGATGCGGATATTACCCGCGAACAGGTTGACCTGCGTGATGGGCGTGGCGGTGGCAGGCACAGGCGTGAACGTGGCGGTGGCAGGTACGGGCGTCGGCGGCCCCACATCAACGGGGATGTTGTTGGTGTCGCCGGAAACGGTGACGTACTGCGCTGTTATCCAGCCTTCGCCAAAGCTCGAACGCACCTTGTACCATGTGCGCGCCGGGTTTACGGCCACGATGTCCGCCGTCGCGTTGGCGGGCATACTGCCAACCGGGGGTGCGAACTCTGTGCCCGGCCCGCGCCGCAGATTGACGCCCTGCGTCGTCGTCACGGTCGGGTTGCTCGGCGTGGCGCTGGGTGGCGGCGGGTCGGTGGGCTGCTGTGGCGCTGCAGTCGGCTGCGTCTGCTGACCCGCGGTCGTGGGCTGCGGCGGATTGGTCGGCTGCGTCTGCTGACCCGCGGGCGTCGGCTGCGCTTGCTGGCCGCTGGTTACGGTGTTAGTCGGCGTCGGCTGTGCGCCTTGCCCGACGATGGTCACGGTGACGGTGACGGGCGCGCTGCTGCTGCCATCCGCGCGGAACGCCGTCACGCCCAGTGTGTACTGCCCGGCATTGCCCGGCTGCCAGCTCTGCGTGATGCTGAAGCTCGGCGTATTGGCCGTGTTCGGCTTGGGCAGCGTGGCGACGATGCTGCCGTTGACGACGATTTCCACCCGGTCGATGTCCGCACCGGCGTTGCTGATCAGCGCCTGAATCGGCACGGCCACGCCTTCGCGGAAGGTGGCATTGGGCGCGGGCGAGACGATCTGTACGACCGGCGCACCGCTGATCACGCTTTGCTGTCCGCCGCCGTCTGGCGCGGTCAGCAGGTTACACGCGCCCAGCAGCAGCGCCACGACGGGCAGCAGCAGGGTCACTATTCGCCTCTGCGGCGAGTTCAATTGCATCATAGAACGCTCCCGGTGACTCGTTCACCTGTTCAAGGGCAACAATCCTAGCGCATTCGCGGCGTTTCTGCGAACCACGCGCAGCCCGCGTAGGGGAGGCGTAGGTGATTTGTCTCCGCAGCAGATAAATTGCGCCACGAAGGGATGAAAACAGGTATGGCGCGGCTTTGCAGGGGCGTACAACTGGCGCCCCTACGGGAGGCAGCCGTTTGCGGTGATTGCGGTTGTTTTCAAGGGATATGTCCGGAGTGCAGTCAGCAGCAGACGGGCATCAGTCCTCAAATTGCATGATGATGTGCTCCACGCCGGGCACTGCGCCGATTCGCGCGGCCAACTGCTCGGTCGTCATCCCGGCAGGCAGCGTCCCAGTCAGTACCAGCACACCGTACTGCACACGCGCCAACCGCACGCCGTCTGGCAGGAGGTGGGCGACATTCAGCCGCACGGACACATCGTCGTAGAGCGCGTCGGTGTTGATCGCTGTGACGCCGGGTACATTGGGAATTCGGCTGAGCATGAAATCGCGGGTGTTGGGTGTCAGCACATGCCCGCTGAGCGTGACGACGCCATCCTGTACCTGGATGCGGACGGATTTGCGGTCTTTCACCATCGGCGGGTAAAGCGCCATCAGGTGCTCGACGCCGCGTTCGACATCAATATCAGCAGGGGTGTGAGCGACTGCCTGTGACATACAGGTTCTCCTTAAAATATCTTCTATGAAACTTTTACGTGCTGCGGCCTGTATCTCAGTAAATCAGATGCCGCCGCACATGCCATGTATCTATCCTCTATTATCGCACGATGTGAGAAAGCCAGAAAGAACCATAAGAACCCCGTTAAATTTGGGTTGGCGCGATCCGTTCCCGGTGTATAGTAAGATGAGATGTTGAACCAATTGCGGAGAAACCGTCGTGGTGTATCGCTTATTCGTGGCATTGTTGATCGTGATTCTGGGCGTGGGTTTGGCCGCAGCGCAGGACGAGACCTATCGCGGCTCGTTGGATGCGAACAATGAAGAAGATCAGTACGAGTTCATCCTCAAGAAAGGCGAATCCGTGCTGATTACTGCCGAGGCGGTCAGCGGCGACTTGGACACTGTGATTACGCTGTATGGCCCGGACGGCGCAATGCTGGCGGAAAACGATGACCGCAATGGCGATACCCTGGATTCGGCTCTGGGCTTCACGGCTGTCGATACGGGCAGCTACACGCTGACGATAGCGCGCTATGATGGCCAGAACACCAGCGGCAACTATGAACTTCAGATCACCATCGGCGGGGAAGATATACTCGAACCGTTGATCGCGCTGACCTCGATTGAACTGAGTGGCCCCGGCCTGACGATTGATACGCCTAACTTCCGCATCCACTACACCCTGGAAGGTATCGACCGCACAACCGAAGCCTTTGCCCAGGAAGTCGCCAAGACGATGGAAGAGGTGTGGCGCATCCAGATCGAGCAGATGGGCTGGCCCGCGCCCGTCCCGGACGGTATGAACGGCGGCGATGGCCGGTTGGATGTGTATCTGGTGGACATGCTGGAGGAGGAGGGCGAAGGCGCGCTGGGCATGGCAACACCCGGCGACCTGTATGGCGACAATCCGGCTACGGAAATGGTCGAACGTTATGCCGCCTCCGCGACGCTGCAACTGGATAACGACTTTGTGGAGATCGAGAGCAAAGAGCAGACGGCTGTTGAGCTGATGCGCGCGACCGCAGCCCACGAATTCCACCATGCGGTACAGTTCGGCTACGACGCCAACGACCCTTACTCGTGGTACTTCGAGTCGACGGCCGTGTGGATGGAAATCGCTACCTTCCCGAAGGACCAGGACGCGGTGGGTTACGTCGATAACAATTACGATTACCCGGAGATCTGCTTCGGCGCGACGGATGAGCCGAGCGATGGGCTGCTGCAATATGGCGAGTGGATGTTCATCCAGTCGCTGGTCGATGCCTATGGGCGCAAGGTTGTGCACGAACTGTGGGAGAATGTGGCGCGTCACGACGGTTTTGAAGCGCTGGAAGAAACGCTTGCGGCCTATGGCGACACCGTAGAAGCGGCGCTGGCGCGTTATCGCCTGCAGAATGTAGTGCGCGACTACAAGTTTGCCACCTACTTTGATGAAGAGACGCTGCTGTGGCTGGAAGACCGCATTGTCGGTGGCGGGCGCTGGGTGCCGAGCGATGGCGCGCAGGAACTGGGCGCGAACTACTTCGCCTTTGTGCCAGGTGATGGCACGTTCAACGTGACGATCAGCGGCGACGACAATCGCTTGCGGCTGTGGGGCATTGGCGTGCGCGGCGAGGAAGCCGACACGTTCGACCTGGGGCGCGGCGGCAACCTCTCGGCAGACGGTTATGACCACATGTATGTGATGGTTTTCAATCCGGAGTACGATAATAACCTAAATGACTGCGCGTATGTCGATTACGCGCTGCGCGTTACGGCGGCAAATGGGGCGCTGGCGCGGGTTAGCAGTACGCTGAATGCGCGCTACTTTCTGCCGTTAAAGTAGTGCGGCGCGGAGGCGGATTTTGTCAGAACTCTCGGGTTCCGTTTCAATCGACTTGTCATATTGTGCTAACGGATAGTAGTATTGTCACCAGATGATCAAGACTAAGGTACAGGTGTTATGTCTGTGATTGAACATGTTCACGAGCAGCCACAGCAACCGGCTGCGCGGGCGGCGCTGCAAGGGTGGCTGAAGACCGGCCTGCTGTTCGGGCTGGCGCTGTATTTTGTTTACAACATCCTCAGCGGCAACCTGGCTAACTACATCAACCAGCGTTTTGCCTGGTTGTCGTATGTAGCGGTGGTGTTGTTCGTGCTGTTGGGTGCTGCCAGCCTGTTGGAACTGCTGCGCCGCGACGCGCATGAGCATCACGACCACGAGGGGCACGAGCATCACGATCATGACCACGATCACGATCACAGTTCGGTGTCGTGGGTGGCGCTGGCAGTGGTGGCTGTGCCACTGGTGTTGGGCACGCTGATTCCTTCGCAGCCGCTGGGGGCGACGGCCATCGACGGCAGCATCAGCCTGAGCGGAGCCACCGTTACGACCGCGACCACCTTCACGACCAACCCACTGGAATGGAATGTGCTGGACTGGCTGCGCGCCTTCAACGCCAGCGATGATATACAGAGTTTCAACGGTAGGCAGGCCGACGTGGTTGGCTTCGTTTACCGCGAGGCGACCTTCCCGGACGAGAAGCTGATGGTGGCACGCTTCACGGTGAGCTGCTGCGTGGCAGACGCCGCGGCCATCGGCTTGCCCATCGTCTGGCCGGAGGCGAGCAGCATTCCACAGGATACCTGGATTCGCGTTCAAGGCACGTTCCAGGTAGGTGAATTCAGGGGAGATACAGTTCCGCTGCTCATAGCCGAAAGTATCGAAGAAGTTCCACAGCCAGAGCATCCTTATCTGTACCCCTAGAAATCATGAAGTTCCAACTGCGCTGGGGCAATGACGAGAAAACGATCATTGTGATCGACATGCAGTCAGGATGGGATTGGCAGGATTTCTACGCCATACACCCGGCTTATAAGGTGATGCTGGATTCGGTTGAGCATGAGGTTCATCTGATTTACCTGCCTCAAGCCGGTGCCGTTGCGCTACCCCCGAATGCGATCTACCATATGCGCCGGCTCATGCAGACGACGACGCATGTTCGTGAAGGCCTGAATATACTGGTTGGGCATCTACCCGTACTGGCATCCATCCTCAAGATCATGAAAAACATGTACGGGGTGCGGCATCTCGTTGACAAATATCACCTGGTGCCAGACCTGGAAACGGCCTATGCCGTGCTGGCCAACTACGAGGCGATGCAGCGCCGGAAAGAGCACAGGACAGCCTGAGATGATCGAATTCTCCTGCCATACCTGGGCGTTCAGCGATGTGACGCTTCCGGAAGCGCTGGGCACGATCGCGCGGCTGGGCTTCCGCTATGTGGACATCGGCAGCGGCGCGAACCTGAACACGGCGCGCGCGGCGGAGAACCCGCGCAAGGAAGCCGAGGACATCCGCGCTGATTTAGAGTTGTTCAACCTCAAAGTGAGTGACCTGTACCTGCTGCTGCCCCGCATTTCGCTGGCCGATGAGTCTCGGCGGCGCAAGGAGATCGACCTGTTTAAGTCGCTCATCCCATTCGCGTCGGCACTGGGCACGCCGGGCATCACGCTCTCGCCAGGGTTGGCGCATCCCGCCGAAGATGTGGAGGCGCTTGACCGCACGATAGAGGCGTTGCGCGAGATGGTCAAATCGGCGGAAGCGGCGCGGCTGAAGGTGAGCATCGAGCCGCATATGGACTCGATGGCGCAGACGCCGGAAGTGGCGCTGAAGATCATCAAGGATGTGCCTGGGCTGATGCTGACGCTGGATTGGGCGCAACTGGTCTGCCAGGATGTGTTCCACAGCGACATCGCCAAACTGCTGCCGCACGCGCGGCATATCCAGGTGCGGCAGGCGGCGCGCGAGCAGCTCCAGGTGCCGTTCGAACGTGGGCGCATCGATGTGAAGAAGCTGATGAAGGACGCGCAGAAGGCCAACTACCAGGGCGTGATCTGCGTGGAATATATGAACACGCCGGGCTGGCACGGCATGATTGCGGTCAACACGATTCAGGAGAGCGTGCGGATGCGCGACGAACTGCGCGCGGCGCGGGATTTGGTCGCGGAGAAGTAGGGGTTTACAAAGGCCAGTTTCAGACGCCTTGCAGTTTGCCTCTTACACCCGCTGAGGTATTCAGTGCCTGTTTCACCCAGGAGCCATTCGCCGTTGCGCCCAGCTGTTCCCGCTGACCCATCGCAGCAGGCCATCGAGCGCGCGCGCAGCTTCGGCGGGCAGCTCAATCGCGACTGGCAGCCCTTCCTGCTGACCTTCAGTGAGGCACATCTGAACGATATACCCTTCTGCCTCGTCCCCGTCGGCAGCTTCAGCATGGGCGATGATCAGGGCACGGCGGCGGAAAAACCCGCGCACCATCAGACGATGCGCCAGCCGTTTTGGATTGCGCAGCACCCGGTGACTAATGCGCAGTGGCGGCGCGGCGTGCAGGCGGGCGTCGTGCCCGAACCGCTCGACATCAGCGGCAGCCTGGCGTGGTATCACGAGCCGTCGCTGGCGGACGCGCCTGTTGTTGGCGTCACCTGGGCGCAGGCCTGGGACTACGCGGCCTGGTTGGGCTGCCGCCTGCCGAACGAGCGCGAATGGGAGTACGCGGCGCGCGGCGTCGAAAGCTGGCTCTACCCCTGGGGTAATGAGTGGGATGCGGCGCGGCCTGTGTGGTTCGGCAGCGGCCAGGGCACGCCCCCGCCCGTAACTGACTACCCCGGCGATACGAGTTGGGTGGGTGCACGCCACTTGATCGGCAACGTGAAGGAGTGGACGGCCTCGCTGTATGGGGCGTATCCCTGCCCGGATGACGGCAGCCGCGAGATCAAGGGCGGGCACACTGCCGCCGTACTGCGCGGCAGTTCGTTCATCAGCAGCCTGAACGGTCTGCGCGCGACGCTGCGGGGCGTGGGCTGGATACCGAACTACGCCAACCTGGACATCGGCTTGCGCCTCGCCCGTTCGCTTGCGCTAACGTGATTGGAATGAAGGCATTTCCTGTGCCTCACGCTTCGTCCGTGAATTCCACGCGGGCGTAGACCTCCGCCAGCGCCAGGGTGCAGCCAATCGTGCGCAGTTCCAACACCGCATCCAGCCCGTGAATTTCGCCCAAGAGCCACTGCCCATCCGGCTGACGCACGAAGCGCTCAACTCGCGGGCTGTCCTGGCTGATCAGCAGCAGTTCTTGCAGGCTCTCCAGTTGGCGGTACGCGCTGGCCTTTGCGCCGCGATCAAAGTCCGCCGTCGATGGGGACAGCACCTCAATGATCAGTGTCGGGTTGAGCAGACACGGAGGGTTGTCGCTGTTGAAGTCCGGCGCACCGCAAACCACTTTGATGTCGGGATAGAAATAGCTCCGCGGCCCGGCGACCTTGACGCGCACATCACTTGTGTAAACGCGACAACGTCCGCCGCGAAGCTGTGCATGAAGGCTGGCGAAGGTATTCCCCACGATGTCATCATGAGTTGGACTTGCGCCCGACATCGCGATGATCTGGCCGCCATAGAATTCGTGTTTGGTCTGGCTGGCGCTCTCCAAAGCGAGGTATTCGGTTTCGGTGAAGCGCGGTTCGCGCAGTGCGGACATGTGACACCCTTTTCGGCTGCTTCTGCCTTCAGTGTACACGAAAATGCTCAGGTTGGCGCAGCGCCGGAAGAACCGGATGCATTCGAATTGTGGGGTATGCGTCGGGAGGATATACGCGCTGGCGTAAGGACGCACGGCTATACGCCCCTACGAGAGGTCGCGCGTGTAGGGGAGGATTAGGCTGCCACCGCGCGCTGAATGACCAGAGGTGACGGAATCGGCAGCCGTATATCCTCCCGGAGACCGCCGTTCGCCAGCACCGCCTGACGCTAAAGCGCTCAGGCTGAGGTGAAGAAAGCCCGCTGAAGAGGCTGGAAGACTGGAACGCAGCTTGTAGCACCTTTAGTGTGGTTTCTTCGGGATAGCCGATTGGCTTTAGCCATCGGCGCTGGCTATTAAGAAGAGCGAGCACACCGAAAGCCCAGATGGTGGAGCCAACCGTCGGGGTGGTACCAGCCAGTCCGAGTGGCGGCGCGCAGGAGGTCGATGACGGTGTCGCTCCACGAGCCGCCGCGCAGGACAAATAATGCATCTGTTCTAATATCTTCACGGCCATCGCTGGCGTTATAGGGATAGTCCAATAATTGTGATCCCACCCACTCCCACACGTTCCCGCTCATGTCCAGCGCCCCGACCCAGGATGCGCCCGCCGGAATACTGCCCACTTCAGCAGTTTCGCCGCCAGAATTGCCGTACCAGATTGCTTTGCTGGCATCCCACTCATCACCCCAGGGATAGCTCAGCCCGTCCGGCCCGCGCGCCGCATACTCCCATTCGCGTTCACTGGGCAGCCGCGCGCCCCGTAACACACAGAAATCACGCGCTTCGATCCAGGTAATCCGCTCCACAGGCTGCTGCTCACCTGCAAAACCCGGTGCCAGCGCCTGCTGCCCGCCAAAACGCGCGAACTGCGCCTGTGAGACCTCAAACTTGTCAATCCAGAACGGCGTATCAAAGCACTGTTCGCCGCCGTCCGGCACGCCCGTTATCCACTGACTTGCATCCCCGGATTGAGCATCCGCGTCGCTACCCATGATGAAGCATCCCTTCGGGACCAGCACCATCGTTACGCCGTCGAAGTCGCGCTCGACGGGCGTCCAGGCGGCGTTGCGAGTGTCGGGCGCGAAGGCACTCTGTTCGGTAGAGAGTGTGGGCGTAGGCGTGGCCTGAGCGATACGGACAGCGTCGGCGGTTTGCAATGCGGCACGAGTCGCCGCGGCAACCGCGTCCAGTGATGCCTGGAAGTCGATGGTTGCGGTAGACGCCGCCGTCGGCAGCGCAGTGAGAGTTTGTTCAGCTTCGCGCGTGAGGGTCTGCCCGACCAGCGCATTCATATCGGGTAGTGGCGTCTCTGAGGCAGCCGCCTGCTGTGTCGGGCTGCTGACGATGGCAGCGGCAGTCGTAGGCGTCACAGTGCTTGCTGGCGAGGGATTGTTCAACAGCAGGACGGCCACAACCAGCCCAACCAATGCTAGCCCTGCAATTGCGGTTACGGCAGGGCGTAAGGATGGGCGTTGGCGGACAGACTCGGATGATGCAGCGTTGACGGCGGCGGGTTTGCGCGGCGGGCGAACCCCTGCACGGCGAGCGATGCTGCTCACCAGGTCGCGCAAGGCTGTATCGGGATCACCCGTGAGGCTGATATACTGGATGCCCGCAAGCTGCACCGGCACGCGCGTCGGCTGCGCCATCACCGGGATGATCGGCTTGTGTTCCTGCTGTGCGAAATCGATCTCGTTGAGGACGAAGCTGCGTAGGCCTTTGCGGTTCACGTCCGGCGAGAGCAGCACGACCACCAGATCAGCCTTGTCGATCTCTTCCTGAATTTGCTCCGCCCAGCTTTCCCCGGTCTCCAGCGATGCATCCATCCATGCCGTCATGCCAGGGATGGCGGTCAACGCCGCGCGCAGTCGCAGCGCCAGGTCGCGGGTATCCTTCTTGGCGTAGCTGATGAAGATGTGCGCCATAATGCCTATGTTTCCCGAATGGATAACATCGGGTATTATGCCGTGCATTCAAACGCCGTGCAAACCGGGATGGAGGGTTTATCCGCATGAAACGCCTGCTCGTATTCAACCTGATGACGAACGCCGACGACGCGGTGCTGGGCTTCACCAGCGACTGGCTCAACGCGCTGGCAGCCCGCTGCGAGGCGGTCGATGTGATCACCATGCAGGCGGGCAGGCTGGCCGTCGCGTCCAACGTGCGCGTGTACTCGCTGGGCAAGG
>JAEUQX010000002.1 GCA_016788625.1 Anaerolineae bacterium
GACCACTATCTGGGGCTGCTGCGCGCACACGGTTTCGACGGCCCGCTGATCATGCACGGCATGGCAGAAGCGCAGGTCGCCGCCGCTGTGCAGTTCCTGCGCGGCAAGCTCGGCAGCGAGTAACCGCGATGCCCTTCTTTACCAGCGACAGCAGCACCTTTCACTACCTGGATGCCGGAGCAGGGCTGCCTTTCGTCTTTCAGCATGGCCTGGGCGGCGACCATCACCAGACCCAGGATACGTTCGCGTCGCCGCAGTTCCGCCTGCTGACGCTGGATTGTCGTGGACATGGGGAGACACATCCCGCCAGCGCGCCGGATAAGCTGACGTTCAGCCAGTTTGCCGATGATGTCCTGGCGATGATCGATCACCTCAACATGCAGCAGGTCGTCATCGGCGGCATCTCGATGGGTTCTGGCGTCGCGCTCAATTTCGCGCTGCGCTATCCCCAGCGCGTCCGGAGGCTGGTGCTGGTTCGGCCTGCCTGGCTGTGCGAGCCGCTCCCCGTCAATCTACAGATCTACCCACGCATCGCCGACCTCATCCGGCGCGTTGGCACGGTGCAGGGGCGCGCGCAGTTCATACAAAGCACGGAATACCTGGAGATTGAGCGGACGTTCCCGGTGGGCGCAGCGTCCATCGCCAAGCAGTTTGAACGCCCTCATGCGGCTGAGTATGTGGATGTGCTGGAACGCATCCCGGCGGATGCGCCCTGTCTCAACCAGGGCGATCTGGCGCAAATTCGCGTGCCGACGCTGGTACTGGCGAACGAACTGGACCCCGTGCATCCATTCCAGTACGGCGAAGTGCTTGCGCAGGCGATTCCCGGCGCGACGCTCACATCTATCACCTCCAAGGAAATCGACGCGCAGCAGCAGGCGCGAGAGATTCAGCAGGCGGTCGATGCGTTCCTGGCCGCCCTGACCAACGCCTGAGCAGGGGGGCGACCCGCAATCCCCGACTTGATGTCAGAAAGGTTACATATGCTACGTGCATCTCGCCTGCCCCTCTTCGCCACAATCGCCCTGGCGCTGACCTTCAGCGCGCTGCTGTCTGTCTCGTTCGCGCAGGAAGGCGATACCCTTTGGCAAGCATGGGAGGGCAAAGACATTAACACGCTGAGCGGGGATAACACGGGTTCGACCTTCGCCCTCAGCGCCGAAATCCAAACGCCGGATGGCGCGGCAGCCTTGCAGGTGAAGCCGAGCGGCACAGCCCAAGAGACCAAGCTGGCCTTCCCGATCGATGGCGCGGCGCTGCAAGCCTGGAACAGCTACGAGCAGATTCAACTGGATGTCTATCTGCCGGAGACGAATGCGCTGAACGCCAACCAGTTCTTCCTGGGCATGGCGGAGGTGACAGGCGGCTGGGTATGGGTGGACGGTGTGTTCGGCACTGCCCAGGGTGATACGGGTTGGACGCAGGTCATCTACACCCCCAGCGCCGGGATGCGCGGCGTGAACGCCGACAGCGAATACGTGCTGTACTTCTCATTCTTCAATGACGGCGCTTCCGGGAAACAGCCGCTGAGTGAGCCGTTTTACCTGGGCGGCATGATGCTGATCACGCCGATTGTGGGCGATGGCGCATCCGCCGACAGCATCTACCAGGCAGAGGTTGATGCGCTGCTGGCGATGGATGATACAGCCCTGGTCGCGGCGGTCGCACGGGAGACTTTTGATTACTTCTGGAACGAGGCGAACCCGGACAACGGTCTGGTCAAAGACCGCAGCACAGCCACCTCACCAGCGAGCATCGCGGCGGTGGGCTTTGGGCTGTCGGCGCTGCCCATCGCGGTTGATCGCGGTTGGCTCAGCTACGATCTGGCCTACGAACGCGCGCTCGTCACGCTGCAAACATTCGCGAACGGGCTGGTGGCGGGTGAGCACGGCTTCTTCTATCACTTCATCGATATGCAGAGCGGTCAGCGCGTGTGGGACAGCGAATTGTCCTCGATTGACACCGCTTTGTTCATCGCGGGCGCGCTCGCGGCGGGGCAGTACTTCAGCGAGAGCGAAGTCGCCCAACTGGCACAGCAGCTCTACGAGGCGGTCGATTGGCAGTGGATGATGCGCGGGCGCAGTTTTGTGGCGATGGGCTGGAAGCCGAGCGGCGGTTTCTTCGATGCGTCGTGGGATCACTTCGACGAAAGCCTGCTGCTCTACGCCCTGGGGATCGGTTCGCCCACGTACCCGATTCCGGCGGATTCGTGGTCGATCTGGCGTCGCCCCGTCAACAGCGCGGGTGAGTATATCTACCTGCCGGGTGAGCCGCTGTTCGTCTATCAGTATCCACTGGCCTGGCTTGATTTGCGCGACCGCGAAGATGCCTTTGCCAACTACTTCAACAACGCGGCGCGGGCGTGTGAACGCAACCGGACGTTCAGCGAAGGCTATGCCGATAAGTTTGCCACTTATCAGAAGGGCGTGTGGGGACTCAGCGCCTCTGACGGCCCGAACGGCTACCGTGCCTTTGGCGCGTCGGAGGCCAATCACAACGGGACGATTGCGCCTTATGCGTCGGTGGCTTGTCTGCCGTTCACGCCGGAAGCGTCGGTGGCCTCCATGCGCGCGATGCTGACGCAGTATGGCGCGCGGGTATGGCGCGAATATGGTTTTGTTAGCGCCATCAACGCGGATGTGAACTGGTTTTCGACCGAGCATATTGGCATCGATCAGGGCGACATCCTGCTGATGATCGCCAATCAGCAGGACGGCTTCATGTGGGAGCTGATGGCGCAAAACCCGCACATCCAGAATGCCCTGACCGCGATGGGATTCGTGGAATCAGTCGGCGATTACGCCGTGACGCCCGCCTATCTCGCGAAGGTTCGCGGGCAGTAGTCGTCTATTCGCCCGTGATGCCCGTCATTTCGACCGATTCGACGAACCAGCGCTGCAAGATGAAATACATCAGCAGCAGCGGCAGGATGTTCAGGAAGGTGCCGCTCATCTTGACGGCTTCGTTCAGCCGGTCGAAGATGTTGACGACGCCGGGCGGATACAGATTCTCGTAAGCCTGGGTGAACTTCGAAAGCTGCATCGGCAGGGTGGTCATGCCGCCTTCCAGGAAAACGACGGTCAGGAAGGTCTCGTTCCAGTACCACACCGTCGAGAAGATGAACGAGACGATATAGGCGGGCAGCGCGGACGGGACGGCGATACTCAAGAAGATGCGCAGGTCAGAAGCACCGTCCAACTGCGCGGATTCTTCCAATACCTTCGGCAGTGAGAGGTAGCTCTGGTAGAAGATCAGGATGAAGATGGCGCTGCGAAAACCCTGACCCATCAGGGCGGGCAGGATGAGCGCGAGCGGGTCGCCCAGCAGCCCCAGGTCACGGTAGGTCAGCATCTGCGGAATCACCGTGTTCTGCGGCGGGATGATGAAGGTCGCCAGCAGCAGCAGGAAGACAATCGGCTTGCCCCAGAAGCGGTAACGCGCCAGGCCATAACCGACGACTGAGGCGACCACCGTCTGGAGCAAGGCTGGACCAACGCTCATCACCACCGATGTCACCAGCGTGTTGGGGTAATCCAGCACGCGGAAGGCCTTCTCGTAGTTGCCCAGGAAAAGCTGCATCGGCACCCACTGTACCATCGGATTGAGCAGATCATCGGGGCTTTTGATGCTGGTGACGAACATGAACAGCAGCGGCTGAAGATAGACGAATCCGATAGCGATCAGCAGCGCGTACAGGGCAATATTGAACGTCAGGCCGCGATGAACACGGTTGCCAAACAGGTAGCCGCGCAGCCGATCTACGTAGGGGTGATGGAGGATTTGCTGCCTCACGACGAACTCCTTCTTGCCCAGCGCATCAGGAAGAAATAGACGATTCCCAGCAGGAGGATCATCACGCCGAAATAGATGAACGACATCGCGCTGGCGTAACCGATGCCGCCCTGCACGTCATAGGTCTGGTCGTAAATGTGGCGGATGACCTTGTTCTCGGAGAAGTGCGACAGCGTGACGATGGTGTAGATCGCGTTCACGATGGTCGCCGTCGTCAGCGATGGCAGGATGATCTTCCAGAACTGCTCCCAGCGCGATGCCCCATCAATGGCAGCAGCTTCATAGATGCTGCGGTCGATCTTTTGCAGACTCGACAGGTAGATCAGGATTTGTACGCCGGAAAACCACAGGATCAGGATGAACGACGTCAGCAGATACTCGACCGGAGTACGCAGTGCGCGCGGCAGTTCCTCCAGGAATTCGATCACCGCCGGAATGTCGGCAATGCCGGGCACAGAGGCGACGCCCTGCGACGTCAGTTCGCGGATGACCGGCCCGCTGGTGATGACAATCGGCAGGAAGAAGATCACGCGGAACAGGTCTTTGAACCTGAACTTGAGGTTCAGAAACATGGCGATGATCATCGCGAAGATCAGCACGATGGGCACGGAAACGATCGTCTCTATTGTGTACCCAATCAGCAGTTCGATGAAGTTGGGATCGGTGAACAGCGCGCGCGTATAGTTCGCCCATTCAACGAAATCCAGGTTGATGCTGGTCGTGGTCACTGTGACCCGATTCAGGCTGTAGAGGAAGGTCTGAACGAGCGGCAGAAATGTGAAGATTGCGAAGCCCACCACCCATATCATGATGAAGCCGTAGCCGTACAGCGCCTCGCGCACGCGGAGGCTAATCCCCCGCTGAAAAGGATTTCGCACGGTCATAACCCACCTTCCACAAGCACAGCGTCCTTTGCCTCGACGGTCACTTCGCCGCGCACGAACGGGCTGTCCGTGTAGTTGACGATGATCTGGCGGCCATTGGCGTAAGTCGTCGCATAGATGCCTTCTGCCAGGGCTTCATGCGCGATGATGGGCTGCCCGCGCACCGGGGACAACAGCTCGTTCATCCACTGGTAGGTGTCCTGAATTTCCGCCCCCCATTGGGCATATGACGAGGTGTAAATCCACGCGGAGGGCGTGTTGAGCATGTTCGATGTCGGTTCATGTGTGACGAAGTAGGAGGGGTAGATCCCGTACTCGATCTGATGCAGCAGGTCATCCTGGCGGTTGGATGAAAAATTGAGTTCAGGGCCGTAATAGGGTAGGTAGCCTGCCAGCACGACCGGCAGGAACGGCACCGCTTCGGACGCATAGATGTAACCGTTGTCGCCCAACGGCATGTCGTAGTAGGCCTGTGCTGAGCCAAAGAAGTAATCGTTGGGCAGGTAGAAGCTCAGGCGCAGCGGCGCATTGGTCAGCAGGTTCTGGTAAGCGGCAATCGCATCCTCGCGGCTGAACACAGGATCATTACGGAAGTCGCTGTACAGGGTTGCCCCAATGGTGTCGAGCGCTAAGCCAATACGGGGCTGTTTGGCAACATCGCTGATGAACGCAGACAAGCGCCGCTGCAGCGTTTCGAACGTGAAATAATGATTGTACAAACGGGTAAACCCCTCGATGTTGATGTTGGTGATCGACATCGCCAGATCGCTGCGTACCGAATAGCCTGCCTCACCCCACAGCGCCACCTGGGGTTCGAGGTACAGCGAGAAACGCCCGCCGTCTGCCTCGATACTCTCCGTGAGGGCGCGCAGATCGTCCAGACTGCCCAGGCCGCTTTCCAGAGCCAAAGCGCTGGGCGGCATGGCTGAAGCGCCCAACGGCTGCCAGCCATAGTAGACGACTTCCGCATTGGGGATATTCAGCTCGTCGAGAATTGTGCCCATCTGGCCGATGGTGGTCATCGGGATGAAGCGATCCCAGAACAGGATGCGTTCCTTGTCACCACCCAGGAATTCCAGACGAATGCCGATGTTCGGATTGGCCTCAGCGTTTTTCTTCAGGCGACCTGCATCTAACAGATACTGCTGATAGCTGTGCGCCATGCCCACGTAGTCCGCGTCATCGCCCGTGAGAAAGCGGTAGTGAATCACGGCATCGAAGGCGTTCGGCTCGCGCTGCACGGTGGTCACGCCCGCCCCAGAGCGGTTGGTGGCCTGGAAGTAGGACTCGTTATAGATAAATGCGTGATACAGGAAGTTGAAATTGGTGATGATGCCAGCCGGATGTACCTGAAGTTCACCGTAGGCAGCGCCTTTTTCAACGAGGGAGATGAAGGCGTTTTGTCCTTCGCCATGTACCATGCCGAAGACCGGGAAGGAAATCGGATAGGGGCTGTTGACGCGCCAATCATAGGGTTGGATGCCGATCATGCCCAGGTCGGGGCCGTAGTAGCGGCTGTACAGCATGTTTTGCGCGCGCGTCACATCGGCGAAGCGGATCAGACTGCCGATTCCATCTGGAAGCAGCATATAGCCAGGCACACTGCCCCCGCGCGTCGCCCCCATAAACGGATACACGAAGACGTGCCCAAGACGAAAATCAGGGTTCTCTTCACGAACAGATGCGGATGGGATTTCGACGCGCACGCCCTCGGCTTCGAGCTGCACGCGGACGCCCAGTGAGATACCGAATTCCTGAAAGGTGACCTGCGCCGAGATGCCTTGGTCGATGGGCGTAACTTCCAGCGTATGTTCAGCGTTGGCAATCGATACTCGCTGGTTGACAGCGCGGTTGTCGTAGTATTCGATGCTGATGCCGCTCTGGGCGAATGCTCGCCAGGAACGGTTGAGGCGATCTCCGTCGAGCAGTTCATCAATGCCGGAATGCCACAGGTAGCCGCTGCGTTTGTCCAACAGCTTGAACGCCAGCGTTGTTGAATCCACGTAAAGCTGGAACAGGTCGTTTTCCGCCACCGGCTGATATGACGGCGCGATGTCCTGACGCGGGGGAAGCGCCTGCGTCGTGCCCGCTGCCATGACGACCAGCAGCAGCGCCACCAGCAGCGCGGGTTGGCGGGGTATGAGTAGTCCAACGAAATTAATCCGGCGAGCATTCGTAGGGACACGGCACTGCCGTGTCCGTGATAGAAGGTTGACGTTAGCCACGTAAGCCGACCTCCTGAACGATGGACAGTACGAACTCGTAAAGCTGATTGAACAGCACGTAAAGGATGTAAGCGGTCAGCAGGAACATGGCCATCGTGAACAGCGTGGTCAGAATATTCTGCACCGTTTCGGAAAATGAGTAATTGTGAATCTCCTTGACCATGATGACCAGCATGATTCCGATCCACAACAGCATCACCTGGCTGGAAAAGCTGTAGATGAAAACCTCGTTGAGCGTCAGCAGGTTCGAGATCAGGGAGATAGGCAGCGCGAGCAGCACATAGGGGAACAGGCTGTAGGCACTGCCGATGACGACCTGGCGCAGGCTGCCCTCGCCATTTCGGATGGTGGCGACCAGGTAGTTGGCGGCGTTCCAGATCAGGATGGGCACGACGGTGTAGACGACTTCCATCTCCGGGTGGATTTGCCACGAGACGGAATAGGGGCTGAACACAAACCCGGTCACGTACAGTTCGAGCACACGAACCACCGTCACCCAGGCATAGATCAGAAAGGCGAAAAGCAGGCTGCCGCGCAGATTCTGCTTGATGTAATAGAAGCTGTCGGCGGGCTGACGGATGAAGCGGAACATGAAGGCGAAATCATCAACCAGGCGGTACTTGCGGGCCAAACGAATGCGCTCCCGCAGCGGTTCCAGCCACTTGTAGCGCCGTTCCAGGCGATTGAAAATGTTCAGGAATACCCACACTGCCGCCAGCACACCCAGCGCCGCGCCGAGATAGCGCTGCAAAACCGCGTTACGGAGTTCCCAGAAGGCTTCGGAGTAACCACCGCGATCTTCAGCATAACGGTAATTCTGGAGCGCGTTGGCATAATCACCCTCGATATAGTCGGCATCGGCCAGCGCCTGATAGGCCATGATGATCAGGCCGTTGTAATCCAGCACATCCTGGAAGTAGGGGCGTGCCTCTGTGTAGAAGCCGTCCATGTAGAGCCGTACGCCCTCGTGCAGCCGCCGCGCAAAGTCGGTAATCTGGTATGCGACGATGGCATTCTTGCCCTTGTCCAGCACGTACAGATAGTCGCCTATCCGCTCGATAGCAGTGGGATTGCTCAGCAACCCCAACCGCTGATCGCCCAAATCAGGCGCGCCAAAACTGAACAGCGGGGTGCCATCCAGATCGTACTCGATGATTATGCCGTCCGAATCGACCGCGACCATCAACCCTTCGTCGCTGACGTGAATATCGCGAAATGTGGACGAACCAAATGTTCGTGGGATCAGATTTCGCCCGGAAATGGTGAACTTGCGAATGCTCTGGAAGCGATCCGTGCCCGCCGTGATCGTATACACCAGCGATTCGCTGTCGATGGTCACGTTGGATGGTGAGGCGGCCTCATTACGGATGAACTGGGCGAGCTGTTCTTCGGTGAGGAACAGCCGCTGCAAAATCATGCGCAGCGACATCTCGGCACGGTTCGCGCCGAAGTAGCCGATGAAGTTGCCGTTGGTGTTCATCATCACGAGGCCATCGACCGAACCTTCGCTGACGATGTAGAGGTTCTGGCGCGCGTCCACCGCAAGCTTGCGCGGCAGGAACTCGCGGTTTGCTCCGAACAGCGGCTCGCTTGGACGGCCAAACTGTTTGATCAGATTGTTGTCCTGGTCGAGGAGCACGATGGTGTTGCTGCCAGCGTCGGCGATGTAGAGCGTGCCTGCCCCGTCCACATGAACGCTGGTCGGAGAGTCCAGAATATCCTGGCCGAACTCGGCGGTAATCTGGAACGTCGAGTCGAGTTTGATGATGCGTCCATTCTCGGTATCGGCGACATAGAGGAAACCATCCGGCGCGACAAACATGTCTTCCGGCCCGGATACCGGAAGCACGATCTCACCGGCTGGGCTGTAGGCATCCTGAATGGGATACAGCGAACTGCCTGGCCCCAGCGTCCAGGTGGTATATGGCGCGACCGCATCGACCCGCAGCACGATGAACGACAGGGCAAACAGGATGAGCAGGAGTGGCGCGATCTTTTTCATTTCAGCCCCGAATGTGACATGGTACTCATCACCTGACCTTGCAGAATGATGAACATGATCAGGTTGGGCAGGAACATGATCAGCGCTGCCGCCGCCGCGATACCTTGCCCCGCCACCGTGTTCACGGCGGTCGCGTTCGCCGGGGTGAGCGTGGTCAGATAGAACGCCAGCGTTCGCAGACTCTCCTCGTTGATATACAGGGTTGAGATCTCGGCGTTGCTCCATGCCGATTGGAATGTCAGGATGGCAATGGTCGCCAGCGCCGGGCGTATCATCGGCAGGATGATGCGCCAGTAAATCCACCAGTCCGAAGCGCCGTCGATCTGCGCTGCCTCGATCACTTCATCGGGGATGCCGTCGATGAACTGCTTGAGCAGGAACAGCCCGACCGGCATCGCCAGCACCGGGAGGATATGCACCCAGAAGGTGTTGAGCAGATTCAGTTCGACGATGACCAGAAAACGCGGAATCGTCACGGCGATGGGCACGAACATCAGCGCCACATTGTTGATGGCGAACAGCATCTTCTTGAGTTTGAAGCGCTTCTTGGACAGCGAATAGGCCGCCGCGCTGGATACCATGATCGATGCCGCTACAGTGATCACCGTGATCAGGATGCTGTTAAACAGGTAGCGGCTGATCGGGATGCCGGACGTGGACAGCTTGGAGAACAGGTCGGTGAAATTCTGGGTCGTCGGATTGACGACGAAAAAACGCGGCGGAAAGGCGAACAGCTCGTCCGGCGGCTTGAAGGCGCTGGAAAAAATGTAGATGATCGGCAGCAGCATCAAAGCCGAGAGCGGCGTCAGGATGACATAGAACTTGATTTGGCTGACGTGAAAGCCCTTCGGGTTGATGCCCGCGTTGCGGATGCCTGTGTACCGGCTCAGTCGTTTATTGATCATGATGCACTCAGGTATCGCTGGCGAACAGGCGATTGGCAACACGGGTGAAGAACAGCACCATCAGCAGCAGGACGACCGACACGGCTGCCGCATAGCCCATCTCGTAGCGCAGAAAGCCGTAGTCCTCGACATGGTTGACGATCAACTGCCCGGCATACTGCGGCGTTGGGTTGCTGCCCGACAGCGTGACGCCAATCGCCCCGGCCTGGAACGTGCCGACAATCGACATCACCGCGCCAAAGAGCATCTGCGGCCTCATCGAGGGGATCGTGATGTAGAAAATCTCCTGCCAGCGGCTGCTCATGCCGTCTATCGTCGCGGCTTCGTACAGTTCCGGGCTGATCTCCAGGATGCCCGCCAGCATCGCCAGGAAACCGATCCCCATGCTGCTCCACAGCGTGACCACGATCATGATCGGCATGAGATACTGCGGCGATTGCAGCCATTGAATCGGCTCGCGCAGCAGCCCCATGCCCATCAGGAAACTGTTCAGATAGCCGGTCTGGTCGCCGCTGAACAGTGTCTTCCACACCACAGCCATCGCTACGCTGGCCGTCATCGAAGGCGAGTAGAGGATCAGCGCGAAGATGGTACGCGGAAGGCGCGGAAGCTGCGCCAGCATCCAGGCCAGCATGAAGGCCAGCGCATAGCCGCCCGGCCCCACGATCACCGCGAACTGGATGGTGTTGGGCAGCACATACTTCATGAAGGTGTCATCCTGCGTGAGCAGGGAGATGTAGTTGTTCAGCCCGATGAAGTGCGGCGGTTGAATCGTATCGAAGAACGTGAAGGACAGCAGGAACGCCGAGAGCACGGGCACCACGATGAAGATGATGAACAGCAGCCCGTAGGGGGATAGAAAGGCATAGGCGCTGCCTTCTTTTATTAACCAGCGCTGAAAAAATCCCGCCAGCGTTCGCTCGGTCGGGTACGGCTGTTTTATGGCTTCTTCTCGCGCAAGTGTCTGCTTAGTTTGCATTTTCGATCCAGCCTCTCACGCTTTCAATCGTGGGAAGTCGAATTTCCCGCGCTGGGCGACCATCGACCAGGTAACCGAATTCCTCCATCCTGCGCGTGATTTCGCGGTTGATGACGATAACCGAGCGGTCAATCGCCACGCGGGGGTTGACCCCGTCGAACACGATGCGATTCCAGATGTTGCTCAACTCACGCTCCTGCATGTAGCTGCCCGGCAGGCGCACCGGCTCTTGCAGCCACTGCCACTGTTCCAGGATGACAGCTTTGTGTTCGTCGGGAATATCCATATGGTCGAGCGCCTCCAGATTGGCAGAGAACCACAGATATTCGCGTCCGTAGTTCAGAATGAGCTGTTCGGCAAACTCGGACTGCGTTTCGGTGGACATCCACCACTTCAGGAATTCCCAGGATTCCTGCGGCTTATCGGTATTTCTGAACATGATGCTGGTCTGCGCCGAGCCAGTAGCGTAACGGTTCTGCGTGCCGTCCGCCAGCACCGTTGCCGGGAACAGGTCGATGTTCCAGCGTCCGCCCACTTCCGGCGCGGTGGTCACCAGCTTGACATAGGTATCGATGATGTTGGAGACGCCGATGGGCAGCGTGCCATAACGAAAATCCTGGAAGAAATTCGCGGTGGTCAGCGGCATCCCGTAAATGGTGAAACTGTCTGCCATGAAACGGATGGCGGCGACGGCTTCATCGCTCTGCAGCCCGGTGGCAAGCCCGTTGGGGGCATAAAGCTGTGCACCAAAGTTGAACAGGTAGGGCGCGGTGAAGATGTAATTGCGCTGCCCAGCGCCACTCGACAGCGGCGTATTGAAGTTCATGCCGTAGCGCTGCAGCTCCGGCAGGATTTCGATGACCTCGTTCCAGGTTTGCGGCACGGGCAGTCCGACCGAATCGAGGATGTCCTGGCGGTAGAAGGTCAGCCAGGCGTCCTGCGTCTCTGGGATGGCGTAAACGGAGTCATTGATGATGTAGCCCAGCAGCGCGCCGGGCGCATAAATGCGGATGAAGGCATCGAAATCCGGGAAGCTGCGCAGATCGTAGAGCGCGTTGCGGATGGCGAGTTCATACGGTCGGTCGGTGCTGACGCCCAGCGCGACATCCGGCTGAATGCCCGCAGCATTCGCCAGCACCAGACGCGCCTCGTCCGGCATGATCGAAAAACGGACGGGAATGCCTGTCTGCGGCGTGAAGGATGTATCCGCCATGAGCTGAAGCAGGTTCACATACTGGCGCGGGCGGTTGACCCACACTTCCAGCTCTTCATCGCTCGCATCCAATGATCGATAGGGATCTGGTTGGAAGGAATACAGAAACCGTTTGACGCCCTCGACTATCGCCGTCAGGAACGATACCGATGGCGGCTGTGGGAGCGTGTCGGGCGCGTGAATGGTGATGTTGTCCAGCGCGAGCGGCTGCTTTTGCAGCAGGGGCAGGAGCGAACCGAGAAGCTGCGCCGCCGAACCGGTGCCCTGCGAGAAGCGGCTCATATAGATCGGAAGCTGGTTCGGGTCATCGGCGAGGAACAGCAGGTTATCAATCGCCATCTGATAGGTCAGAATTTCGGGCGATGCGCCGCTTTGGTCAATCGAAAGCAGGGTATCCTTGTCCGCGATCAAGTCCTGGGCGATGGCATTCAGGCGTTCCTCAATATCGGGAATGTAGTCGGCAATGACCCACTCGCGGAAGACATCCCGCTGGTTGCCTGTCAGCTTCTTGACTTCCAGCGCGAGATCATTGATGTCGAGCAAGACATCCTGGATTGTCTGTATAGCGGGCAGGTAAGGGGCATTCGTCGCTTCAATGCCCAGCACATTCACGCCCTGGCGCAGGAACACGCGGTAGGGTGTCTCGCCGCCGAGGGGGACATCTATCCAATCGGTCGAGTATCCGAAGGGTATGGCGTTGAACTCCTTGAACGGCACCGCGCCGTTGACGGTGATGCGGCGGAACACGGTGAAGTTGCCGCGCGTGTTTTGCAGCGACCGCAGGGTGATGGCGTACAGCCCGTCCTGTGGAATCTCAACCGTGTAGTAAACGGTGGTGCCGCTTAGATTCCAGCTTTCACCGCCCATCACATTCATCAGTTGGCAATACGTGTCGTAGGGGGTTACGCTCAGTCCCTGATCAGCGCTTGGTCGGGCTGACGTGTTGTTTTTGTAGTCAGGCAGTTCAGCCTGGAGCGTGAGCGAAAAACCCGTCGCTTCCGGTGCAGAGTGTGTTTCCAAATAGTCGGCGTAGTCGGGGTAGGGCGAAAACGCGCTGATGTAGATGCTGCCCAGGTAGAGTGAACCTTCCGCCAGCATGAAGTCGAAGCGATGCGCGCCTGCGGTCAGGTTCACACGCAGCGGGTACGGCTCGCTGAAGTTGACATCGCGCGCCGCGATGCCCGACCAGCGCACATCGCGCACCTGGCGGATGAGCGCATCATTGCCATACCGGTCTTTCGGAAATGTGTCACTCGCATTACGAAAGTAGACCGGGAAAATGATGCGTTGCAAGTCGTTCAGCGGGAACTGGTCATCAACCCGTAGCTGTCCTTCCGGCACGGGGGATGCGGCGGGCACAGCGGCATCAAAGGTGAAAATGTACTCCCCATCGGCGGGAATCGTGACCTCAAAACCCAGCGTGCTACCCGGTTGAAGTAGCGTGCTCGCCCTGGCATATTGCCGCGCGACATCATCCTGAACCAGCGGCAGTCCAAACGCGCTCGCGGGAATCTCGATGATGGGCAGCGCCACGTCATCGGCCTGCTGTTCATCTGCCGGATAGGCTCCAGGAAACGAGAGGAGCGCTTCAGCGTCAGCAGGCGCGAGGGGGGATGATCCGGCGCGGTCTTCGCCGGGTGGCTGCGCGACACAACCAAATCCAAGCGGTGACTGCTGGTTGGCGGACAGCAGCACAGGCACCGAGAAAAAAAGCACCAACCCTGCTGCGATTAATAACAACGCACGATTGAAAAAACTTTTACGTTTCGAGCGCATTGCCTGGACTCCGCTTGCGATCACAACCGTATCGCACGGGCGAAAGCACGATGGGGAAACGGCCTGTCCTGCTGAAATCTCCCCACCTGCGCGTCAGAAATATATGTTGAGTCTCATTATCAACCAGTGGTGCGAGTTCAAAAATGGGTAGAGATTTTCGTAGGGACAGGATACATCCCGTCCCTACAGACCTGCCATAGCTATTCAGAACACGTATCTCGCACCACTGGTATCTATTCACCTACCTGCGAAGGCGTGAGAGACGGATACGACATGTCGTGTCCCTACAATCACACCACATTGCTCGTAGGGACACGTCACCGCCGTGTCCGCCAACAGCAGCCCTCATGGATAGGCGAGGAATTACCACCAATAATCATCAATATGGGGAACACTGTACACCTCAGCGTTCCCCACGACGAACAGTTTACGGCAGCTGCGCGCGAGCCTCGTCCAACTGCGTGTTGGCGAACTCTTCCAACTGCGCGGAGAGGTTACTGAACTCGAACTGACCGCTCGCGACATTGCCGAAGATGAAGCCCAGGTTCACGTCCTGGTTCTCACCGATATCGATACCCGGTTTGCCTTCCCAACGGGCGTTGACATAGCCGGGGACAATCTTCGCCAGCGATTCGAGCAGGCTGTTGTCCAGGTTTTCCAGCGCCTGGCGCAAACCGGGACGGTCGCCAACGAACGACATATACAGGTCAATGCTTTCGGCGCTGATCGACACTGGCATACGGTTGGGCACGCCGCCCGCCGCCTGGGCGAGTTCAGCTTCGCGAGCATAACCCTCGCTGGAGAAGCTCATCCACTTGGCGAAATCATAGGCCGCCTGCAAATCCGCGGTCGTGGCCGAGACGACGAGCAAGTCGGCGACCATCGCCTGGTTGCCGCCAGGGATGCCGACGAAGTCCCAATTGAATGTGGCGTTCTGAGCGTAGCCGGGCACAACCCAACCACCGTCCCACTGCGCGCCGACTTCCTGGTTCAGGAACAGTTCCCACGGCCCCTGCGAGGCAAAGCCGGTCTTCTGCTCATCGTTCAGACCCTGCCAGGTGATGGGCTGCGCTTCAAGCGCGGCGTCCACAGCGGCCTTGAAGGCGGCAGAGTTGTAGTTCATGTGCGTGCCATCGAAGCCGAACCAGCCCAGGGCGCTGTCCTGCGTGCTGGGATACCAGCCGATGATTGGCTCCATTTCGTTCAGACCCAGGACGCCTTGCCCGACATCGGCTACCGCGCTCGTCGCGGCGACGAAGTCTTCCAGCGAAACACCGTAGGCCGGCGCGTCCAGGTTGGCCGCGTCAAACAGATCCACATTGACCCAGTAGCCCATGACGAACTGCGCGGTCGGCAGCGCCAGAATCTTGCCAGAGTAGGTCACGGCATTCTTCAGCGCCGCAGGCACATTCTGCCAATCAGGATCGGCGCTGACCAGTTCGGTCAGGTCTGCCGCCCAGCCGTTCTGGACGTAGTACGGCGTCACGTCGGCCATCCACACATCGGGCAGTTCACCTCTCGCGGCGAAGTTCGTCAGTTTTTCGTCCCAACGTCCGTCACCTGACATATCGACAAACTCGACGGTGACGCCTGGATTGGCTTCCATATAGGCGGCAACCAACTGGCGCTGAACGTTGTTTTCCTCTGCTGTGCCCACGTTCCAGTTGGCGTAGCGCAGTGTGACGGTCTGAGCCTGAACGCTCATGCCAATGCTGAGCATCAGAACCAGCAGCAGGCTTATGGTAGCGAGTTTGGTAAATGCTTTCATTTCCTCATCTCTTTATGAAACACTTATTGAAAAACTCAGGAATTGACAAGAGGGGTATCTCCCGCTTGTCACAGGCGGCAAGCCGATAATCCTCAATCTGCGCTGGCGACCTCCTTTCGTATGCTCAAATTCCCATGACGACTTTTACAGAATGCGTTTTCCCATCTGCAAAAGTATGGATGAGATTGCTCGTGTAGGGTTCTCCATCCACGACGACGGAGCGAATCCCGCTGTTCACGTGCTGGGGATTCTCGACTTCAATGGCGTAGACCGCGTCGCGAAATGTGCGCGTCACTTTGAAGCCGTCCCAGTGCGCCGGAATCGACGGGTCGATCAGCAGGCCGTCCACCTGCGGGCGAATGCCTAAAATCCAGTGCGTGGCAACCCGATGCAGCCACTGCGCCGAGCCGGTATACCATGTCCAGCCCGCGCGCCCGAAGTATTCCGAGAGCGGGCCATCGACGTTGCCGGGGGTAACGTAGGGTTCAGCGCGATAGACATCAATGTCGGCGCTGCGATTGGGCGGGCAGATGCGGCGGTAGATGTCATAGGCCAGCTCTGGCTGCTCCGACTGGCTGTACGCCCAGACCGCCCAGGTCGCGGCATGGGTATAAACACCGCCGTTTTCGCGCAGCCCCGGCGCATAACGGGTGACATAGCCCACATCCGGGCGCGGTTTGGTGAAGGCCGGGAAGTTGAGCAGCGTGCCATAGTCGCGCAGCAAATGCTGCTTGACCGCAACCAGCGCGGTTTCGGCGCGCTCGTCGTCTGCTGCCCCGCTGATCACCGCCCAGATGTTGGGCATCAGGAAGATTTTGCCTTCATCATTTTCGCGCGAACCCAGCAGCAGTCCATCATCCGTCGTCGCCTGGAGATACCACTCGCCATCCCAGCCGTAGCGGTTGAGCGAGACTTTCAGGCTTTCGCGCACCGCCTCGCAGCGTTCGGCAAAGCGTTCATCCCCGCGCCGCTGCGCCAACGGGATGAAACTGCCCAGGATCATGTAAAGGAACTCGGCAACCCAGAAGCTCTCGCCCTTGAGCAGTGTGCCCACCGCGCTCAAACCATCATTCCAGTCGTGGTCGCCCATCAGCGGAATGCCGCGCGGCGAAAAACGTGAGAATGAGCGCTCGATAGCCCGCTTGCAGTGCTCATAAAGCGCTTCAGCAGCGCCGTTGAGATACGGAACCTGCTCGTCCAGGATGGCGTAGTCCGCCGTCTCCTGAAGATAGGCATCCAGGATGAAGGGCAGCCACAGCAGATCATCGGAGCAGTTGGTTCGTGGGCCGCCGCCGCGAATGGAGAACCACCAGTGCAGGACATCGCCTTCGATGAACTGCTGCGCCGCGTGCATCAGCAGTTGGCGGCGCGCGAATTCGGGTTCACCCACCAGGAAAACCTGGCAGTCCTGTAACTGGTCGCGGAAGCCATACCCTGCGGAAACCTGATAGAAGGCTGATTTACCCCACAGGCGGCACGAGATGGCCTGGTATTTTGCCCAGATATTCGTCATGAAGTTCAGCGCATCATCGGGGGTTTCCACATGCTCGCCATCTATGAAGCGGCTCCAGAATGCATGAACCGCCTCGAGGGCCTGCTCACTCTTTTCTACAGAAGTGAAGCGCTGGATGAATGCATAGACATCCTCGCGCCCGTCCTCCGCCGCCCCCAACGTGAACACCAGCGTCTTCGACTGCCCTGGCTGCAAGTTCACGGCCACCTGCAAAGCGGCAATCGCGTCGGTGAAGCGCCCTTTTCTGCCCGCCAGTTGCGGCGTGAACATCGCGCTAGGGCGGTCATCGTTGTTGTATAGTCCGATGAAGGACTCTTTGTCGCAATCGAACGACTTGAGCGGTTCGCTAACCGCCATGAACGCGGTAAAAGGCCAATCGACGTTATTATGGCGGCCCTTGTCGTCGGCAAAGCCCCACAGGCACTTGCGCGCAAAGACGGCCTGCCCGTTCACATCCGCTGATGTTTCGATGAACAACTTATGGAATTCACGGTGTTCATCCGGCGCAAAGCCCAGCAGCCACTCGGCATACGAGGTCACATCCAGTTCGCGCGCTTCGCCGCTGTGGTTCGTCAGGGTCAGTTGGAAGACTTCCACCGGGGCATCGGCGGCCACGAACACGGTGAGGATGCTTTCGATGTCTTCAACCTGGTGAATGAAACGGGAATAGCCTACCCCATGAACGACCTGGTAGCGCTGGTAGGGGCGCATCACCGGCTTATAGGCCGCCGACCAGTACGTGTTGCGCTTCAGATCGCGGATGTAGAAGTACTTACCCCAGTTATCGCGAATAATGTCCTGGAATGAGCGCGTGAGGCGGTTTTGCCCGGCATTGCCGCGCCAGCTATAGCCCGATCCGGTCTGCGAAACCATCATGCCGTAATCGCCGTTGCTGATGATGTTTCCCCAGGGGCGCGGCGTGTAAGGCGTCGTGATTACGTATTCCCGGCCATTCTCGCTAAAATAACCGTAAGCGTTCTCGAATTTTTTAGTCATCACGCCTCAAAGCGGTTGGCACTTTTCTTTTTCTGGAAGCTAAAATACACTATCAACATCAAGGTGAAACGTTTCACTTTCGCCTAAATTTAGCACAGGTTTTTTTTCGTGTCAACAAGTCTGAGTAGGTTATTGAAAAAGGCATAGGATGACGACGATTCGCGATGTAGCCAAACACGCTGGTGTGAGCGTCACGACAGCCTCGTATGCCCTCAACGACACCGGAACGATTGGGGAAGCCACCCGCAAGCGCGTGCTGGACGCTGCGGCGGAACTCAATTACCACCCCAATGCTTTTGCGCGCAACCTCAAGAAGCGCAAAACCCACACCATCGGCGTCTTCATCGCGCGTTTTGCTGGTTCGTTCTACGAAGAAATCCTGGAAGGAATCCACCGCGTCATCCTCGATACCGATTACGAGCTGCTGGTTTGCCCGGAAAGCCGCAGCACTCGCAGGATGCTGCTGCATCGGCAGGTCGATGGCGCTATCGTCTTTGACTCCAAGATTGCTGATGAGTCGGTTCTCAATCTGGCGTCGTATCATTTCCCGATTGTGGTTCTGGATCGTGATCTGCAAAATGATTTCATTCTGCCAATCCTGCTGGACAACGCGCAGGGCGTTCGCCAGGCCTTTGAGCATCTGTACCAGCAGGGCTTACGCAGGATGTCCTTCATCACCGGGGCGATGGATTCATTTGATAACGCCGAGCGGATGCAGACGTTCCTGAATGAGGCGGGAAAGCACAACTTGCGCGTCCCCGTCTATGAAGGCAGCTTCACTGAGATTTCCGGTTACGAAGCCGCGCAGGTTATCCTCCGGGCGGCAGAGCTGCCTGATGCCGTCTTCTGCGCCAATGACCAGATGGCAATCGGTTTTCTGCGCGCCATGCACGAACGCGGACTCCATGCGCCCGATGATATTGCTGTGGTCGGCTTTGACGACATTCCGCTGTCACGCTATACACAGCCGCAGGTTTCCACAATTGGCACGTCGCGTATCGAGTGGGGCGCGACGGCGGCGCGGCAGTTGATCGACTTCCTTGAAAAAGAGACATCGTTCCAACCACAGCGCATTCCGACTCGTTTTCTCCAGCGTGAATCGTCTACTCTTCGCGATCGGTCTTAGGGTCATTCCAGAAATCTCATCCCCGCCTCTTTCAGGGGAGCGGGGAACAATACACTGACTGGGTAAGGGATGGTCGAACGATGGATACTCAGGCATTGCTGCACCGTGAGTTACAAGGCTCGGTTGAATTCTTCCTGAACTATAGCAACCTCGACCCGCAGAGTCCGGGATTCGGCCTCACGCTGGACGCCACCAAGGACGCGCGCATCGCCTCCATCGCTGCGACCGGGTTCGCGCTCAGCGCCTGGGTGATCGCTGCCGAGCGCGGTTTCGTGCCCAGACAGCGGGCGCTGGAAATCACGCGCGGTACGCTGCACACCCTGCTGCATCGGGTCAGCCATCATCGCGGCTTCTTCGCACATTTCCTGCATATGAACGACGCGCAGCGCTGGGGCAAGTGTGAATACTCCACGATCGACACGGCGCTGTGTCTGAACGGCGTGATCACCGCAGCGGCCTACTTTCAGGATGAGGCCATCCGCCAGATGGCAGCCGAATTGCTGGGACGGGTAGATTGGCGCTTCATCATCTTCGAAAAAGCGGGCACAACACTTTTTCGCATGGCCTACAACCCGGACAGAGACGGCGATTATGTCGATGACCAACCGGGTTTCATCAGCCAGTGGGACATGGCCGCTGAACAAAAGATGATGTACCTGCAAGCCGCCGAGCAGATCGAACCGTCTTTGGCGCGCCGCCTGTATCACGGCTTCCGGCGTGACAAAGGCAGCTTTGACGGGCATGATGTGATCGTCAACCCAGGCGGAAATCTGTTCGCCTACCAGTTCAGCGAAGCCTGGCTGGATACTGCAAAATACCTCGACCCCGACGGCATCGACTGGTTCGAGAACACCCGTCAGGCGGCGCTCGCCAATCGCAGCTTCTGCATTCAGCAGTCACGGAGTTTCAGGACCTATCACGCAAATAGTTGGGGGTTGAGCGCGGGCGACAGTCCCACTGGCTACGAAGTGGCGGGCAGCGCGCCCTCGCTGCACCCACCTTATCATACGGGCACGGTATCGATCTACAGCGCTATATCGTGTTTGCCCTTCATCCCGGCTGAAACGCTCGCCATGATCGAGCATCTGCACCAGAAACATCCGCAAACCTGGGGGCAGTACGGCTTCTTTGACTCGTACAACCTCGCCGTCGATCCGCCCTGGTACAGCCAGTCGCTCTACGGCATCGACAAGGGGTGTTCAATGATCATGGTCGAAAATTACCTCAGCGGTCTGATCTGGAACACCTATACCAACAGTCCCACGATTCAAAACGCGCTGAACATTCTGAACTTCACCAAGCGTGCCTAGACGCACGTCGAGAATGCATACGGCAACTGAATAACGTGAACCGCGTCCTACTGCGCGATTCACCAGGCAGGCGAATGCCAAAGGATTACGCATGATATGCTAAACCGGACAAATTTCGCACAGGCTGTTCTCGTCCCACGTCTTTTCCTGCGCGCGCTGTTTTTGACCTGGCAGGCCGACCGGCGACTCACGCTTCTGACGCTGGGGTTGGTGTTGTTCAGCGCCCTGATGACCCCGCTGCATGTGTGGATCAGCAAAGTGTTGATTGACGGCATCACCGCAGCGGCAGGACAGGGCATCACCTCCGCCGATGACCCGCGTGTGGGGTCGCTGCTGCTGCTGCCCTTGGCGCTCTATGTCAGCATCTGGATGTTGGGACAGCTTAGTGACGGCCTCGATCTGGAGCTGCGGCGATTGCTGAATGTGAAGGCTGATAACCACATCCGGCGAATGCTGTTCACCAAAGCCGCGACCCTGGATATGGCCTTCTACGAAAGCCCGGCTTTCTACGATCTGTTCACGGTGGCGAAGGACGAGATGTATCGCGCCTCCAGTGTGACTTTCGAGTTCATCTCGCTCATTCGAGATGCCGTGACGGTGCTGGCCCTGTTCAGCCTGTTGGGGCAGTTCAATATCTGGCTGCCCGTAATCGTATTCGTGACAGCGCTGCCACGTCTGTTTGGCGTTGCCTATTTCACCCGCCAGAAAGCCAATCTGTACCTGACGGACGTACCCGTGAAGCGCCTGAAATACTATCTGGCGTGGCTGATGGGCGAGCGCGATTCGATGAAGGAAATCCGCCTGTTTCAGCTGCACGACTACCTGATCGGGCGCATGGATCAGGCCAGTCAGACACTGGTTTCAGACTTACGCAAACTCATCATGACGCAGGAAAAGTCGCTGCTGCTGCTCAACCTGATCATGGCGGCGGGCATCGCGTTCGTGTGGGCTTATGCGGGTGTACAGGCGCTGATCGGGGTCATCAGCCTGGGCAGCGTCGCGCTCATCTTCCAGGCAGCCGAACGCAGCCGCGACAGCCTGCTTTCATTTGCCAATACCAGCGGCTTTTTCGCTGAAAACACCATCTATCTGCACACCCTGTTCAAGTTTCTCGACCTCTCGCCGGATGCCGTAGTAGGCGCGCTGGCGCGTTCGCCGGAGTCCGCTGGCGCAGCGGCTGACCTCAACGGGGTCATCCAGTTTGATCGGGTCTATTTTCGTTATCCAGGGCACGAAGAACCCGTACTCAAGGACATTTCGTTCAGCATTCAAGCAGGCGAAACTGTCGCGCTGGTCGGAGAAAATGGCGCTGGAAAAACCACCCTGGTCAAACTGCTCACGCGCCTCTATGACCCCAGCGAGGGCACGATCACCATCGCCGGACGCGATCTGCGCCAAGTCGATCCGCAGCGCTACCATCAGCAGATCGGCGTGATCTTCCAGGACTTTCGCCATTACGAGCTGACCGTCCGAGAGAATATCGGCTTTGGCAATCTGGCCGAAGTGGACAACCTGGCGCGCGTCCGTCGGGCGGCGGAGATGGGCGGCGCGGCAGAGATGATCGACGCGATGCCCCGCCAGTACGAGACTGTGCTGGGGCGTCTGTTCTATGAAGACAGCAAAGACCTTTCCGGCGGCGAATGGCAGCGCATCGCGCTGGCACGCGCCTTCATGCGCGACGTGCCCCTGCTGATCCTCGACGAACCCACCGCAGCGCTGGATGCGTTTGCCGAAAACGCCGTCTACAACCGTTTTGCCGAGCTGACGAAAGGGCGAACGACGATCTTCGTAACCCACCGCCTGTCATCCGTGCAGATGGCGCAGAAAATCCTGGTGCTAAAACAGGGTCGCCTGATCGAAGTTGGCAGCCATGACGAGCTGATGGCGCACAACGGCGAGTATGCCAGCATGTTCAGGATACAGGCTGAACGGTA
>JAEUQX010000003.1 GCA_016788625.1 Anaerolineae bacterium
TCGTATTTTCGGCCTCGCCGGATTCAGGCGCTTCTGGCTAGGATTCACGTTCTCGGCAGTGGGCGATGTCATCTCACGCGTCGCCCTGACGTGGTTCGTGTTTGAACTCACCCAGTCTCCAGAGGCCTTGGGGCTGCTCTCGCTGGCCTACACCGGCCCGGTGCTGATCGGTGGGTTTGTGGCAGGTGAGCTGCTCGACCGCTTTGACAAACGTAATGTCCTGATCGCAGACAGCATTATCCGGGGATTGGCGGTGGGCGCTGTACCGCTGCTGCACGTTTTGGGGCTGCTGGAACTATGGCATCTCTATGTCGTGGCGGCGATGTATGGCAGTCTGATGATGATCTCGCTGGCGGGCAGCCCGGCGCTCGTGCCTGATCTGGTGGATGCTGACCAGCTTGTCACCGCCAATTCACTCGAAACGCTCAGTTTCACCCTCAGCGGCGTCATCGGCCCGATGATCGCGGGAGTGCTGCTCACCCACCTGTCCGCGCCAGCGCTGCTGGTATTGGATGCGCTGTCGTACTTCTTCTTCGCTCTGATGTTGCTCCAGATTCGCCCGGCACGTAAGCAGCCTGCTCACCTGGCGGCTGTATCACAGGCGTCCTACCGCCTGAGTGATGCGGTGCGTTTGCTGCTGCGCGAACCTGTTTTGCTGTCTACTACCTTGATGTTCATGTTGTTCAACCTGGGTTTCGGCGCGGTCATGGTCGCGCTGCCAATCCTCACTGACCAGATCGGCGGCGGCGCGGACGGGTACGGCATCCTGCTCGCCGCGCTGGCGGTTGGTGAGGTATTGGGCGCGCTGGCGGCGGGGACGATCAGTCTGCCGTTCACCATTGGGCTGCGCATAGGGCTGGCGCAGGCATTGGCAGGCATCGCGCTGGTCGGGATCGTCATCAGCCAGTCGCCGCTGGTGCTGTTGGTCAGCTTGTTCCTCGCAGGCTGGTTCAGCGCGCCGCTGACCATCTGGGCACAGACGCTGCGAATGCAGGTGATCCCGGCGTCACTGCGCGGGCGCACGTTTGCCGTGCTGCGAACGCTGATGCAGGGTACAATGCCCGCAGGTGGGATGCTCGCTGGCTTCCTGCTGCCAGCGCTTGGCACGGCGGGGCTGCTGGGCGGCTGCGCCCTGGTGATGGGAGCGCCCGGCCTGTTCGGAATGAGCCTGGCATCGCTGCGACAGGCTGACGAGATTCGGGACTGATCGAGTTACGAGCGAACTTCTATGGTCGAGATGCGAGAGCGTTTTGTCGGGTCGGTACTGCGAATTGATGACTTCGACGCCACACAGTCGGTTGAAGCGCCGCCCGCCGAAGAAGTGACCACGTCCCACGAAATCGCGCTTGTGCGAACAGGTATGTTCACCCGGCACGATGCGTCCGGTTCGTTCACCGCCGATGCCAACTATGCGGTCTTCTTCCAGCGCGCACAGCCCTATCGCGTGACCTATCCCAACGCAGAGGGCGACGCCTGCACGGTGTTCAATATTGCTGACTTCGCCCTGATCGACATGCTGCGCACGTTCAACCCGGCAACGGCGGATCGTCCAGATCACCCGTTTCCAAAACCCGGTCACGTCCTGATGACATCAGCATGGCACTTGGCGCATTTTCGCCTGCTGCGCTGGATCGCATCCGGCTGCGACAGCCTGCAATTGGAAGAAAGCGCCCTGCTCCTGCTTGGTGATATGCTGCGAACCGCTTATCAGCGCGGTGGACAATACCGCCCAGAGAAGAAAACCCGCGCCGCACCCGCCCGGCAAGAGATCGTCGCGCAGGTGAAAGCCGAGTTGGCCGCGCAGTTCTGCGAGTCGCTGCACCTGGAGGTCATCGCCCGCCGTGTGTATGTATCGCCCTATTGGTTATGCCGTGCCTTCCGGGCTGAAACCGGGGTATCGCTGCATCAATACGTACTGCGGCTGCGGTTGGCTCATGCGCTTGAATATTTGCTGGAACGCCCGCAGGAAGACCTGACACATATCGCGTTGAGCCTCGGCTTTTACAGTCACAGCCACTTTACGACTCTGTTCACCCGCGCTTTTGGATTATCCCCATCCGAGTTTCGCAAGCCGATGCCGCTCCCCCGACTGCGCGAAATCAGCAAGATTATGGAAGCCTGACCTGCCCTGCTGCGAGTACCCTAAACTCGGCAAATATGGATTGGAGGTCAGCGGACATGTCGCACACACAATGGTCGTCGATTGAGCAAGAGGTCTGGCAGGTCGTTGAGGCCTTCAATAAGGCATTTGCCGCCAATGACCCCGAACAGTATTTCGTGTATATCGACCCGGAGATCACCGTACTGACGCCGAGCAATCCTTATCGCGTGGAGGGAATTGTCGATGACCGCGAAGAGTTCGAGTACAGCCTGCGAGAAGGCTACACGCGGGTGGGATACTTCCAGGAAATGCAGCCCTACATCCGCGTATACGGCGATACTGCCCTGGTGACCTACTTCACACGGGGTCGTTATGGGCTGGGCGAAAAATCGCGCGTGGCCTATCTGAAGGAGACGGATATTCTGGTCAAACGCGCATCCGGCTGGAAGATCGTGCATCTGCACCTTTCCGCAACCGTGAGCGGCTGAAAACAAACTTTCACCCGGCAGCGGACTGTCCCGCTTCCCACTCCACGCGCAGGATGCCATATTGCAGCATGTCGTGGTACACGCCGCCGCGACGCACAGCCTGCCGCAGCACGCCCTCGCGCACGAAGCCGACGCGCTCGTAAGCCTTGATCGCGCTGATGTTGTAGCTCAGCACAGTCAGGCCGACACGGTTGAGGTTCAGCTCACTGAAGGCGTAGTTCAGAATCAGCTTGAGCGCGTCGTGCCCATACCCCTTACCGCGATATTCTGCGCGTCCGATACCGATGGCTAACTGCGCCGCCTGGCTGCTCCACTTGAAATTGAACAGCACCACGAAACCGATCAACTGGTCATCCGCCAGCGTGCGAAGATGAAAATAGTAATCGCCGCTCTTCGATTCGCCGAAATAGCCAAATGCGCTGGGCGCGAGCGGGCGCACCGGATCGTCGTCCAGCAGGCGCATATAGTCTTCATCCTGCGACCAGGTGGCAAAAGCTTCCTGGTCAGCAGGCTGCGCGGCGGCCAGGCGTAGCAACCTACCCGTGAACAACGGTTTGAACATCGCGCGCTACCTTTGCGAATTACGCTGAACATCTTTCAGCAGTGTACCGCACGGAATGCGGCTGTGCTAAAGTTGGAGCGCAGACGTAGTGAAGGGTGCAGTGACCGTGTGCATTCCACGACAGCAAATGGCAGCCCTCACGCTAGGCGGATTGCTGCTGTTCGCATCCCTGACGGTCGGCGCTGCGCTGCTGGGAGCCTACGTGCTGCCGAATGGCGGACAGATCAGCTTTGAGATGGGTGACGGCGGGCACTGGGACATTTACCTGCTCGATGTGCAGCGCGGCATCCAGCACAACCTGACGAATCACCCGGCGACGGACGAAGATTACACCTGGTCACCGGATGGCCGCCGCCTGGCCTTCGTCTCCGAGCGCGATGGCAGCCCGGACATCTACGTGATCGAGGCGCGCTGCGCGGACTGGCTCACCCCCTGCGAACGCCTGCGCAACCTCTCCAACAGCCCCGCCGAGGATACATCCCCATCATGGTCGCCAGATGGCACAGCGCTGTTGTTCGTCTCCAACCGCGACACCCAGCGCGAGATCTACCGCGCGGATGTGCACAGTGGCGCGCTGCTCAACCTGACCCATACCCCGGCGGACGAGCGGTTTCCGTACTGGTCACCGGACGGGGAACGCATCGCTTTTCAGTCGGAGCGCAGCGGAACGGAACGCCTGTACGTGATGCAAGCAGACGGCAGCGCCGCTGAAATGATCGGGCGCGGGTTTGGGCGCGCGGCGGTCTGGTCGCCGGACGGGCAGAATCTGCTTTTTGTTCAGGCCAGTGACTTGTTCCTGGTGGATGTGTCCTGCGCCGATGTGCCCGATGGCTGCCGCTTTGCACCGCGCAACATCACGCTCAGCACATTTGAAGACTGGTATGCCGACTGGTCGCCAGATGGCCGTTATCTGCTGTTTCATTCCAACCGCAGCCTCAAACCGCACGTCTATCTGGCGGACATGACCTGCGCGGATCAGGTCTTGACCTGTCTGACTGCCGCGCAGAAGCTGACGAACGACCTCGACTTTCATCTGACACCAGATTGGTCACGGGATGGAGCATCGGTAGTGCTGCTCTCCAACGACAGCGGGCAGATGCAGCTTTACGCGGTGGATATCGCCGGGCGCACAGCCCAGCAGTTAACCCGCGCGACACAACCTGTTTTCGCCCCGCGCTGGCGACCGGGGTGACGCTGCAAGCGTTTAGGTTACCCATCTGTGTTGCCGGGAATAGCGCCGTCGAGTAATCTCTGTCCTTCCAGCTTCTAAATGGAAGGACTAACCACCTATGATCGAACGTGTGGTACCTCTCTTGATCGGATTGCTCGGTGGCATTATGGTCGGGTTTCAGTCGCCCATCGCTGGGGCGATGAGCCAGCGCATCGGTGCGGCGTCCGGCAGTGTCGTCGTGCATATCGGCGGCGCGATCTTTTCAATCCTGCTTCTGCTGGCGCGCGGTGGCGAGAACCTCGCGGCCTGGCGCAGCCTGCCCTGGTACATGCTGCTCTCTGGCGGCTTCGGTGTTGTGCTGTTCTTGACGGTCACCTACACCCTGCCCCGGCTGGGCGCGGCGGCCATGCTGACGCTGATCGTCGTCGGACAGTTGGTGGTGGGCGTGCTCATCGACCACTTCGGTTGGTTCGAGGTCGCGGCACGCCCGCTGGACTTGACGCGCGTGATCGCCATCGGTTTCCTGCTCGTCGGCGTCTACCTGATCGCGCGCTGAGCGAAAGGCCTTTCGGTCTAACCGATGCGCACCGCCTGAAGGTCATAGCCCGCCCAGTTCACATCGATGCGGTTCACGCTGCCGTCTGGCTCGCGCACGAAGCTGAACTCGACCTCGCCTTTCGAACGGGCGAAGAAGCGTGTCTGCGACATCGGGTGCAGCACAGCGGATGGCAGCCCACTGACCTTCATCATCAGCCGCCCGTCCTCGATGCTGAACGTCAGGATTGAGGTGCGCCCGAAGTAGACCAGTTCGTAGCTGCCCAGGTATGGCGCATACACCGCTGGGTCAAGCTGGATGAACTGGCGCTTGTCCGGCAGCTCATACGGCTCATCGAAGACGATGGCGGCCAGCTTCTCGGTCATCTCGCTGGTTGCGGCGCTGCCCAGATTGCTCAGCAGGATGATCGTCACATCCTCTGCGGTGAAGCGTGTATAGGCGCTGACGAAACCGGG
>JAEUQX010000064.1 GCA_016788625.1 Anaerolineae bacterium
GTCACTTGGGCAGTCTTCCAATCAAAAAGTAGTTCAAACAACTGTGACCGAACTGCCTTCAGATCTAGGGTGCCAGCAAGGTTGACCGGCTGGCCGAATCCGAAATATCCGTCGGTGCTAACACGAAAGACCATTACAAATCGATCCGTGCTTGAAGAGGGCTGGCCGGTATATGGACGCATCTCCAGCACCACTTGGTCTATTTCGACTCGGCAGTGCCGGGCCATAGGAGTTGAGCTAGGACCTGTAAGTGTTAGTCTGGGCGGACTAGCTGTGTAGATACGTGCAGATGCTAGGGGTGACACAGGGAACGGCGGTTTCAGGAGGTTTTGGAGCCATACAAGTTCGCCGCCGTTGAGCCGATACATATATTCGCCCCCGTCCCACAACACCGCCTGGATTTGGTTCAGGGCATTGACATTAGCACCCAACGAAATATAGGGTAAGCTCCGTAAGCTTGAAGTGGTCTTCAATCGCTCCAACTCCCGTTCCATCTCAAAACGCAAGTTCCAGTTCGCTACTTGAGGCGTAATGCGCAACCAGCTCCTAGACGGGGTGCCTAGGGAGACCTCAATCATCACATGTTCGTTGGAAGCCCCACTTTGTTGGCCGGAAACTACAGGGATGTCAGGCGGTAGCCAGCGACCGGGAAAGCCGCGACCGAGCAGGCCCGCAAACATCTTTTCCAGTTCGCGATTGATCCCCGCTTCGAGCTGATCGATCACCACACCACTGGCATTGGCGATACTCGAAAGGACTAAGTCAATGAGCTGATGCAGTCCATCGGGAATCACCGATAGCATTCTCACGGATACGCTGCGTTCCAAGTTGGTGCGAACCTTAAGCTCGAATGGCTGTAAGGATGCTGATTGCTCCCACAACAAAGAATAAGTTGCTTTGAGCGGCGCGATAGTAATGAGTACTTCGGCATCATCAAGCAAGACGAAAGACCCAATCGTGGTCAATAAGCTGTTTACCCATGTGAGTGCTGGGAAAAGAAGGCTGAGGACTGCTGATCCGCCATTGGTCACGACCCAATAAAGCTCCGTCGTCCAACGCTTTAGTCTCCCAGTCAATTCCAACTTTCCAAGATCGAGAGAACCACTTATAGTACCATCACTGTTGCACACCGTTGGACCGAAAAAGGTCGCTACCAATACCCCCACCAGCGCTGGGTCAGGAACCGCAATCGGTAATTCGATAGCCCCTTCCAAATTGCGGACCTCGTAACCTATTAGTGCAGACTCTTCATCGGGCCAAAAACCTGCAATCTGGCCCGGGTATGGAATGTCCACTTGCCCATAGATTTCTTCGACATACTCGCGTATCAGCCTGGCCCGTGTGTCTGCCTGAAGTTTCATCCAAATGTCCGCACCCTTAGCGATCACCGCCTGCATTTCCGCCGACAGTTTGCTGATGATCCTCTCGACGAACAAGCCGTTATTAAAGAAGTCTTTTGCCTGCTGCTCGATGGCTGCTGGATCGGCTCGCGTGATCCCTCGCGCGAGAGCGTATTCCTGCACAAAACTGGCGCGTACATCTGAGGGTAGTGAAGACCACCAATCTCCCCAGCGGTTAATATCATCCTGTATTACCTGAGGTAATTTACTAATAATAGAGCGTGGATAGCGGTTGACGTTGAACAACGCGGGAACTTCCTTAGCCGCCATACGGTCGAAGTAGCCACGTCCCTCCGGCTTGTTCGGATCTTGCGGCGTATCTTCATGCAGTAGGCAATACGAAAAGGTATTCGCCCTTTTCAATTCGCCCAGCCAGTCGAAGCGGATATGACTGTAGCGGGCAGTCACCCGATTAGGGTTTCTTTCAGTGCCAGCAATCGGTGCGGAGATATCATTCAAGAGGCGAACCAAGTCAGTGAGAAGGCCCTGCTCGATACGAAGCGCTACAGCGCTGGCTAGCGTGGTCGCTGGCCGCGTATTGACAGGTTCTATGGGTTCACGCGGCTCTCTCCCGCCATCAACTGGGCGCATGCGATATGCCATACCTGACGGTAGTTCCCCAGCAGTACCGGGCCGCATCACAATGTCAGGTTGGAGGACAATTAGCGATCGGTCGGTTGCCCTTTGGCGCAAGGTTTCCCAATTCTCCGGTATCTTTGCATCTAAGTAATCGGGAGGGGGTTCGAACTGTCCCACTTGGAAAGCGGCTAGACGGATTTCCGTGACAAAAAAGCTGGCAATCGCTGTTGTGTCTGTGACTGATTCATCGGCGAGTTCGAGACTACCACGCACAGGAAACCCATACTCTTCAAAGACTGGGCGCAGTTCATCTAGTCGGTATCCATGACTTCCGAGAACGTCACTATTTCCGAAAAGTAGTTCAAAGAACCGCACCGCGTAATTTTGCAGTTCCTGGTTCCGTTCAAGCCACAGCCGCTGCCGCCATTGTTGCCCGCTGGCTATGTCCCTCAGAGAGATCCGTACCTCATTCAAGTCGTCGGACATGTTTGGATCCGTGCCGGGTGTTAATATCTCTACTTCGAAGGTCAGCGGTCGCTCGAAACGCACAGGCATATAGGCTTCTGAGCTTATAGATAGGAAGGATTTATCGTTGTGAGAGATACATAAGCTACTATCATTTCCGAATTTGATAAAACTGATGTCTGTACCGTAGAACGAGGTACCACGAAAATCAATGCGTCCAGCAGTGTGTGTCAATGCAAACTCATACGTCTGCTCAGCAGGTACATTCAGATTGAGCAAATTTGGCAAGCGCATCTCTGCGAACGCGCTAGGTAATCTATCAGCCTCGATTACCCAGTTGACACGGCAAGACAATCCAATCTCGTCTCTTTCGGATAATTGGTGCTTCATGATCTTCCTCCTTACTTATACCCAGCAGTTCCACCTCGTCATCTGGAATAGCAGCACCGATCATCTCTAACCCAAGCGGCTCGATCTTTGCCAAGTGTTTCAACCCAACGGTCAGATGGCCGCTGGACGGGTTAACCTGCAAGATTCTTATGCCAGTCCACACCGAATGTTGTTATTGATTCGTCTATTTTGAGCCTCATAAGTCCCGTAACGTTCACAAACCTCCCCACTTTCGGACTTGAGTGGGGAGAAAGGAGCTTCTAGCCTCCTGCCTGCTCTATCGGCGCGCCAATGAGATTGCCCCATTCTGCCCATGAGCCGTCATACTCGCGTACTTCTGGATAACCCAGCAGGTATTTCAGCACAAACCACATGTGGGTCGATAACCCACCGCGCACGCAGTAGGTAATGACTTCTTGGTCCGCAGTGATACCTTTGAACAGGGCGCACAGTTCGTCGGCAGATTTGAAAGTTCCATCGGCATTCGTTGTAGGTGTTTGCCAACGTTTGAACTGTCCATTTTCGGTTTCCATGGTGGCTGGCACATTGACCGCACCAGGGATGTGACCGCCAACGCTTCCACCCATTGCGTCTTCGCCACTGTACATTGCCGTAGTCCGTGCATCCACCAGCACCCGGTTTGGTTTGCCCATGCCCTCTAAAACGAGGTCACGGTGCGCTCGCAGCGTCCAATTCGGCTTTTTGGCCTTGTACATCGTTGGCTCGATGGCCGGGATATCAGTTGTGAGGGGACGACCTTCGCTTGTCCATTTTGTCCGTTGGCCGTTCAGCAAGCGCACATCTTGATGACCGTATATCTTCAGCATCCAAAGCGCCATAGCTGCAAGCAGATTGCTGAAACCATCATAGAAGACGATTGTTGTATTCCGACCAATTCCAGCCTGTGAAAGCTGAGTTTCCAGACCTGCTTTGTCCAGGATATCGCGGCTGCCTGCCTGCAGCACATTCCCGTTCCAGGCCCAATACACTGCTCCTGGTATGTGCCCGGAGTTGTAAACATCAGCACTAAAGCCCACCTCGACAAAGCGCACTTTCGGATCGTTCAAGTGTTCAGCCACCCATTGTGTGCTGGCGAGCATTTCAGGATGTGCGTAGCCTGACATGGTTTCCTCCTATGCCCCGCTTGATTTCGCTGTGGGAAAACCCACATCAATCCAAGACTGCACTCCGCCTTCTAGGATCGAAACATTGGTGAAACCCATATCATGAAGCAGCTTACCCCCCAGCGCACCCATTGGGCCAAGGATGCAAGTCGTGATGATAGGGCGTGAACGGTCTTTCAGCGCCAGTTCGCGCCAGTCTTCAGGCACTTCGTTGTCGGCCTTGTAAGTCAAACTACCCAATGAGATGTTCATCGCGCCGGGAATTGTCCCCGTCATGGCGATGTCGGCTGCGTCGCGCACATCAATCACGAGGGTATTCGGGTCTTGCTGAAGACGCTTGTGCGCCTCCGCAGGGCTGATCGTCGGAACTTGCGCCAGCGCCTCAGCCGCCATTTGTCCAAATGTCTTACCCATCCTCTTTTTCCTTTCAGCATAAACAATTGAAATCTCAAATGATCTGTATGCACGACTTATGTGGATGCTGCCCTTGCTATCAACTCCCTGATGTGAGGTGCGAGAATCTTCACCCACGTTCCGTCATCAAAGTGCCCTGCATTGGGAATGGAGGCGAAAGTGGCACCCGGTATGGTTTTCGCGGCCTTTTGCATGGGGGCATAGAAGATATCGTGCTCGCCCGCGTATAGTAAACACGGCAACGTTATCGTATCCAGCATTGGCTCAAAGTCCGGCTGCTCGAACTGCCGCAGCCAGGCGCTGATCGCCTGGAGATCATGAGTTAACATGCGGTTCTTCATGCGCGGTGAAAAGGCAGGCAGATGGAGGCTCAACATATAGTTTTCCATACCCGTCACAAATTCCTGAACAGTCTGCTTCTCTAGTGCCTGAATCTGTTCTTGTCGCCATGCCAATCGACCGGCACGATCATCATAGGGATGCATGCCGCCAATTATCAAGGAGTAGAACCGCTCGGGCGTGAACTTAGCAATGCCGAAGCCTAACAGGCCTCCCGCCGAATAGCCCAGATAGTGCGCTTTCGCCACGCCGAGGTGATCCAGAACGGCCACAATGTCGCTGACCATCAACTCAACTTGGTAATCCTCTGGGTTATACGGCTTATCACTATCGCCGTGTCCTCGTTGATCGATCAGGATGAGACGGTAGTCATCCCTCAGCGTCGTCACATAGTTCAGCTCGTACCACATGTCGAGTGGACAATACAGACCATGTTGAAGCACCAGCGGTGGGCCATTGCCTTCGACTTCATAGTGGATGCGTATTCCCTCATTCACAGCGTATGGCATTCTCTAGCCTCCAATGAACTCCATTTCAGAAGAAAACTTGTTTGCGTGGCTTCAAAATCGATCCGCCAACTGCCTATTTCCTCACCTGCATCAAAATCGCTTCGATTGGAAAGGTCAGCCCCTGATGATTCATGTATGACTGCAAAGTCGTCGTAATCTGAGTCAGCAGTTCGAGTTGTGCGGCTTCAGTAATTGAGAGCTGCATTAGTGCTCCGAAACCGTGAACGAAATCCTCGACGGAAGGAAAGTGCGCCTGGGCGGAAACTGTCTTTACAACCGCATCCCGGAAACCCGCTGCCTCAGCCAGAGAGCGCATCTGCCGAATATCGCCTAGCACAAACATGCCGCGGATACTATTGCCTGCTTCGATGCCAGCATATCGTCCGAATCCTTCGGCTGCGATCAAAAAGCCCGAGTTGTCTTCAATTGGACCCCAAACCAGAACCAGAAGTTTTCCGCCTAGCGCGAGAACCCGGTACATCTCCTGCAATCCTTTGACGCGATCTTCAAAGAACATCAGACCATGCTGGCAAGTCACAATATCAAATGAGCCGTCCTGAAAAGGTAATTCAATTGCATTTCCCTGCCGCCATTCAATGGCAGCGTCCGGCTGCTTTCCCTGAGCAATTGCGATCATATCCGGGTTGATGTCGTAACCGACAATCTGCCCTGTCTTGCTGACGCGCCCAGCAAATAGGTGGGTAACGACACCGGATCCGCAGGCAACATCCAGAATCCGTGTACCTCGACTTGTCTTTGCCAGATTAACGAGCTGGTTTGCCCAAGTTTGCATGACCGCAGGAACGAAGACCTGTTCATACACTTCAGGACCTGTGCCTGTCACTTTCCACTTCGCACTCTCGCTCATACAACCTCCGACAATCTTTATGACGAAATCTGTTTCCGGTGGACAGCCTGCGCGAGTGACCCTGTCTTTGAATAGCTAATTTCGATCATCATAACCTTCTTTAGCTGACACATTTTCCGGGCTTGCGGGCAAAGGTGAGATACAGCATATAAGCACTGATCTCCGTCAGATTGTCATCCGCTATCGCCTGCCGCACTGCCGCCGCATCCCTGGAGTTGTACAACCACTCTGCATCTTCTTCTGTGCCTCCGGCAGCACGCATCAGTTCGATATTCTGAGCTAACCCTTTCCGATCCGGGTCTGGCTCGTAGAGAGCTTTCAACAATTCGAGGTAAGCTGCCTGTTTAGGATGGCGGTATGGAGGAATCATGTGCAAAACGCGGTCATTGAGGCGCACATCAAATACGTCCAGTCCGGCGACGGTAGCCAGCAATGGCACACGCATACCGAGATAGTCATCGCCATGACCTAGCGCCTGTTTGCCCTTTAGCAGCAAACGAGTGAGGCGAAACACCTTTTCATACCATGCGTCATCGCGCTTTTTATCCTGCGCACTGTTATAGACCGAGATCGGTCCGACGCTGGTATACTCGGCTGCCATAAAGTTGCCGTTGGGCTTTAACATACGCGCCATCTC
>JAEUQX010000085.1 GCA_016788625.1 Anaerolineae bacterium
GCGGCGCGCAGGCGGTCGAGCGTGAGCGTGTCGCGGTAGGCCGGGTAGCGCTCGAGGAAATTCTGATACGCCTGTTCAAGCGAGCGAACGGTTGCGGCATGGTTCGTCATGATCATCACCTGACATCTATTTTGATACGCATCTGGACTATACAACCGAACCGCCAGCGCGGCAATCACGCTGCCCATCCGTTCGCCTGCACATGGGCGACTAGCTGGTCGCTTTGGTCTTGATCCCCTTGCGAATCTCTTTGCGCGCCCAGGCACAGTGTCTACCTTCAGGTTAAGCGCTGCGGTACACTCTGCGACAAATTCACAGATACAGAACATCTCATCCATGAAGGAACAAAACATGATCAGCCCGGAAGGTTCGACGCTGTGGTTTATCCCCGACGGTTACCTGGCAACGCCGCTGGAAAATGACCCGGTGTACAAGAATCACGAGTCGGTCTGCGTGATGAATGTGACCGATGCCGACGCGCACCTGCTGTTCGACTTCTACTTCGCCGACCGCGACCCCATCGAAAACGCCGCCGTGACGATCCCGGCCAAGCGCTGCATCCACGTCCGCATGGATGACCCGCGCAACACAGGCGGGGTGCCGCTGCCGCTGGATACACCTTACGGCCTGCGCGTGCGCTCCGATGTGCCGGTGATCGTGCAGTACTCGCGCCTGTACAGCACCACGCGCAACATCAGCCTGATGACGACCATCGCGCATCCAGGGTAACAAAAGCGCGGTATGCAGATCTTCAATACAAAGTTCATAAAGGTAAATTTTCAGCAAAAGAAGCTGCTCTATAATGACATTCAGAACATTGTCAATAGGAGCATCTGCTATGAAGGTTGTCGAAAACGAGTATGTCACTCTGCGTCACATACAAGACAAGAATTACCTGTACCACACCGTCCACAAGCCTGTTGATGAAGCTGCATTCAAGGCATCACTGGATAAGGGTGTAGCCTTGATGGGTCAGCATCGTATTCAGAAGTGGTTGTCGGATGACCGCCTCAATGGCCCATTGTCACAGGATTTCTCGGCATGGGCGATTGAAGATTGGATTCCGCGCGCCATCAAAGCAGGTTGGAAGTACTGGGCGAATGTCGTCCCGGTGGAGATTGAGGCGGCGGGTACCCTCACTCCCTTCATGGACGTTCTGCACAGCATGGGTCTGCGCATGATGGTATTCAGCAAACTGGAAGACGCTCAGGACTGGCTGCTGAAGCAATAAGCTGAGCGTGTTGGCGGGGCGATTCCGAACTGCTGATCACCGCCCCGCTGGAATAGACAGTTGCGCCGCCTGGGTGACGCGGCAAAGCGTGAATCCGTCGTTGTCAAAGCCCTTCAGTTGACGCGTGAAATGCTCGGCCTGATAGTCACCCCGATCCAGCATCTCGACTACCTCCGGGTCGGCTGCGACAGTTTCGGAAACGATGATGTCGCTGCCGGTCGAAAGCCCCTCCAGGCGCGCGGCCTGATTGACGGTTGAGCCGAAGTAATCCAGTCGGTCGTTGAGCGTGACGGCGATGCACGCGCCGTAATGGATGCCTGCCCGCAGCAGCAGCGTACGGTCGCCGCTGAGTGCCGCCAGATCACGCTGCGCACGCAGCATGGCGCGGATGGCGGGCGCGGGACGGCGAAACACAGCCATCACCGCGTCGCCGATGGTTTTGACAATCGCCCCGCCCTCGTCGTTGATGGCCGCGCGCAGCACGTCGAAGTGGTTCATCACCAGCCCGAAGGCCGGGGCGTCACCAATCTCGTTGTAAAGCTGTGTCGAGCCGCGCAGATCGGTGAAGACAATCGCCAGGCTGCCGACCGCGATTTGCTCGCCGGGGCGCAGCGCCTCGCTGGCGAACAGGTCGCGGAAGGTTTGCAGCGCGGTGACTTCGGCGGCGGTCACCGCGGTGTCCGTCCAGGCCATGCGCTCGACGATCACAAGCTGCTCGGCGTCGCTGCTATTGCTCAGGCGCAGCGTCGGCGTGGTCGTCAGGCGGGCTTCATCCTGCGGCCACTCCGGGCGCACCTGCACCTTCAACTCACGTTCACCTGCCGCGTCAACCTGAATGAACTGCCCGCCGCTCAGCCCCAGCGCGCGCAGACGGTAACGCCCCGCTTCCAGAGTTGGCGTCAACGCGCGTTCCTCGCCCGGCTGTAACAACTGCTGGATGACGACGTGCGGCGTGGTCTGTGGCCCGGCGATGCAGAACTCGCTCGCCTGTGTCTCGCGGATGGCGGGGTTAGGGTGAAAGGTCAGCTCGACTGAACGTTCGAAGTTGGCGCTGAAGTCGATGTTGCACACGTCGCAGTGTACCGCCTGCCCAATCTCGCTCAGTGTGCTGCCAACCTGCTTGGGGTTGCGGCACAATGGGCACAGCACATCCCATTCCAGTTCGAGCAGCCCGATGCGCGTCGCCAGCAGGAAGTGTTCCAGCACAGCGCGGCGCGGCAGTCCCCATATTTCCGCTAGCCCATACGGGCGCATCCGTGCCAGCGCGATCTCATCGGCATGTTCAATCACGTTCACCAGCCGTGAAACGATCTCCGGTTGTGTCCGCTGCCGTAGCAGTTGATCGGCCAGCGCAGCCAGCCGCCCCTGCCCGCCCGGCGAAAAACGCACCTGCGCGGGCTGCGCGATGACGGGTGTGCCATGTACGGCGTAACGGTCGTAGCGGCGCATCGTCTCCGCGAAGGCGCGCGCGCTGAGGATGCCAATCTGCACGGGGATGGCCGCCAAACCGAGCAGATTGCGCGGTGTCGCCCAGACCTCGTAAATCATGTGCGTGCCGCCGTCCGGGCGCGGTTGAAGCTGGGTATGCACACGCATCTCGGCCACCGGCCCGGCGAAGTAACGGCGGCGCACGCCGAAGCGGTACGGGCGCACCCACTCAAACGGTTCTTCTTCCCATTCGACCGGGATGCCCAGGCGGAACATGCGCAAGCGCCGTCGCGCGTTGGTCAGGCGTTCTGCCGGACGGCGTTCGATGGCGGGCACAGCGGCGTCGCGGTTGAAGCGGTTGGTATCCGAAGCGAGCGGCCAGAGCTGCTCCGGGCTGGATTGAAAGTCCCACTCCCAGCGGTAATAAAACTCGCGCAGGCGGCGGGCGGAGTGAGGGGTGTTCAGCGGTTGGTGTATCGAGCGGGCCGGATCGAGGGCGTTCATGTGCAGTCCCTATACTAACAATAAACCTGACGGATGTCTCTTACGCTCACTGTACGGCGCTTCGGGGATCAGAATACAGGCCGAATAGTGCTCACTTCTTGCTCAATTGCGTTCGAATTCGGTTAGTGCCTGTCTCAGTCAACAGCTTTTAGTCGTCAGCGATTAGCAAAAGACACCGGCTGGAAGCTAACGACTGAAAACTAACGACCAACGACCAAAGACTAACGACTAAAGACTATAGACTTGATACGCCAGCAAGATGAATCTCTGATGGGTGATGGGCATATTCGAACCAAACGTCAACCACATTCGTATCGCGGCATAACCCTACGCTCGGGCGACGCCTGCTGGGTGGCCGGGCAACTTTGCTCTGGCAAGCTGTAGGGCTTATGCTATGCTTGCCACGACTAACCAGGGGACGTGACTGCATTGATTGAACCACAAAGCGAAGCTCTCCGCGAAGTGCCCGCCGAAACACAGGAACAAACCAACGCGGGCGTGGCACGGGCGACCGGTGTGGTCGCTCTGGGGAATATCACCAGCCGTGTACTGGGGCTGGCGCGGGAGATCGTCCTGACCAATCTGTTCGGAGCATCGCGCGCGGTCGATGCTTTCAACGTCGCCATCATTGTCCCCAAAGCCATCTATGACCTGCTGATTGGTGGGCACGTCAACAGCGCGCTCGTGCCCGTGCTGAGCGAGGTGGCCTCGCGCCAGGGACGCCGGGCGCTCTGGCAGCTCGTTTCGCTGTTGTGCAGCGTGCTGATCGTGCTGCTGGCGCTGATCGTGCTGCTGCTGGAAGCCTTCGCCGCGCAGGTTGTGTCGGTGGTCGGGGGCGGCTTCGATACCCAGACCCTCAGGCTGGCGACCGACCTGCTGCGCCTGACCGCCCCGGCGCTGATCTTTCTGGGGCTGTTCGCCGTGCTGAGCGGCGCGCTGTATGCCCTGCGCGAATTCACCTGGCCCGCTTTTGCCGTCACCGTCTTCAACGGCAGTATTGTTGTCATCGCGCTGCTGTTCGCGCCCCCCGTGCAGCTCCAACCCACCCTGCAAGCCAACGGCCTGATCGCGCTGCGAAGCGGCCGCCCAGAGACGGGCATCGTCGTCGTCGCGCTGGGCTGGCTGGTGGGGGCGCTGGCGCAGATGGCGCTGCAATTCCCCGGCATGAAGGGCGCGCGGCTGCGGCTGACACTCAACTGGCGACATCCGGCGCTGCGGCAGATCGTCAAGCTGTATGCGCCCGTGATGTTCTCGCTGGTGATGGATACGCTGGTGATCCGCACCTTCAGCTACAACCTCGCCAGCCGCACGGGCGAGGGCAGCATCGGCTACATGAACTGGGCGACGACGCTGATACAGTTCCCGCAGGGACTTGTGGCGACGGCCATCAGCATCGCCATCCTGCCCACGCTGGCGCGGCAGGCAGCGGTGATTGCCCAGGAAGACCAGCGCGCTTTCAAGGACACGCTCGGCCTCGGATTACGCCTGGCGATCTCGCTGATTCTGCCTGCGACGATTGGCCTGTTCGTGCTCGCCACGCCGATCGTGGCACTGCTGTTCCAGCACGGCGCGTTCAACGCCCACGACACCGCTATGACCGCGCTGGCGCTGCGCCTGTACCTGATCGGTCTGCCTTTCGCCGCGCTCGACCTGCTGCTGGTCTATGCTTTCTACGCCCGCCAGGACACGCTGACGCCGGCGCTGATCGGCGTGCTGAGCCTGGGGCTGTATATGCTGACGGCGGTGGCGCTTTTCCCGCGTTTCGGCCTGTTCAGCCTGATGATCGCCGACAGCCTGAAACACATCGTTCACGCGGCGGTCTCGGCCTTCCTGCTGACGCGGCGGTTGGACGGTTTCAGCGGGCAGCATATCGCCCTGACAGCGCTCAAGACGAGCGCGGCGGCGGGCGCGATGGGCGTGGTCGCGGCGCTGGCGGCGGGCTGGCTGGCGCAGTCGTTCGGCAGCGCGACGCTGGTGCAGGAAATCGTGCTGGTGAGTCTGAGCGGCGGGCTGGGCAGCGTGGTGTTCCTGGCGCTGGCCTATCTGCTGCGGCTGCACGAACTGCGCTGGATGGGCGGGCTGCTGAAGAAACGGTTGAAGGGTAACGGCAGGTAACACCCGCTGCGCCGTTTAAAGCTTGGCGACGGCCTACCCCGCGCGCGCCGTTTTGTGTTACCCTCGTGGAATAACATTCATGTGGAACACAGGGAATTACGGTGCCGACCAAAATCCTGTTCATCATGCTCGATGGCTGCCGCCCGGACGCATTGCAGCAAGCCAAGACCCCCCACCTCACCAAGCTCTGGCAGGAGGGCGCGTACACCTGGACGGCGCAGTCGGTCATGCCCAGCGTGACGCTGCCCGCGCACACGACGCTCTTCCGGGGTGTTGACCCCGCACGGCACGGCATCGGCAGGGATAACGTGTATCAGGCGAGCGCCGCCGCGTTCCCCAGCCTGATGGAAGTCGCCACGCTCGCCAACCGTCACACCGCCATGTTCTATAGCTGGGAACAGCTCCGCGATGTCGCCCCGCATGGCAGCGTCAAGATGAGCTGGTGTCGCAACGCGGATTACGGCCTGGACAACGATACGGTGGTGGCGCGCGCGGCTGCTGCTTACCTGACCAGCGAACAGCCTGATCTGTGCTTCCTCTATATGGGCGACATCGACATCAGCGGGCATCTGTTCGGCTGGATGTCGCCGCCCTACATCGAGACGATTGAGCAGGTGGACGCGGCGGTGGGTATCGTGCTGGATGCGCTCGACGCGGCGGGCATCCGCGAGCAGTACACCATCCTGGCACAGGCCGATCACGGCGGACACGACACCGATCACGGTACTGACCTGCCGGAGGACATGAACATTCCCTGGATTCTGAACGGCCCCGGCATCAAACGCGGGCATCCGATTCAACAGCGCGTCGGCCTGGCCGATACGCCTGCCACGCTGGCGCACCTGCTGGGCATCGAGCGGCCTGCCGTGTGGGAGGGTCAACCTGTCCTGGAGGCGCTGCTGTAATCACCCGATCAAACCCAACCGTACCCACAGCGGGCGATGATCCGAGCCGCCAGATGACGACCAGACACGCGCCTCGACCGCCGCGAAGTGCGCGCTGTAAAACACATAGTCGATGCGTTGGTACATCGGCACCCAGGACGCGCCGCGCCGGGGGTTGTCGTGCTGCCAGTCCGGGTTGGTGAAGCCGAAGCCCCAACCGACCTCGCGGAAGGCATCACGGTAACGCGCGGTGATCGCGGCGTAACTCTCGTCCAGGTCGCTGGTGTTGAAGTCGCCCGTCAGCAGCAGCGCGCCATCCGCATCCGCTGCCAGCGCCAGCAAGTCGTTGATCTGCTGTGCGCGCGGGCGTGGGTCGTTTCCCCCGCCGTAAATAGGCTGCGTGGGCGGCGCATGGAAGTTAAAGAGCGTGACGGGCGTGCCGTTCACGTCCAGCACCGCGCGCTGCAAGCGCACCGGGATGGGGTAAGTCACCGGCCAGAAGTGGTTCTCGATCAGCGGGTAGCGGCTGAGCAGCCCGCGCCCGTGATACGCACCGCCCGCTGGTTCCGGGTAGAAGACGCGGTAAGGATACGCGTCAGCCAGGCTGCGCTCGAAGTGCCGCGCTGCCGCGCCGCTCATCTCTTGCAGCGCCACGATCTCCGTGTCCGCCTCGCGGATGACGGCGGCCATCGGGTCGAGCAGCGCTTCCTCGGCCTGGAGGTTGTACGTCAGGATGCTGATTTGTTGGGTATCGGGCGGCAGGCTCGGAAGCGTGTGCGGCAGGAAATAGGGCGCAAAGTTCCAGGCGAAGAACCCTACTGGCAGCGCATAGAGCAGGGCGACGCGCCGCAGACGCAGCAGCAGGCACAGCGGCAGCAGGATCAACGCGGGGAACAGCAGCAGATGCAGGTTGTTGTTCAGCAGCGCCACCACCACCCGGCGTTCGCCAACGAACCAGCGCAGCAGCAGGCAGCCGACCAGAAACACGCCGTAGCCCGCCAGCACAAACGCCAGCACGCCGCGCAGCAATGTTCTCGTCGTCATTCTACCACTGCCAACCGCACCAGCAGCGCGCGGTGATCCGAGCCGCCCGACGACGGCCAGACGCGCGCCTCCAATGGGGTGAAGGCAGCATCGTGGAACACGTAGTCGATGCGGGCCAGCAGCGGCATTGGGATGCCCAGCCGGGTCGCGCGCCATTCCGGGAAGGTGAAACCCGGCCCCCAGCCCGCCGCGCGGTACGCATCGCCATACAGCGCTGTGATGCGGGCGTAGTCGGCGGTCTGATCGGTCAGGTTGAAGTCACCGACGATCAGGGTAGGGCTCGTTTCGTTCGCCGCCCGGCGCAGTGTATCGGTCACTTCTTCCGCGCGTGACTCGCCGTCGAAGCGGATGCCACGCAGTGGGTGTACCGGATGCACGTTGTAGAGGGTCAGCGTCTGCCCGTCGAAATCCAGTTCGACGCGCTGATGCCCCAGGTTGATCAGCCAGAACTCGTCGGCAGTGATCGGGTAGCGGCTCAGCACGCCCTGCCCGGAGAAGTCGTCGCGCGGGTGCAGCGCCTGATGCGGATAGAGGTCGCTCAACTGCGCCTCAACAGCCTGCGCGTGCGTTGGGTTCAGTTCCTGGATGGCGACCACATCAGCATCGGCGGCGCGGATGATGTCAACGATGGCCTCCGTATTGAAGTTGCCCATGTTGACGTTGTAGCTCAGCAGGACGAGTTCGCGCGACTGCGGCGGCGCGGCAGCCGTGCGCGGCAGAAACAGCGGACCATACGCGCTCAGGGCATTGAACGCGGGCAGCGCCAGCACTGCGGCCAGCAGCCAGCGGCGCAGTCCCAGGCTGAGCGGCAGCAGCACGACCGCCGGGATGATCAGCAGATGCACGAACGAGTTCAGCAGCCCGATGAAGCCAACCCGTTCGCCCAGCATCATCCGCAGCAGCAGGAAACCGCTGATGCTGATGCCATATGCTCCGGTCAGGGCGATGAACAGGCTGTTGAGGATGCGGCGCAGGAACAGGAGGGGGGAGAAGGTTGAAACTGCTTGCGAGTTATTCGCCATAATCACGTTTGAATAGTAGACATCCGGCCTTCAGTGTACACGAAATCCGCGCCGTAAAATGTCATGATTTCGATGGTCGTGACGAACGACGGCGAACGCCAGCGCAGCATCGTTGTGCAAACCTACACGCAATTCCTAACGCGCATTGTCAGGATTTTGTGTAGAATAGAGACGAACTCCTATGTACTACAATCGAGGTTCGGATTATGTCGTTCGGCATTCAGAATGAAGGCGGCGCTGCCCCCAACCGAGAAGAACTGTTGCAGATGGGCATCCGCGCGGCTAAAGCCGGTAATAAAGAAGGCGCACGCATTGCTTTTGAACAGATTCTTTCGCAGGATCGCAAGAATGAGCGTGCGATGATGTGGATGGCGAAGCTGGCCGACACTACTGCGGAGCGCAAGAAATGGCTCGAACGGGTGTTGAACGTCAACCCGGATAACGAGACAGCACGCGAGGCGATGCAGAAGATCACCTATACGCGCACGGCCAAAGAAAACCGCACGCTGCTGATCTTCGGCGTGATCGCCGGGGTGCTGATCGTGGTCGCTATTGTGTTGGTGCTGTTCGTGGTGCTGACGCGCACCTGAGTCCTGATGCGCGCCTTTTGCCCATTGATATACAATAGGATGATCAACGAGCACATCGTGCGGAGGCAGGGTCTTGGCACAAGACAAACTGAGAGAAGGCATTGAGGCAGCACGGCGTGGCGATAAGCTCACCGCCGTCAAGCTGCTGCGTCAGGTGACCGACCGCGAACCGAACAACGAGGTCGCCTGGATGTGGTTGGCGTCCGCGCTGGAGAACCTGGGCGAACGGCGCGCGGCGCTGGAACAGGTGCTGCGGATTAACCCGACCAACGCCCGCGCCCAACAGGCTTTGCAGCAGGTCGCCGCTGTCGCGCCGGGGCCGCGCAAACCCGTTCCCGCTGGACAGGGGGCTGCTCCGGCGCGGGCGGGCAATAACCCGCTGCTGCTCATCGGCGGCGCGGTCATCGCGCTGGCGGTGCTGGCGACGATCATCTTCAACATCATTGCCAGCCAGCAGCCACCCCCCATCAATGCCCAGACGCGCCAGGCGGTCGAAGCGGCAGTGTTCACCTCACTGACCCCGCCGCCGACCATCGACCCGGACACATTCACGGCTACACCGTTCTTCGGCGTAATCGTCACCCCGGCCAATCTGCCGACCTTCCCGCCGACTTTTACGCCCACCTTCACGCCGACGGCCAGCAGCACGCCGCCGCCGACGGCCACCAGTATCCCATTGAGTACATTCCGCCTGCTGTTCACCAGCCAAGGCATCAATGATCCGCTGCCTGCGCTGGTTCAGGCCAGTGGCGATGGCAGCGGGGCGCAAGTCCTCGGCGCAGCGGAGTCCGGCTTCAGTGATGTCGCCATCGCGCCTAACGGTCAGCTCATCGCCTTTGTGCGCACGGTCACATACAGCCTGGGCGAAGGCGAGACTGCCGAAGAAGTCACTGCCCCTGAACTGTTCGTCGCGCCAATCGACAATCCGGGCGCGGCGCGGCAGATCACGCAGTTGGGCGGCAGCGTGCTGGCGACGCCGACCTGGGCACCGGACAGCATCCAGATCGTGTTTGTCAGCGACGCGGACGGCGACCTCGACCTGTATTACGTCACCGAAGACGGCAACAACCTGCGCGTGCTGACGGACAACACCTTCATCGACAAAGACCCGGCCTGGTCACCCATCGCTGATCTGATCCTGTATGCCTCGGAACAGGCGAACTTCGCTGAGGGTGAGGCCAATCTGTCGCTCATCGGTCTGACCGAGATCTTCACGATCACATCGGCGGGCGAAATCGGCGCGCAGCTCACCGATGACCAGAACAGCAGCTACTCGCCCGCATGGTCACCCGCTGGCGACCGTATCGTCTTCGCCAGTGACCGGGGCGGCGATAGCGACATCTACGTGATGGACCCCGACGGACAGCGCCAGACGCGCCTGACCGTCGATGACGGCGACGCGGAAGATCGTCGTCCGCAGTTTGCGCCCAACGGCAAAGAGGTCATTTTCATCTCCAACCGTGAGACCGAACTGTTTGAGTTCTACACCGTTGACCTGGAAAGCCGCGTGGTGACGCGCCTGCCCGCCGCTGGGCAGGACATCCAGTCATTTGTCTTCCGTCCCTGATTACCACGAAGGATAAGCACGACGTGAGCGAAAACAACATCCAGGCATTACTCAAACAGGGCATCGAACTGGCGCGCGAAGGCAACAAGGCCGAGGCGCGCAAACTATTCGAGCAGGTTGTCGAACTCGATGATCAGAATGAGAAAGGCTGGTTCTGGCTGGCCTCGGTCATGGAGAGTGACGAGGAAAAGCGCATCTGCCTGAGCAATGTTCTGCTGATCAACCCTGGCAACGAACGCGCGCAGAAATTGATGGAGCAGCTTGAGGCGCGCGCCAAGAAGACCAAAGCCGACGAGGAAGTCATCCCCGGCGTCACGCGGCGGCAGCTCCTGATGTTCGCGGGCGGCGGCGCGGTGGTCGTGCTTCTGGCTATCGTCGCGCTGGTCAGCGCCGTCAGCAACCAGCGCGCTCAGGAATCGGCAGCGACCGTCTCGGCACGGCAAACGTCGGAGAGCTTCACCGCTGTCGCCGTGCAGGCTACGGCGGATTCGATCAGCGCGACCGAGACGCAGGTCGCCATCGCTTCACCGACCCCTACTATCACCAACACGCCGGAGCGTGCCACACTGCCGCCTGAATTCACGTCGACGCCGATTCCGACGGCAACGCCATCGCCTGAACCGCTGCCGCCCGCAACAGGCTTGAGCGGCTCGATCATCGCGGCCAGCAGCCTCGATCTGGGGCAGACGGGTTACTACGCGCTGCAAGTCATCCCGCTGGATGGCGGGCAGCCGCGCACGTTGGGCAGCGTCGAGGTGCGCGACCCCGTGCTGAGCACGGACGGGCAGCGCATCGGCTACACGCAGTATTTCGCCACCACCTTTGACTTTGGCGTGGGACAGATCGCCGCCAATGGCAGCGACGAAGTCATCCTGACGCAGGGGCTGGCGATCCTGCAGGCGCAGATGCCCAGTTATTGCAGCAGCGCCGACGGCAGCACGCTGGTGGCGTTTGTCGGGCTGCCGATTGGCGAGCGCGAGATCGACTTCAGCGGCAGCGTGAGCAAGCCCTATCAGGTCTTCACGCTCAACCTGGCAACACAGGAACTGCGCCGCCTGACCAACGACGATGCCACCTATACCTACCCGGCGCTCTCGGCGGACTGCGCGCGCATCGCCGCCGTGCGTAATGACGAGCGCGGCGCGAACCCCGGCGCGGATATCGTGCTGATCGATACGCTGCTGCTGTCAATGACGCCCATCACCAACGATCTGAGCGGCTTCACGGAGACGCATCTGCGTTGGTCGCCGGATGGCAGCGAACTGGTCTACGCGGCGGCGCAAACAGGCGATGAACGCAACCACGACATCGTCGCTCGCCCTCCCAACCCGAACGCTACGCCGCGCGTGCTGGTGCGTTCCAGCTACGATGACATCCGCCCGGTGTTCAGCCCGGATGGTCGCTATCTGGCCTTCGCCAGCGACCGCAACGGCCACTATGATATTCTGGTGCTCGATCTGAGCGACAACACACTGTACCAACTGACGAGCGGCAGGGAGCAGGACTTCCCCGGTGGTTGGGCGCCATAGCACGGGCTGCCCTCACCCCTGGCCCCTCTCCAACAGGTGAGGGGGAGCAGAACACAGGCAGGGATGAGGGCTTTGTGCGCGGCGTAAGTAATTTCAACACGATGCAGAGGGGTGGGCGCTGGCTCACCCTGACTACCGATTGAGGGTATGCTGGAATGGGTCAGGGAACATCGGGGGCGGTTGACGAGCGGTTTAACGACTTGATGCAGGCCGGGCGCACGGCGTTCGCGGCGGGCAAGCGCGAGACGGCGCATGATCTGTGGCGCGAGGCGGCCACGCTCAATCCATACAGCGAGCAGGTCTGGTTGGCGCTGCTGGACGTGGTGGAAGAAGATCAGGACAAGCTCGTCTGCCTGCAAAATATCCTGCAAATCAATCCGATGAATGTGCAGGCGCGTCGCCTGATGAACAAGGTCGAGACGCAGCTTGAACGCCGCCAGCATCACGAGGCCGAACAGTCGCGGCGGCAGAAAGGCATGAAGCGCTACCGCCGCACGGTGCTGCTGCGCGCCATGCTGCTGGGCATTGCCATCGGGCTATCCGGCCTGTTTTTCGCTGTTGTGATCAGCATCCTGCTGTACGCGCGCTAGACTGCCAATCTCCACGGTCATCTGCATATCCGAAGCCAGACGGTTGAGTTCTTCCGCGACCGACTCGACAGCGCGCGTGCTGGCGAGGCTGCGCCCGGAGACGCGCTCGATGCGTTCGATGCCAATCGTGATTTCTTCCAGGCCCTCGACCTGCTGCCGAATGATTTCATACACGCGCGTGACTTCCCGCTGCGCGCTCTTGACGTTATCCGCCAACTGCGCCATCACCTGATCAGCCTGCTGCGTGCGCTCCACGCCCGTATCGACGGTGTGCAGCCCTTCCTCGGTGGCCTTGATGGTCTGGCGCATCGCCGTTTGAATCTCGCCCAGGATGCCGCGCACCTGCTTGGCTGCCTGGGTGGACTGCCGTGCGAGCGAGCGCACCTCTTCCGCTACCACCGCGAAGCCGCGCCCGCCCGCCCCGGCACGCGCCGCCTCAATCGACGCATTCAGCGCCAGTAAGTTCGACTGCGTGGCAATTTCGCTGACCGATGAGATGATGTCGTCGATGCGCTGCGTGAACTGTGCCAGCGCCAGAATCGTGCCTGCGATGGCCGACACCTGCGCGCGAATCTGCGCCATGCTGTCGATGGCCTGCCGAATCGTCGCCTGCCCGCTCTCTGAATGTTCGGCGGACTGGCGCGCAAGCTGCGAGAGGCTGCGCGTCTGCTCCTGCACCTTCTGCGACAGTTCGACGAAATCGGTCAGCAGCGTATTGGTGCGCCCGATCAGGTCGGCCTGCTCACGCGCGCCGATGGACTGCTGCTGCGCGGCGTCGTTGATCGAGCGTGCCGAGAATGCAAGGCGCTCGACAGCCTGGCGAAACTGCTCGATCATCTGTCGGGAATCGACCTCGAACGGGCGCGTGAATCCCGGCTTGACGCGGCGGCGCAGCCACAGCGCGACGGCCATCATCGCCGCACCAACGAGCGGGTAGAGCACGGCAGGCAGCGCGCCCGGCCAGAGCAGTTCGACCAGTGTGAAGGCCAGCATGATCAGCAGCCCGGCGATCAGCAGGCGGTTGCGGACGCGGCGGAAACGTTCGATCAGAATCATGAGCAGTGTTCCAGCACAGGCAACGGTATGCCCTTCAGCATAATGCGATTGGCGATGGCGTGCAACGCCCTAAGGCAGCAGCCGGGCGAGGAAGTCGATCACCGGAGCGAGCTGTATCTTGAGCTGGAGAGTGGCAGCACCCCTGCGGCTGCCATCGAATCACGCAAAGCACGCGAAGTAGTGCTCGAAGAAACGCTGCGGATTGACCGCGAGCGCGACCTCGTGCCTGCCGGGTTCGCGGCGGTCGAAGTAGGTCAGCCCGCGCAGCCGGGGCGCGGTCAGTTCAACATCCACCGTGCCGCGCTCGAAGTGGCAGATGTCCGCGTCAAAGAGGACGGTCGCAGCCAGTGGGTCGTGAAACGTGATGATCGGGCGCTCGCGGAACCACACCTCGGCAAAGTCCAGCACCGGGCGCAGCAGCCCGACCTGGAAACGCTCGCGCACCTCGTCCGAGTCCATCGTGACCTGACAGGTGACATCCAGCCCAACCGAGCGGTGTACCTGCACGGGCGTGTTATAGACCATCGCGGCGGCATAAGGGTCGCAGATGGCGTTCCACTCCAGCGGCCCAACGCCGGGCAGTTGGTTGGTGAAGACGCCAGCCATCAGCACCAGCCGTTTGAGCAGCGCCGGGATTTCGGGGTCAATGGCGAACAACAGCGCGATGTTGGTCAGCGGCCCGATGCCCAGCAGCGTGACTTCGCCAGGGTGCGCGCGGATGGTCGCCCGCAGGAATTCGATGGCTTCACCCTGTGGGAAATCGGTCTCGTGCGGCCAGCGGTCGAGCATCGCGGCCTGTGGCACGAGCGGCTGACGCTGCGTGCTGAGCAGCGGTTTCTCTATGCCGGGGTAAATTGGCACCGCTTTCCCGGCGGCCTGGCACAGGGCGCTGACCAGTTCGGCGCGTTTGTGCGGTTCACCGCTGACGGTGGTCACGCCAACCAGGTCGCAGCGCGGCTGAGCCAGCAGATATGCCAGGCAGACCGCGTCGTCAATGTCTGAGCCAATGTCCGTATCGAGAATGACTTTTTCGCTGATCACCCGGCTCAACCCTCCATCATGCGTGCGTGGGCGATTTCGCGGCTGCCGACGCGCCGAATCTGCGTGGCTGACACCGGGACAACCGCGAATGTTTCGCCGTCCAGGGTAAAGAACTCGATGGTGTATTCTTCACCATCTTCCGTGATGTCAACGACTGTACCCATGTCGCCTGCCTCCAGGTGATAGATGGGTAAATCAACCGTCAGTGCAACGCGCTCAAGTTCCTGAATCATCTTTCAGACTTCCCCTGACCTTTGCGGGGTGTGCATGTGCCGCATGACTATATAATATCAGCGACCGCGTGGCAACGAAGGACGCAGACATGGACGACCGACCGCACATCCTGGTGGTAGACGACGAGGAATCGATTCGTTCGGCGCTCAGCACATTCCTGGGGCGTATGGGCTTCCGCGTGCGGACGGCGGCGACCGGGCTGGAGGCGCTGGCTGCCGTCGAGCAGGAGGAACCCGACCTGGTGCTGCTCGACGTAGTGCTGGACGAACGCGACCAGAGCCAGATGAGCGGGCTGGAGGTGTGTCGCCGGCTGCGCGCGCGTGACCGCTTCGTGCCGATCATCATGCTCACATCGTATCCGGAATGGCAGGTCGAGAGCCTCGGCCAGGGCGCGATTGCCTTCGTCACCAAGCCCTGGGATAACAACGCGCTCGCCAACCAGATTCGCGCCACACTCGGCGCGGTGCAGCACATCCGCCAGGAAATGACGCGCGAGCAAAACCCCGGTTCGCGCCATCTGAAAGTCCCCGGTGAGATCATCATTGACCTGGAACACTTCCGCGTCAGCCGCGCCGGGAAGCAGCTCGACCTGACGCCCATCGAATTCGCGCTGCTGGCCTTCCTGGCGCGCCATCCCAACCGGGGCTGGACGCGCGAGGAACTGCTCAACCACGTCTGGGACACCAGTTGGGCGGGTTACGAGCGCACGGTT
>JAEUQX010000161.1 GCA_016788625.1 Anaerolineae bacterium
AGGGCTGCGAGCGACTCAAGCGAGCGTAGGGTTGAGGTTAATTCCCTCTCCATGCTCTCGCAGGTGCGCGGCGGCACGGACGACCTCGACATCATCGACCGTGACCTGGTGGCGCTGCGCGGCTTCAAAGGCGTGCTCCGCAGCCTGCTCTCGGCGCAGAATCTGTTCCGCGCGCTGAACCTGGAAGCGGAAGTCGAGACGACCTGGAGCGATTTCCTCAACGACCTCAAGTCGGCGCTGGGCACCGCGACGGTCAACCGCAGCCCGAACCGCTCGGGGCGCGTGCTGGTGACAACCGTAGCTGACGCGCGCGGCCTGCCGCATAAGCATGTGTTCATCCCCGGCCTTTCAGAAGGTCTGTTCCCACTGCCGACGCCGGAAGACCCACTTTATCTGGACAGCGAACGGCGCGGGCTGACGGCGCGTGGCATCCCGCTGGAGACACAGGCGGAGCGCGCGGCGGACGAGGGCTTGTTCTACGAACTGATCAATCTGGCGCAGGAAACGCTGACGCTCTCGCGCCCCACGGTGCAGAACGGCGCGCTCTGGCCGGAGAGTCACCTGTGGCGCGCGGTACGGCTGCTGTTCACCGACTCGGCAGCGCTGATCGAACGTGATCGTATTGCACTAGGCGCGGCAATCAAAGCGGCGGATGTAGCCTCGCACAGTGAGGCGGCACTGGTCGTCGCCTCCGCGCTTAATACCCCGGCGCTGAAACCGGACGATGCCGCGCTCTACAACTGGCTGGTCAATTCGCATGACGAAGGCTGGCGGCGCATCCGCACAGCACGACAGATTGAACGTGGCCGCATGACCCGCCGTGACTTCGACCATTACAGCGGCGTGCTGCGTGCGGCGCACCTGCGCGAGTGGGCGGCGGCTGAGCTTGGCGCAAGGCGCGTGTGGAGCGCCAGCCAGTTCAATGACTACGGCCAGTGCGGTTTTCGCTTCTTTGCCAAGCGGATGCTCAAACTGGAAAAACTGGAAGAGCCGGAAGAAGGTATGGATGCTGCGCAGTTGGGTACGCTCAACCACGCCATCCTCGAAGAAACGTATCGACGACTGGGCGCAGTGGGCGTGACCATCACCCCGGACCACGCCGAGACCGCGCTGGCAACGCTGCGCGAGGTAGCGAGCGAAAAACTGCGGACTGCGCCGCAGGAGATCGGCTTCCGCGCGTCGGCGCTGTGGGAGCAGGAACAGGCCAGTTTGCTGCGCCGCCTGGAAGCGCTGGTGCGCCTGGATTTCTCGGAAGACAGCCCGGTGAACAAAGTCTTTGGCGACACGCCGCGCCAGCCCTACCTGCTGGAAAGCCCCTTCAGCACGGGCGCGCAGAACGTGATTGAACTGCTGATTCACCCGGACATCGGCAAGCTGCGCGTGACGGGCTACATCGACCGCATGGATCGCCAGGGCGAGCGCGTCATCCTGATCGACTACAAGTCCGGCAGCACAACCATCCCCACCAAAGAGATGCAGCGCGGGCGCAACTTCCAGATGATGCTCTACCTGCTGGCCGGGCAGGTCATCCTAGGAAGCAGTGACGCCCCTGATACGCCGCGCAGCGTGGCGGGTGGGCTGTTCTGGCATCTCCGCAGCGGCAAGCCGAGCGGCGCGATTCAGACCGCCCTGCCCGATGACGCGCAGGCCATTGACGAGGGGCGCGAACAGCTCGCCGCGCACATCGCACGAGGGCGTGCGGGGCGCTTCGCCGTGCATCCCAATAAGGCAAGCGGCGGACACTGCTCACATTACTGTGAATTCAGCGAGTTCTGCCGTGTCAGCATCATGCGGCGCACGCGCGGGGAAGGCTGAAGCGTGAAAGAAACCGCAGCACAGCATACCGCCATTCATGAACAAAGCCGCAACCTGATCGTTGTCGCGGGCGCGGGTTCCGGCAAAACCTACGTGCTGGTCGAGCGCTATCTGGCGCTGCTCGACACACACACGGAATGGCCGCTCAACGCCCTCGTCGCGATCACCTTCACCAAGAAGGCGGCGCAGGAAATGCGCGACCGCGTGCGTCAGGCACTGGAAGAGCGCTACGACAAGGCATCCAACGCAAGTGACCGTGACCTGTGGGCGGGGCGCATCGCTGCTATGCAAAGCGCGCGCATCGACACCATACACGGACTGTGCGCAAGCATCCTGCGCGCCAACGCTGCCGAAGCGGGCATTGACCCCGGTTTCGAAGTGCTGGACGAGATACAAGCTGCCAGCCTGCGCGACGATGTAATTGACAGCACGTTGGCCGCCGTCGCGAATGAGCGCGGGGAACTCGTCCGTCTGCTGGTCGAGTACGAAACCTTCACCGTGCGGCGCGCGCTGACCGACCTGATGAGTGTGAACCTGGACACGTCGCAGCGTGATGGCGACTTGCTGGCAGCGTGGCGCGCGGAGTGGGAATTGGCCGCCACAGCCCGCATCACTGCTCTGTGCGCGAACGAGTTCTACCGCGAAGCGTCGGACTGGCTGCCGCCGAATGGTTGGCCGGAGGGCGACGACAAGCTGCTGGCCGTCTGGCGCGGCTGCTGGGATGCGCTCGCGACTGTAGATGATACAGCGCAATCGCTGGAGACGCGCGTCGCCGCGATGCAAACGCTCGCCGCGACGATCAAACTGACGGGTGGCAGCGCCAAAACCTGGGGCGACAAGGACACCGTTGATGAATCCAAAGCCATGCTGCGGGTCATCCGCGAGAGCGTTAACGACGCGCTGAACGATATTGGCGAAGCACCCGGCGCACTGGACGCCAGAACCGCTGACCTGCTGCCACTCTGGGCAACCCTGATCGGGCGGGCACAGACAGCCTACTGGCAGGCCAAGCAGGACTTGCGCGCACTGGACTTCGATGATTTGGAACGGCTGACGCAGCAGGTACTGCTGAACGACGCCGTGCGCGCCCGCTACCAGGGCGACGAGTTCAAGCACCTGCTCGTGGACGAATTCCAGGATACCAATGCCGCGCAGTGGGCCATCGTGCAGCGCCTGGCCGACCTGACACACGGCGGCAGCCTGTTCGTCGTTGGCGACCCCAAGCAGTCGATTTACCAGTTTCGCGGCGCGGATGTGAGTGTGTTCGACGCCGTGCGTGGGCAAATCCTCCAGGCGGGCGGCATGGATGTTGCCCTGGCGCGTTCCTTCCGCACGCATCAGGGGCTGGTCGCCGCATTTAACGACCTGTTCCGCTTCATCCTGGCGCGCGACCCGGCCAGCCCGGTCTACGCCTACGAGGTGGAACTCGGAACGCCGATGGAAGCCGAACGCGGCGAACGCCCCAGCGACGCGCCGCCTATTGAGATGATCCTGATCGACCGCGCTGTGCTGGAAGACGAAGAAAGTGATGCCGAAAGCCGCCGCCGCTGGGAAGCCTACGAGGTGGCGCGGCGGCTGCGTGTGATGGTCGAAGACGAGCAGCGCCCGATCTACGACAAAAACCTGCGGCAGATGCGCCCCATCGGCTACGGTGATATCGCCGTGCTGTTCCAGTCGATGAGCAGTATCACCATTTATGAAGATGTCTTTAAGGCGGTTGGCCTGCCGTTTGTCACAGTGGCCGGGCGCGGCTATTACAGCAAGCAGGAAGTCTGGGATGTGCTGAACCTGCTGAGCGCGCTGCACAACACCGGCGACGACCTGGCGCTGGCGACGGCGCTGCGCTCCCCGCTCTTTGGCCTGAGCGACGACGCCCTGCTGGCGCTGCGACTGCTTCGGGATGAGCAGGGCAAACGCCTGCCGCTGTGGAACGCACTTGCAAATACCACAGGCGTGCCCGCTGGTGAGATCGAGCTTGTGAATTACGCGCGTGAATGCCTGACGGCGCTGCGCGAACGGGCTGGGCGCGTGACGATTGCCGAACTGCTGCGCGAGGCGCTCGACCGCACAGGCTATCTGGCGACGCTGAGCGGACTGCCGGACGGGACGCGGCGGCGCGGCAATGTCGAGAAGCTGGTCAGCAAGGCTGAAAGCAGTGGGCAGGTGACGTTCGGCGCGTTCACGCAGTATTTGCGCGACCTGAGTGACCGCGAGGTGCGCGAGGGCGAAGCGCTGGTCGATGTCAAGGATGCAGCCACGTTGATGACCGTCCACGCCAGCAAGGGGTTGGAATTCCCGCTGGTCGCCCTGGTCGATGTCGGCTGGTCACGGCGCAGCGGGGACTCGCCGCCTGTGATGTTCGATGCTGCGCACGGCCTGACCTGCCGTATCTACGACCCAGATGCCGAGAAGTTGGTCAGCGGCTATGCCCATACCCGCGCGGAACGCCTGCTCGAACTGCGGCTGCGGGCCGAGCGCAAACGCCTGCTCTACGTCGCCATGACGCGCGCACAGGATTACCTGCTGCTCAGCGGGCAGGTACCACGCACAAAAGACGGGGCGTGGAAGACACAAACCTGGCTGGGCTGGTTATGGGAAGCGCTCGAACTGGGCACGACCGAATTCCCGGCAGGTAGCACACCCCTACCCTACCAATGGGGGCAGCTTGTCGTCACCATTCCCGCGCAGATGCCACCCGAAGAAGCGCTGGCGCTGCGTGAAGACGATGGCGGCGCGCTGTGGGAACATCCCGCCGTGCAAAGCGGCCAGCCCTTGCCCGACAGCGGCGCGCCGCAGGAACCCGACCTCATGCGTCCGATACGCATTCGCCGCACCGCCAGCGCACGCCACCTGACCGCCACTCAGATCGCCGACCTGGGCAGCGCACGCCACCTGGCCAATGTCGGGCAGAGCGAGTCGGCCTTCTATCGCCGCAAATTCCTGGGCAGTGTGCTGCACGACGCGCCCGACCGTATCGAACAGATCAGCGCGCGCGAACAACGAGCGACCGTCTCGCAGCGCATCATCGGCGAAATCGTGCATCAGGTACTGGGCATCTGGCGCTTTCCCAGTCAGGATAATGATCTGGAAAAAACCTTGCAGAGCTACGCCTGGGGGTTGGGCATCGTGCATCCGGGGCAGCAGAAATATGCGGTGCAAGAGGCACGCGCCCTGTTGAACCGAATGCAGGGCAGCGATGTATACGAATGGTTACAGGCAGCGCTGCAGGTTCACCGCGAACTGCCTTTCGTCTTCCGCAGTGACGAACGCATCATTCACGGTGTCCTGGATGTATTGTTCCAGCGCGCCGACGGCAGTTGGGGCATTATCGATTACAAGACCAGCTATGTCGAAGGTTTTCACGCGACAAAAGATGCAAATTTGGTACGGCAGCACGCCAGGCGCTATTATTTGCAGGTCGGCGTCTATGCCGCAGCCGTGCGCGAGCAGCTCGGTCTGACGCCAGACGTGTATG
>JAEUQX010000179.1 GCA_016788625.1 Anaerolineae bacterium
GATCTCGCCGGGTTTGCTGATACCCTTGAGCGTGCCGCCGCCCAAGCGGAAGTACATCGGGGGCTGGCGTTCGCTGGATGCGCCCGCATAGCCGCCGATGAAGTGCGAGGCCGGGGCAGCACCGCTGATCAGGAACACCCACACGTAATCATCCACGCCGTCGCCCGTGTAGTGTTCGCCGTAGCGCAGGTCGTGCAGCGTCGTCGCCGGGTCAAAGCCCATCGCCGTCCAGACGCGGTTCGTGACCAGTGCATCAACCGCCGCGCCCTCGTCCACTTCGTTGAAGTGCGGCAGCGCCTGACCGGGGTAGAGTTCCGTACCGTTAGCGTCATAGACAGGCGGGCGCTCGACGTTGTTGAGCAGCCCTTCGACCAGATCGGAGGCTGGGGCCATGTCCTTCAAGCCCTGCTGATACTGGATACCAACCGCCGCGCAGCCGAACTCAGCAGCAATCCGCACGGCAGCAATATACATCTTGCACTGTTCGAGAATCTGCTGGTCGGTCAGATCGGTCGCTTCGTTCGGGCCAGTGACGAACTTCATGCCGCGCGCGTTCAGCCAGTCGCGCACCTTCTGTGCCTCGGCATCGCTGACCAGCCGCATCCCGGCCACCAGCGCGGATTGACTCAGACGCTCCTTATAGATGCCCAGCGGGTTGAGCAGTTCGTCATCGATGATGGCGTTGTACATGCCCATGCAGCCCTCATCGAAGATGCCGAGGATGGCCTTCTCGTGCTGAAGCTGTGCGGCCAGAGCCCGACCGAGCGCAGACTCGTCAGCGGGCAGCCGGGCAGCGTCCAGCGGGCGGGTGTGACTGGTGTCATGCGTGATCGTGCCGGTCTTGATCCACTCGCGAATGCCGTTGAGGAAGAAGTCATCGGTGAAATCGAGACTCCAGAGCGTGCTGTACTTCACACCCATCTTGGTCAGCGAGCCGTTGAGGTTGAGCATCCCCACCAACCCCGGCCACTGCCCGCTCCAGTTAGCGACGGTCAGGATCGGGCCGCGGTGCGCGCGCAGCCCGGCCAGGACGTGGTGGCTGTACTGCCAGACGGACTCGGCCACGATCAACTTGGCATCCGGGTGAATGCTCTGGAAGACATCCATGCCCATGCGCTGATTCCAGATGAAACCGTGTTTGAGCTGCGGGTCGTAAGCATGGCCGCGCTTGACGGTGATCCCCTCGCGGGCGAAGGCGGCGATGACGCGGTTCTCCATATCCTGCTGCGCCGGCCAGCAGACCTGGTTAGCCGAGAGGCGCAGGTCGCCGTTAGCGATGAGGATGGCCTCATTAGCGGCGACGGGCGCGGGCGTACTGAGAGTCGGCAGATGATAAGCGGTCATGAAAAACTCCTGTGAAAGTGAAATGTTCACCTGCATCTATTGAAAGAGATTATACCCCCTGACCATGCGCGCCCCAACCGCGATGGTGAGCAATGTCTGTGCAGCATATGACGGCTGGCACTGGCGCGCGCGGGGTCAGCTATGCCAGGCTGTAGCAAACGATGTTAGCTGTTTGCTGGAGGATGTGATGCAGTGGGATACCAAGTTTGCCCAACGCACCAGTTTCATGAGGCGCTCCGCAATCCGCGAAATTCTGAAATTCACGCAGAACCCGGACGTAATCTCTTTCGCTGGCGGGCTTCCCGCCCCGGAATTATTCCCGGTTGAGCGCATCCGTGAAGCGGTAGACACCATCCTAACGACGCGCAGTGCCCAAGCGCTGCAATACAGCACGACCGAGGGCGTGAACGAACTGCGCGACAGCATCGCCGCGCGCATGTCTCGCGGCGGCGTCCAGGTGACGCGCGACAACATCATGATCGTCGGAGGCGCGCAGCAGGGCATCGACCTGATCGGGCGCGTGCTGCTCGACGAGGGCGACGGCCTGGTGGTCGAGAACCCCACCTACCTGGGGATGCTGCTGGCCTGGAAGATGTACAACCTGCGCTACTGGACACTGGATACCGACGCCGACGGCCTGCTGATTGACCAACTGGAATTCCTGCTGCACTACTATCCCAAGCTGATGTATCTCGTGCCCAACTTCCAGAACCCACAGGGCGTGACGCTTAACTACCAACGGCGACAGCAGTTGGTGCGCCTGCTGGATAAGTACGACTGCATCGTGGTGGAGGACGACCCCTACGGCGACCTGCGCTACGAGGGCGAACACATCCCGGCGCTGTACGAGATCGAGGCGCGAATGCACGGCAGCACGAAGCTGGAAGGCCGCGTGATCTACAGCGGCAGCTTCTCCAAGATTCTCGCGCCGGGACTGCGCGTTGGCTGGATCGCCGCGCCGCTGCCCGTCATCGACAAGCTGGTGCAGGCCAAACAGTCCGCCGATCTGCACAGCAGCACGCTGGCACAGTGGATTGCCTACGAAGTTGGACGGGGCGATTTCCTCAAGCAGCACATCGAGACGCTGCGGACGGTCTATCACCAGCGCCGTGACGTGATGCTGGATGCCCTGGCACGCTACTTCCCAGAGGAAGTGCACTGGTCAACCCCGGCAGGCGGCCTGTTCCTGATGGTGACGATGCCGGAGTACCTGGACGCGACCGAACTGCTGCAGGACGCTATCGCGCATAAGGTCGCCTTTGTACCGGGCATTGACTTCTTCGTCGGCGAGGCTGGCTGGAACACATTCCGGCTGAACTTCTCTAACGCGCGCCCGGAGATGATCGAAGCGGGCATCAAGCGGCTGGGCGACCTGCTCAAAGAAGAGGTCATCCTGCAACCAATGTAATGCGACAACGACTGACGCCTATGCGCCGCCGCCCGGTTGACCGACGGCGGCGTTTTGCTGCCAGGCGGAGTACGTCACATGTGCTCTACTGCGGATAGAGCCATGACCACATACGGCGGTTGATCTGTTCGCCAAACGGATTGAGGATGAAGCCCAGATAGAATATCCGATTGGCTAAGCCCGGTATCACCACAGGCCTGCCCGGACGCAATTTATTGAGCGACTCCCGCACCACAGAATCAACAGACATCCATAGAAAACGCGGAATGCGCTCTGTACGAAGACCTGCGAATCCGGGCGTGTTGAAAATCTCAGTGTAGGTATAACCGGGGCACAGCGCCTGAACAGCAATGTTATGGGGCTGTTCTTCACCTGACAGAACTTTCGTGAACATGATTAGTCCGGCTTTGGTCGCGCAGTACAGCGAATTCTGTGGCAGCGGGCCTAAGCCGCCCATCGATGAGACGTTGATAATCCCACCGCATCGCCGCTGGCGCATGGCGGGTAATGCCGCATGACATAAGCGTATTGTCGTCTCCAGATGTATCTTGAGCATCCCCAGGTGTCTCTCCAAGGGCACGTCGACAAAATCGCCCAACTGGTCAAACCCGGCATTGTTGACGAGTAACGCCAGCGCTTCAACATCACGAATACGCTGTTCAACACGCGCAATATCGTGGTCGCAGGTTAGATCTGCGGGAAGTACCTCAACGCAAATACCGTATTGGGATTCCAGCTCGGATTTGAGCGCATTCAGACGATCAGCGCGGCGGGCTACGAGAATCAAATCATACTGCTGCGAAGCGAGAGCGCGGGCATACCCGTCACCAATGCCGCTCGATGCGCCCGTGATCAGCCCTAATGGACGCACGCGACCTACTCCGCAAAATACCCAAAATCCAGATAGCAGCAGACCTGCTCCCCGCAGCGCGTTTCGCCATGTTCCTTGAAGATGAAGATGCGCGGCTCGTGGTGCTTGAGTTTCTTCTTCAGCGTATTCCATTGTGACTTAGTCGGCGCGCTCTGCTCTTCCCCCAGGATGAAATAGGCCGGGTCGAACAATGCCCGGAAATGCCCGTCATCATGGGCGATCAGGTCGCGAAGATAGGTCTCCTTGCCGCGCGCAAAAATGCTGTGAATGAACGCGAACACACGCTCAGGCGGCTGCGGCGCGAACGTTGGCAGGGGCTTGCTGTCGGACATGAGGCACCATCCTTACGAGGACACGAGCGGAGAAACAAACGCATTGTATCACAAGCGCTTCGCTCACTCTGGCTCCAGGAAAATCAGCGCGTACTGGCGGTTGATCGGCACATTGTAGGGACTGAAGCGCGGCGGGGTCGAGGTTGGGAAAGTGCTGCGAATGAACACAATGCTCTCCGCATCTTCCGGGATGACGAAAAACGCATGAGGCAGACTGCGATCCAGCCCGGCCAGATAGTTCTCGTCCAGATCCCAGGGTTCAATTACGTCGTACTTCAAACCCATGCCATAGTAGGATTGCAGCACATCGTACTGCCAGTGCGAGAACGTGAAACTAACCGCAACGACGTGAATCTGCGTGTCGGGCGGAAAATCGCGGGCGCGGGCGATGGTCTCGCCGAAATCGTGATAGCGACGTCCCTGCTGGTTGTACAGCGGCAGATGAAAGCCGAAGTAGTAGACGATCTGCGATGCGGCCAGCAGGACGACCAGGCTGTACCACAGGCGATTCAGACGTGTGGCTCGCGGACGACCTTCCCAAAGCGACGGGATGCGCACACTGCCGAGTGCGATCACCAACGCCAGCGCCGGGAATACGACGACATAGCGTGAGGTGAAGACATTTTGCTCAATCAGGCCGTTACCCAACGCTGCCCCACTCAGCCATATCAACAGCAGCGCGCATGTAGGCTGCCGGATGTAACGCGCGGCGTAGAGCAGGCCGGCGAAAAACAGCGGCAAGAGATAGGGCAGCACCAACCCGAAGCTGCCACCGTAATAGATGTTGCTGGCATCCGGCAGTGAAACATAATGCAGGAATGGCGGCAGCACACGGCTGATGAACCACAGCATTGGGTTAGTCACCAGCAACCCCCCATAGCTTTCAGCCACGTTCATTTCGCTGAAACGCATGACAGGCGAAATGTCGTTGGTGATCAGCGCATAATGCGCAGGTGCTGCGATGATCAGCGCGGCCAGCAGCAGGCGCAGCAGTCCGCCGCGTGCGCGCTTGAAGTCGTGATCGAAGGGCGGAATGCGCCACAGCAGCAGCGCAGCTAACACGGCCAGCAGCAGCGGGAACAGCAGCCGCCCGCCCTCATAGAAATACTGCGTCAGGCCGAGCGCCGCGCCCGCCAGCGCGTAAAACCACATGCGCCCCTCGCGCCAGCCGCGCACCAGGCAGTAGAGCGCCAGCACGCCGAAGAGCGGGTCAGCGATGTTGGGCACACCAAAGCGGCTGAACTGAATGTGCGGCGGAAACGTCGCCAGCCACAACGCGGCCAGCAGCGCCGTGCGGCGGTCAAACAGTGCCGTTGCCAGGGCGTAGAGTGCCAGTACCGTCAATGTTCCGAACACGACGCTCACAGCTCGCAGCCCGGTCAGGTTGCTGCCAAAGATCTGCACCGTGAACGACTGCAAATAGGCGTAAACCTGTGACCAACCCGTCACATTCCAGCTGGGCACGAGCAGCGAAGCATTGGAAATGCGCTGGCCAACGAGCGTATACACCGAGCCGTGCTCGTCCATATACATGAAGACGGCTTCTTCCAGATTCCAGGCGCGAACGACGAAAGCCAGCGCCAGCACAGCCACCAGTGCGACACGCATCCACACAGACTGCCTGTCGCCGGGAACGCGCACGGGCAACCCACCGAGGCCAAGCGTCACCAGCGCCGCGCCCGCCACCAGCCAGGCAAACTGCATAGCAGGAGTCGCCGCTTGCAGCCAGTCCATCTTAAGCAGGTTGCCGTTGCGCTCCGCCAGCAGTGCCAGCAGCAGGAAGCCCAGGGTGAAGAGTGCTAGGCGCAGGCGTATTGATTGCAGCAATGCGAGTTTAGCCACAAACACACTTTCCAGTCGAAGGTGACTACAGCCTGATTATAGGGCCGAAGCCGACGCCCGTGTTATAGTAATGCTGGTTTCAGCATGATAAGGGGTGGCGACCGTAATGGATACGCTCTTGGGGTTATTGGCCGTGTTCGCGCTGGTGGCGTCGAACGGGTTCTTTGTTGCTGCGGAATTTTCGCTGGTAGGAGCACGACGCACACGCATTGCCCAGTTGGCATCGGAAGGCAACGTAGCCGCGAAAGTGGCGCAGAAGGCCATGGAGCATCTCGATGCTTACATCGCGGCCACACAGCTCGGCATCACGCTCTCCAGCCTGGCACTCGGCTGGATTGGCGAACCAGCGATCGCGCATATCTTCGAGCCGCTGTTCCACCTGCTGCTGCCAGAAGAACTGGTCGAAACGGTCAGCCACACGATCTCGATTGTGCTGGCCTTCTCTATCGTAACGCTGCTGCACATCGTCATGGGCGAACTCGTGCCGAAGTCGATAGCCCTTCAGCGCCCGGAAGCCACCTCGCTGGTGGTTGCCCGCCCGGTCACATGGTTCCTGATCATCTTCCGCCCGGTCATCCAGTTGATGAACGGCGTTGGCAACAGCATCGTGCGCGCCCTGGGTTTTCATGCCGTCGGTGAACACACATCGGTGCATTCAGCGGAAGAACTGGAAATGCTGGTGCATTCCAGCCGCCAGGCCGGACTGCTGCAAGAAAGCGAAGAGGTACTGCTGCGCCGCGCCTTCGACTTCAGCGATACACGCGTTGAGGAAATCATGCAGCCGCGTGTCGAAGTGGAAGGTATCCCGCTGGGCGAGCCGCTCAGCGCCGTGCTGGATATCATCGCCAGCAGCCATCACTCGCGCTACCCGGTCTACGAGGACACGATTGACAACATCGTCGGCCTGCTGCTCACCAAAGACCTGCTCGATCTGATCATCCGCCAACCTGACCTGCTGGCCGACCGTAAACAGCGCTACGACCTGCGCGGGCTGCTGCGCAAACCGCTGTTCGTGCCGGAGTCCGTCAGTGTCGACCAACTGCTGGAGCAGATGCAGGAGACCAAGCTGCATATGGCAGTGGTGATTGACGAATACGGCGGCACGGCGGGCATGGCAACGATGGAAGACATCATTGAACTGTTGGTTGGCGATGTGCGTGATGAATACGACGAAGAAGAACGACTTTCGATCCAGGCCAAAGGCGACGACACGGTAGTCGATGGGCTGCTCAGCCTGAACGAAGTCATCGAACGCTTTGGCGAACCGGACATTGAAGCCGAATCGACCACGCTGGGCGGCTATGTGGCCGAGGTGCTCAACCGTATCCCGGTCACGGGCGACAAAGCCGTCTTTGGCGACTATGACCTGCATGTGGAAGAGATGGAAGGGATGCGCGTGGCGCGGGTGCGTTTCGTGCATCGGGAAACTCCGCCAGATCAACAGGACAAAGGAGACGAAACATGAGCGACGAACAACGGCTGACGAAGGCTGAAGTGCTGCACAACATGGACGACGGTTGGCAGTCTTTCGAAGCCTATCTCAGAACCCTGAGCGACGAACAGATGACTGTACCCAAGGATGCAGTCGGATGGACGGTCAAAGACCATCTGACGCACCTCAC
>JAEUQX010000225.1 GCA_016788625.1 Anaerolineae bacterium
GGGTCCTGCTGCACGATGTCCACACCGAGGTCAGAGGCGGCCTGATTGACGCCCACGCTCATCGTGATGTAGAACGGATCGGGATTCACGCCGGGAACGAAGGCAATGGTATAGCGTTCCGGGGCATCCTGAGCTGCCACCGGGACAAGGCCGACAAGTAAAAGCGCAAAGAGCGCAAGAAGAATCGCTTTTTTCGACATTCGTGTCTCCATTTCGACTATTGATTAGTACATTGTAACGATTGTCAGATGATCAGCTTTCTCGATTCGGGAAACTCCTTTCATTCGCACGGACGAATCAATCGAACGCTGCGCACGACAAACCGCCGCAGACGGAGATTTGCAAGTAGTGATCGTCGCGAGACAGGGCATATAATTCCCTGGCACCAGGTAAAGATCTGAGCAGTAAGAAGCAGTTGTTGGCTGGCTCACAAAACGTCTTTTGTGCAATAGTTATGTTCCGTTTACAGGTTGTGAGATTACAAAGTTTTTCGACTTTTGTCAAAGACTTTCGTTTCATGGTTATACTCGCTCCAGGTCAACACGAAAGGAATACGAACCGTGAATACGATTTTCGTCGTCAGTGGGGGCGACGCGCCGGGAATAAACGCCCTCCTGGCGAATTATGCCCAGATTGCCACACTGCACGGAGATACCGTCTGTGGAGCCAATGGCGGTTTCCCAGGCCTGCTGCATGAGCAGATACAGCCGCTCCCCTTCACAATGCTGTCGCCCTGGATGGGGCGCGGCGGCTCAATACTGCCCTCCAGCCGTGACCCGGTGCTGAGCCAGGCAGAAGCGGGAGAATTGATTCGGCGCATCCTGCATGACCAGCACATCGACAATATGGTACTCTTCGGCGGCAACGGCACACTACGCTACATTCCGCCGCTGCTTCGTGCGTGGGAAATCCCTTACATTGGCATCCCAACCACCATCGACAACGATGTGCCGGGCAGCGAACGCACGCTCGGTTTTGACTCAGCCTGCAACTTCGCCTATCAGGCCATCGATGGCGCACTGGCAACCGGGCACGCGCTAAACGGCAGACTCTTCATGGTCGAGACACTTGGCGGAACCTGCGGCAATCTGGCGCTGGCGGTAGCGCAGGGAGCGGGGGCACACGCCGTCATAGTGCCCGAATTCGAGTACGATGAGAACTGGCTGGCCAGGCGGCTGAAAACAGCAGTCGAACGGGATGGTTACGGCCTGCTGGTGATCTGCGAAGGCGCACGCGGTGCGCGCACATTGGCAGATACCCTGCCCGCGCTGACGGGCATTCGTATGCGCGATACTCGTCTGGGGCACACACAACGCGGCGGCACCCCCTCTCACAGCGACCGCGTGTTGGCGGCGCAGATGGCGCGGCTGGCGCACCACCACCTGAAGAGCAATCAATCGGGCATCCTGGTCGTGAGGAATGGCGAGCTGACACTAACGGCAGCGCTCAGCGATACACCCGTCATGCCAAATCGAGAACTTTATCTACAGATCAACGGATTGAATGATGAGCATACTGGCAATTGATTTTGGCGGCACACGCACACGAGCAGCGTGGTACGACAGCGAACTCAACCAGCTTGCGCGGACAGAAACCCTCTCCCGCGTAAACGACACTGCTGAAGAAGTGATCACGCGCATCATTCAGACCGCTCAAGCCGTCATCCCGCCCGGTCAGCAACCAAGCTCGATATGCATCGCCGCGCCTGGCCCGCTCGACCCACACCGAGGGCTGATCCGACATGCCAAAACCCTGCCCGGCTGGAAGGATATTCCGCTGGTGCAGATCATCCGTGACGCCTGCCACAACGCGCCAACGATCATCGAGAATGACGCCAATCTCGCGGCGCTGGCAGAACACGCCTATGGCAGCGCGCGCGGCTGCGACCCGGCGATTTACCTGACGATCAGCACCGGAATCGGCGGCGGCGCGATCATCAACGGCAAGCTGTTCACCGGGTGGAGCGGCTTAGCCATTGAACCGGGCCACACGCGCTTCACCCTACCCGATGGCAGTATTCGGCGGCTGGAAGAACTCGCCTCCGGCACAGGCATCGCGACACTCGCCCGTCAGCGGCTAGAGACAAGCAACCAACCCTCTATTCTGCGCGCTCATACGCAAGTGGATGCGAAGCTGGTAGGGGAAGCCGCGCGAAACGGTGACGTGCTGGCACAATCCATTATTCGTGAAGCAGGACACTGGCTGGGGTTGGGCTGCGTCAACCTGCTGCATCTCTTCAGCCCGCAGGTCATCGTGGTTGGGGGCAGCGTCAGCAGCCTGGGCGAGATGTTCTTTGGCCCCGCCCAGGCGACCATCGCCGAGCAAATTCTGGACCCTGCATTTGTGCCGGAGAACCTGATTCGTCCGGCGCAACTAGGAGAAGATGTCTGTCTGATGGGCGCGGCACTGCTGGCGCGCCAGCACATCAGCGCGTAATCGTGACCTTTGTTAACCCATGCGGTTTGTCCAGCGGATTACCTTTGGCGGCGGCAAGCAGCATGGCAAACATCTGTCCCGGCACAACGGCGGGGATGGGCGTCAGCCATTCCGGAATACCTGAAGGCAGCGACACAAACTGTTTGCTGTCTTCGCGCAGCGCTTCCACGTTGCTGATTACCAGGCGTTCCACCTGCCTGTCGCGCAGCTTGACCAGGAACTCGCGAACCGTCGGCAGCGTGCGCCCATCGGGTGCGATGATCATCACCGGGAATCCGGGTTGCAGCATGGCAATCGGCCCGTGCAGGAAGTCTGCCTCGCTGTATCCCAATCCGGTGACATAACACAATTCCTGCACCTTCAGGCTGATCTCAAAGGCGGTGCAGTAGTTGTAACCACGTCCAATGCAGACAAACTGGTTGATGTAGCGATAACGCTCCACCCAATTACGCACCTGATTGGCAGAGATCAAGGTCTGCTGCATGATGTCAGGCAACTGCGTAAGCGCAGCCTGCATCTCCGCCGATTCTGTCAGGGATGCGGTCAGCATCGCACCTGCCGTTAACTCCGCTGTATAGGTCTTCGTCGCCGCGACGCTCTGCTCTGCTCCCGCGTGGAGGTCGATGTGATACGCCGCTGCCTGGGCGATAGGTGATTGCGGGTCATTGGTGATGCCAACTGTAAGCGCCCCTTGTTCGCGCGCATCCTGAACGACCTGACAGACGTCCGCCGACTGCCCCGACTGCGAGATGCCAATCACCAGAGCGCGGCTGAGGTTCGGACTGGTCTCGTACAGCGTATGAATGGACGGGGTCGCCAATCCGACGCTCAGTCCGGCATGAACGCCCAGCAGATACTGAATGTAGCGTGCCGCGTTGTCCGAAGTACCGCGCGCCGCAATCGACACAAATGTCGGCCCAAACTCACGGATAGCTGCTCCAATGCGGCGCACTGTCTCAGCCTCTTCGGCCATCAGCCGGCGCAGCACAGCAGGTTGTTCGGCAATTTCCTGTTCCAAAAACGACATGTTTTCCCCCTTAGTGATCACGTTTGGCGCTGGCTGCGCTCATTTCACGTCCGCAACGTTCACAATGCGTCCCTCATGCTGCGAAATTGTGGCCGCGATGGCCGCTTGCAGCGCGGCACGCGCGTCAATGTGCGTCGCGGAAGGCTGTTTACCATCCCGCAGGCACTCGACAAAATGCTCGATCTGTGCGGTATACGCCTGCCCGAAACGCTCCTGAAAATACGGTACCACGTCGTGCCGTGCGCCTTCACGGGTCAGCGTCAACACGGGAGTATGCTGGAGATAGCCAATTTGCAGTGCACCCTTTGTACCAATGACGTTGCACTGAATATCATAGCCGTAATGCGCGGTACGGCTGACCTCAACATTGCCCAGTCCGCCGCGCGTGAAACGCACGTTGATCATAGCGTTGTCCACATCGCCCACATCCTGCAGTTCTGGATAAACCAGGCTGGCGACCTCGGTATACACCCGTTCAACCTCATCGCTCATCAACCAGCGCAGCAAATCAAAATCATGGATACCCATATCGAGGATCAGACCGCCGCTAACAGCAGGATTGGCGTATTCCAGACTGGTACGAAACGGGTCGCGCCCTATCGAACGAATCACCACCGGGTCACCAATCGCGCCTGCTTCAACCTGCTTCTTAGCGTTGGCGTAGGCATGATCGAAGCGGCGCATGAACCCAACCTGGAACATTACCCCGGCGGATTCAACCGCAGCAACCATTTCATCAGTTTCGTGCAGCGTCAACGCCGTCGGCTTTTCGCAGAAGATCGCCTTTCCCGCCTGCGCAGCAGCAATCACAACTTCACGGTGCGTATGCGTCGGCGTGACCACTACCACACCCTGTACGTCTGGGTCAGCCAGCAGATCATGATAATTCACGTAGGTCTTCAGACTGCTGCTGCGCTCTGCAATCGCGGCCATCGCCTCTGGCCTGCTGTCGGAGACAGCGACCAAACGGGCATCGGACGCCTGTGCGGCAACATGAGTGGCGTATACGCGCCCCATGCGCCCCAAACCAATTACCCCAATTCCTATGCTTGCCATGATTGAATCCTTTGTTGCATGATGTCTTCGCAAAAACGCAGCGGTTGGCCTAGTGAATGCTACCTGTCTGAGACTTTCTGATGACTACTTGACGATTCAAGCGAACAGGCCGCCGTAACCCGCCGCGAACGCCTCGACCTCGGCCATTGTGGGCGTGAAGTTCGCACAACCGTGTTTGGTGACGACAATTGCGCCGCACGCATTGCCCAACCGCACCGCGCGGTACAGATCCCACCCATTGACGTAGCCGTACAGGAAGCCGCCGCCAAAGGCATCCCCTGCCCCCAGAATGCTGTATATCTCCACCGGGAAACCCGGCACATCAACCGGCGGATGCCCGCTCTCATGAATGCGAGCGCCTGCTTCGCCACGCTTCTCGATGAGCAGGCTTGGACCCAACGCCATCAACTGTGGAATCGCTTCCCGCGTATCTCCGCCCACCGCGGTATCTGTCTCTGAGTGAGTGCGCTTGACCTGACTGACGTCCGTCAGCATGGCAGCGTTGATCTCATCTTCCGTACCAATCACCACATCGACCAACCGCAGTACTGACCGAACCGCGACTCCAAATGCGCGCGGGTCATGCCACTGACCCGGACGGAAGTCAATGTCCAGAACGACTTTCGCGCCGGACTGCCGTGCCAGTTCAGCCGCGAAGAGCGTGGCGCTGCGGCAGGGTTCCTTACTCAGGTTCGTACCTGCGAACTGAAACACCTGGCAGTCCTGAACAGGCGCAGCCAAGACATCATCAATGCTGAGTTGGATGTCAGCACAGTTATCACGATAAAATGTGACTGGAAAATGATGCGGCGGCTCAATTCCCAACACAACCGCACTGGTGTTATGTCCGGGCTTGCGTGGGATGAAGCGAGTCTCCACACCCTCGTTCTGCAAAAAGTGCAGGATAAAATCGCCCACCACGTCAGTACCAACCGCCGTGAGCAGCGCTGTGTTCAGTCCCAGGCGATGCGCCCCCACGCAAATGTTGGTCGGCGAACCACCCACATAAGCGGCGAAACTGGTAATGTTGACAAAAGGGGATCCAACATCGTTAGAGTACAGATCAATGGAGCTGCGCCCCATATTCAACAGATCGTAAGTCTTGCTCACATTCTTATTCTCACGATTCTCCACCTTAAATGGATGACCAATACAGACCGATGCGCTATAGTTTGCTCTACAATACCAATATCCCGCATTTCCAACCACTATAAACAGGAAGTCAGTTCATCCAGATGACACCCAATTACCTGTTCCACAACGCCCACATCATCACCCCGCAGCGCAGCTATGAACCTGGTTGGCTGCTGACACGCGGCGGACAAATCGCACTGATCGGCAGCGGCGCACCACCACAGTTCCCCGATGCCAACCGGATCGATGCGCATGGACTGCTGCTACTACCAGGATTCATTGACCTGCACGCGCACGGCGGCAACGGCTATGAGTGCATGGACGCCACGCCAGAAGCGCTGCGCGGCATTGCTCAGTTTTATGCCCAGCACGGCGTCACTGGATTCCTGGCGACCACTTGGACAGCATCTCGTGAACGCATCCAGACCGCGCTCGACTTAATCCGTGAGATGCAGGGGCCACAGATGGGCGGCGCAACGCTGCTCGGCGCACACGTCGAAGGACCTTACCTTAATCCCGATCGCTGTGGCGCGCAGGATAGCCGCAGCATCCGGCGCGCTGATCGAGATGAGGCGCTGGCCTTCCTTGAGAGTGGTGTTGTGCGCCTGCTGGCACTAGCACCCGAATACGAAGCTAATCAATGGTTGATCGACACTTGCACCGAGCGAGGCATCACATCATCCGCAGCCCACACAGCCGCTACTTACGAAGACATGCAGCACGCCGTGGCACATGGCCTGAGCCACTCAACCCACACTTTCAACGCCATGACCGGGCTGCACCACCGCAATCCCGGCACGGTGGGCGCAGTGCTGAGCATGAAAGAAATCACCTGTGAACTCATCGCCGACCTGATTCATGTGCATCCCGCCGTGATGCAAATTCTGCTGGCGGCCAAGGGACTTGATCGCGTCGTGCTGATAACGGACGCCGTGCGCGGAGCCGGGCTGACAGAAGGCAGCACCTATTCACAGGATGGCCGCAGTGTACACATACACGACGGCGGCGCATATCTGCCGGATGGCACGTTAGCGGGCAGCATCCTGACGATGGATCGCGCGCTGCACAATTTCTCACAGGCGGTCAACCAACCGATCACAGATCTGTGGCCGACGAGCAGCCTGAACGCCGCTCGAGCTATTCACCTGGCACACCGCACTGGCAGCATCGAGGTTGGTAAGGACGCAGACCTCATCTTGGTCAATGAAGATGTTCAGGTATATCTGACGATGGCACGCGGCCAAGTCGTCTATCAGCGATGAAGTCATGACCAGGTTTTGACAAAATGCTTACGAAGCGTTAAAAACCCCTCCATTCTTGGGGGTACAATTCGAGCGCCTTACGAATACATTTTGAATATGAGCAACACAATAACCTGCACAACCTGCAAAAAAGAGAATCCATCTGACCTGAAATACTGCATGAACTGTGGCACGCCGCTGGCAGAGGTGAAGTCCGCCAATACCACCGTCTCTGTACCGGAGCAGCCTCTGCGGCCTGTATTCCCCGCTCAGTTCCTGGAACTCACGCAGCTATACGCGGATCTACTGCTCCTGCAAGTCTTGGGCTACGAGCAGCCGATCCTGATCAAGGGCAGCACACAGGTAACCCTCGGGCGCTTTAGCCCTGGAGAAGCCGCGCCATCCATCGACCTGACGCCCTACAACGCGGGACTGCTGGGTGTCTCGCGCCAGCACGCCGAAATCACACGACCCGCTGATGAATACTTGATAGCCGACCTGGGCAGCACCAACGGTACATGGTTGAATGAGGTGAAGCTGACACCGCACAAGCACATCCCCATTCGCAATGGTGATCTGGTGCGATTAGGGCAGCTCGCGTTCTATGTCTACTTCCGCACGCCAGAAGAAAAACCTGCTGTTGCGGTCGAAGAAACCATCCAGTTGAAGGCTGAAACCCCCTTCAAACTAACAGCGCGTACCCTGGAAACTGTCCTCAGCCCATACCTGATGGCTCTGGCGGGCATCCAAGCGATTTGTGACCAGATGCTTGAGCGTGGCAAAACGGCTGAAGTCGCCATTACATCCATTGCGCTGCGAGAAGAAAAAGTGGCGATTCAGCTATCCGGTGCGGCGGATGCCACGCATCTGGCACACAAGCATTTCACCGCGTGGCGCAGCGACAACAGCGCGCGGGTCGACTATCTGACGCAAAAGGCGGTGAACGCAGAGAACGGCGCAACCTCATCTCCCGTGCCAGCAGCCGTCGCAGAAGCCCCCAACGGAAAGACCGGGCAGTTTCAGAAGGAGCTGCGCGAAGCCGAACTCAAACTGGCGCTGGAAATGCTGCGCGACTTGGCACCAAACCGGGGCGATGAGTCACTGAAAGCCAACGCGGAGAAGCTGCTTGCTTATCTGCACGTACTGGCGCTCAGCCCGCTGCAACTGGAGGAAGAAGCCCCTTAAGCCGAATGAACCGACCAGGTACACCAAAACAGACCGAGCGATTTGCCCGGTCTGTTTATTTATTCTGTGACATACTCCCAGCATCGGCGCTGCTTGTGGGCGTTGATCGCCGCGTTGTAGTCACGGCCTAAGCTTAAGCCACACGCCGCACACTTGCCCATCGTGTGTGCGAAGCGTTCGACTTGCACCACCATCTTGTCGTTCCAGCATGTCCTGCACAGATTGCGAATTGAGCGCCTTCCAGAAGGCGAAGTGCACCGTTCGCATCCGCAAGTTGGCGATGTGTGATTTCAGGTCGGCTAGCGAGATGTACGTTCGAGTTTCGAGTGAGGCGGCAGCAGCGCTTTTGCAGCGCCAGGGTGTGATTACAGATCGCGCCAGCAACGCTGATCAGGCGGTGTTGGGATTCTCCATAGCGCTTTGCTGATCGATACAATTACAGTATAGTAACGAGGATCGATTGCTACAACCACCTGAAGCGGTTAAAGCAGATCACTGGCTCAAATCCCACTTCGCAAGCTTGTGGGTTTCACGCCCTCATTCTATAAAGGGCATTGATGCGATTCATGCATAAGAGTACAAACTGATGCAAAATGACCAGAACGATTTGACCGGGCAGACGCTGAAAGGCTATGAACTGCGCCAACTGTTGGGACGCGGCGGCTTTGGCGCGGTCTACCGGGCGTACCAGGCGTTGGTTGATCGTGAAGTAGCGATCAAGGTCATCCTGCCGGAATATGCTAACCATCCAAACTTCATCCGCCGCTTTGAAACTGAAGCGCAAACCATTGCCAAACTCGACTACATCCACATTGTCCCGCTGTACGACTACTGGCGCGAACCGAATACAGCCTGTCTGGTCATGCGCTGGCTGAAGGGTGGAAGCCTCCAGGACTCCATTGACCAGCAGGGGTACTGGCAGCTTAACGATGCTGCCCGACTGCTCGACCAGATCGCGGGTGCGCTGAATGTAGCGCATCGAAACGGTATCGTCCATCGCGACCTGAAGCCCGCCAATATCCTGCTGGATGAAGAACGCAACGCCTATCTGGCCGATTTTGGCATTGCCAAGAACCTGATCGAAGCGCCGAGCTACAGCCCGGAGGATGACCGTTACGGTTCTCCCGCGTATATCTCACCAGAACAGGTGATGGGGCATCCGGTCTCCGCGCAGACCGACATTTATAGTCTGGGCGTGGTACTATACATGCTCCTGACCGGGCGCACACCGTTCCTTGACCCCAGCACGACAACCGTCATCCGCCGCCAACTGAGCGAATCATTACCACCCATCCAGATGGCGCGTCCAGAACTACCACACGCGATCAACATCATCATCTGGCGCGCGACCAATAAGCGACCAGAACATCGTTACCCCGATGCCATGAGCCTGGCCGCAGACTTCCGCCAGTTGATTACGCCTGGGCTGACGCCCAACGAGATGACCAGCAAGCTCGCAACACCCACCCCACGCAATATCGCGGCGGGGCCGGGCGGCAAGACGCTGATTGTGGATGTGCCCATTCAGCCTGAAAACCCGTACAAAGGCTTGAAGGCTTTCCAGGAATCAGATGCGGGCGACTTCTTCGGGCGTACCGCGCTGGTTGACCGCCTGATTGATCGCATGGTTGCAAACGAGGGACGATTCCGTTTTCTAGCGGTGGTCGGCCCCAGTGGCAGTGGCAAATCGAGCGTGGTGCGCGCAGGACTGATCCCGGAAATCCGCAGCGGCATTCTGCAGGGGTCACAGGACTGGTTCATGGTGCAGATGACACCCGGCAGCAGCCCAGTCACGGAGCTTGCGAACGCGCTCACCCGCATTGCCATTCAATCGGCCAACGATATTGAACGCGAACTGCGACTAAGCGAGGAGGGACTGCTAAAGGCGGTTAACGCGGTGCTGCCCGTCGAAGACACCGAACTGCTGCTCCTGATCGACCAATTTGAAGAAGTTTTCACGCTGGCGCAGGATGAAGTCGAGAAAACCCACTTTCTCAACCTGATCCTTAAGGCGGTGAGCGCTGCCGAAAGTCGCGTCCGAATCATAGTGACGCTGCGCGCCGATATGTATGACCGCCCCCTGCTCTACCCCGCGTTTGGTGATCTGATACGTGAACGCACCGAAATCGTTCTGCCCCTGAGTACCGTCGAAATGGAACAGGCCATCGTCGGCCCTGTGGACCGTCTGGGCATCCGTTACGAGCAAGGTCTTGTGGCTGAAATCATCGCGGAAGTCAACCAGCAGCCCGGCGCCCTGCCCTTGCTGCAATATGCTCTGACCGAGCTGTTTGATAAACGCGAAGGCATCATCATCACCAGTAAAGCCTATGAGAGTAGCGGCGGTGTGCTGGGCGCGATGGCACGGCGGGCGGACGAGTTGTTCCTAAGCCTGAAGCCTGAACAACAGGAAATCGCGCGCCAAGTCTTTCTTCGCCTCGTACAGATTGGCGACGGCAATGAAGATACACGGCGGCGGGCGCAGCGAGCCGAGCTGAACCAGATCAACGATGACAAAAGACTGATCAGCGATGTCATCGACCAGTTCAATCAATACCGTCTCATCACGCTGGACTACGAACGAGCGACCCGCGCACCGACGGTCGAAGTCGCGCATGAAGCGCTCATTCAGCGCTGGGAACGACTGCGTGGCTGGCTGGATGCGAGTCGTGACGAATTGCGCCTCTATCGTCGCCTGAGTGGGACAGCAAGCGAGTGGAAAAACAGCGGGCGCGAACCGAGTTTCCTGGCAACCGGCACGCGCCTCGCGCAGTTTGAAGCGTTAGGGAACAGCAAAACGCTGGCGCTCACGGACGACGAAAAGGCTTACCTCAAAGCCAGCATAGCCGCTCGTCAGCGAGCAGCATCTCGTCTTCGTTGGTTCGTCGCAGGGCTGATCGTCTTCTCGCTCTTCGCCCTGGCCCTGGCAATTTTCGCCTTCGACCGCCAGGCAGCAGCGCAGGCCGAACAAGCGCGAGCTGACGAACAAGCGCGCATTTCCCGCTCACGAGAACTGGCGGTGACAGCGCTAACAGGCGTCAACCAGACCGACCTGGGTCTGCTCCTCAGCCTGGAATCACTGAACGCAGCCAATACCTATGAAGCGCGTAACAGCCTGCTGACCAACTTACAGAGCAGACCACACTTGCTTGCCTTCCTAAACGCGGAGGCTGGTGCCATGCGCGCAGTGGCTTATAGCAGTGATGGCGCGCTGATTGCCGCAGGGAGCGATGATGGTGGCATCATCCTCTGGAATGCAACCACGAATCAACCGTCAGGTGTTGTCCTGCTCGGGCACAGCGGGCGCATAAACAGCCTGCAATTCAGCCCTGGCGGACACATCCTGGCATCCGGCAGCGAAGACGGCACGATACGCTTGTGGAATGCCGACAACGGCGAAGCTATCGGCCAGGCATTGAGCGCACACAGTGAGAGTGTGTGGAGCGTCGCCTTCAGCCCGGATGGTGCACGCCTCGCATCCGGCAGCGAAGACAATACCGTGCGGCTGTGGGATGCTGAAACCGGACAACCAATCGGTGAACCACTCCAAGGGCACGAGGACTTTGTATTCAGCGTCGCCTTCAGCCCCGATGGCACTCGTCTCGCCTCTGGCAGCGCTGATGGCACCGTGCGGCTGTGGGATGCTGAAACTGGACAATCGATCAGTGAACCGCTCCAAGGCCATACAGATTGGGTGTTAACCGTCGCTTTCGATCCGGATGGTACACGGTTAGCGTCCAGCGGCGTAGATGGCTCGATCATCTTCTGGGATCCACAAAGCGGCGCCTTGCTGGGCCAAGAGGACAGCAGACACACCAACTGGGTACGGCGTATTCAGTTCAGCGCGGATGGTCGTTTCTTCCTCAGCGCCAGCCAGGATCACACCGTGCGGTTGTGGGATCTGAATGCAGCCGATTTGAGCAGCGCAACGCTTGCAGGTCATCAGGACGATGTATGGGATGCTGTCTTCAGCCCAAACAGCACGCGCATCGCTTCGGCATCCAATGACGGCTCGGTTATCCTGTGGGATGTGCTGTCTGACCAACCGCTCGGAAGCGTTATCGGCTTACAGGGCGATGCCATCCTCAGTGCGGCAACCAGCCCGGATGGACGCTGGTACGCTACCGCAGGAGGCAATCCGTTCGGCCC
>JAEUQX010000230.1 GCA_016788625.1 Anaerolineae bacterium
GGTCATGCGAAACCCAGGCGATCAGGTCACGGCGGGCTTGCTGAAGCTGGCGCTCCTGTTCATCCAGTTCGTGCAGTGTCGCGGCGGTGCGGTTGATCATCTCTGCGAGGTGCGAAAGTTCGTCGTTGCCCCCGGCGGGCAGGCGCACTTGCCAATCCCCACGGGAGAGCGCGCGCACGCCGCCAGAAAGCTCGTGAATACGTTCGCGCAGCGTGCTGGCGACGAAGACGGTCGATACCACCGCGATCACGCCGCCGAACAGCAGCAGGGCTGTCGTCAGCACCAGATCGTGTTCGCTGATATACATCAACTGCGCCGTAACCCACACATTGGCGAAGATCAGCAGCACCGTCAGGCCGATGATGGTGATCAGCGTCCAGCGCAGGCCGAGGAACCGTTCCAGGATGCGGAAGCGGTAGAGACCATAGGAAATCAGGACAGTGGCGATGCCGCTTGCGGACATGTAGACGAACAGCAGGCGGATGTCCTCGGCGGGCGGGTTGAGCGTCGGCACGACCACCAACATCGCCAGCAGGAAGGCGGCGAAAACGGCGATGATCATCGAGAGCAGGGGTTGCAGCGCCCGCATCATGTCATGATTCCGGCTCGAACTTGTAACCCACACCCCAGACGGTCTGAATGAAGCTTGGTTGTGCCGGGTCGGGTTCGATCTTCTCACGCAGTCGGCGGATGTGTACGGTCACCGTGCTTTCGTCACCATAGAATTCGTAGCCCCAGACATGATTCAGAAGCTGCTCACGGGTGAACACCTGCTGTGGATGGCGCGCGAATAACCAGAGCAGGTCGAACTCGCGCGCGGTCAGCACGATGGCTTGCTCACGCACGGTCACGGCGCGGCGCAGCGGATCAATGTGCAGGTTCGAGAAGGTAAGAGGTACATCGTCCGGTTCGCTGGTGGCGCTGCGGCGCAGCACGGCCTTGACGCGCGCCACCAGTTCGCGCGGGCTGAAGGGCTTGATGATGTAGTCGTCTACGCCGAGGTCGAAACCAGCCAGTCGGTCGGCTTCCTCGCCGCGTGAGGTCAGCATGATGATTGGCACATCGCGGTATATCCCCGCGTATTCCGGCGCATTGCGCACCCGCCGCGCCAGCGCGAAGCCATCCATGCCCGGCAGCATGATGTCGAGCAGCAGCAGGTCGGCGCGTTTCTCGCTCAGCAGGCGCAGCGCCTGGGTGCTGTCCTCGGCCTCAACAACCGTGAAACCATCGAGTTCCAGGTAGCGCCGCACAACCTCGCGGATGGTATTCTCGTCATCAATGATGAAGATCGTCTGTGATTTGCCCATCGCCCTAGCATACTCTCCGTTTCTTACCCAGAGATTACGACGAGAGCCAATGGATAAGCATCATTGGGTGCGGCAACGTCCAATCGGGCGAAGTCAACAGGATTGTACCAGCCGACCAGCAGTTGGTAATTGCCCGGCGTGGGCGGCTGCTGGTAAGCCAGGTTATGCCGCGTGATGAAGCGTTCGCCGCTCCGCCAGAAGCGGGTAGGCAGCGCGGGCGGCGCGTCGCCCTGGCCGATGATCGTGCCTTCCGCGTCAATCACCTGTGCGAAGACGGTGTAGTCAGCGGACAGCGCGCCGGATGACTCCCAGATGAGCGCCAGCGCGTTCCCATCTAGTTGATAGCCTGTCAGACGAACGCCGCCGAACGATACAGGGGTAATTTCTGTGAATGCATCGGTTACGGGTTCGACGGTTTGGGGAGCGAAGCCGCCCGCGTTCAGCATGACGCTGTTCAGCGCTGCGCCATCTGCATCGACTGCCTCGACCCGTTCACCGCTGGCGTAATGCCACCAGCCGACCTGCACGCGCAGCCGCGAGATTCCCGCCGCATCCGGGGTGAGTGGTATGGCGTAAGTATCGCTGTAAAGCGCGCCTTGCTGCCAGTGCGACGTTCGCAGCCGCCCCCCGCCGGGATAGCTGTCCACTTTGCCGATCACTCTGCCGTCGTCCAGCGTGGCGTGCAGATACAGGCTGTAATCGCGTTCGTCTGCGTTGTCCAGCACCTGCCAGTACAGGGTAATGGGTACTTGCTCGCCGGGTTGGTAGCGCTGCTCAAGAGCCTCATAGCCCACCAGTGCGACCCCGCCGAAGCGCGCATAAACCTGCTGCGCGCTGCCCGGCAGCTCCAACAGCGGAACAGGTGCTGCATATTCTGGCGCGATGCTGGCGATGGGTACGACCAGCGCGAACACGCCTAACGCGGCGACTATGACATGAACCCCACTTATTGGCAGTGGCTTTAGAGAGGCGTTGTTCCGCCATGTCCGCCTGATCGCGTCGGCGATTGTGTCGCCAACGTTCAGCAGCCCCGTCGCCAGCAGTACGCTGATGGCCGCGACAAATGGGAACAACAGCCGCCCCTGCGAAGCGTAGGTCTGCGCCGTCCATGCCGCGATGCTCACACAGCCCGTCAGAACAATCAGGCCGAGCAGGGCGTGGCGCACCAGCCAGTCGCGTTCGCGCCTGCGCAGTGCACGCCAGAAGGGCAGCGCCGCGCCGACGAATGCGACGACGGTCAGCGCATCCATGACGTCGTAGAACCAGCGAAAGGTCATGATGTTGACCGCGCCGAACAGCGCCCAATAGGCGAAGCGGAAACCCTGGAATTCGTCGAGCAGAGTGCTGAGCGTGAATGGCGCTGCGCGCACTCCGGCGACCAGCGCCATCGTGTGCGTGCCGAAGAGTTCGCCGTACAGCGTCAGGTTGCGCAGATACCACCACCCGGCCAGCAGCGCCCAGGTCGCCGCCATTGCCCCGCCCAACATGACCAGCCCGCGCCAATCAAACGGCTTGTGTTCGGTCATTGGGCGGACGGCCAGCCACAGACCCGCCAAGGCCAGCGCAGGCACCAGCACCAGCCCGCTGAGCTTGCTCAACGCTGCCAGCGCGATCAGCACAGCGATGATGAGACTGCGGCGCGCGGTGATACGCCCGGCCCGCAGCATGACGAGCATCTGCCAGATGACAAGGCTGTTCAGCGCCGTAACCAGGTTGTCATTGTTCACCGATGCCGTGATGAAGACGAACATTGGGTTGAAGGCCGTCAGTCCGGCGGCCAGCAGCGCCAACCCGCCTCGTTCCGGCGCGAGCGTTCGCGCTGCGGCATATACGGCGCACACCGTCACGCAGCCGAGCAGGATGCTGAAGGCGCGCAGGACGTAGACGGCCAGGATAGTGCCTTGGAGCGGCGGGTGTGGGCTGTCGCGCAGGATCAGGTTCTTGCCGCCGACATAACCGGGTATCCCGGCAACCGCGTGCGGGTTGGGCTGGCGCACCGCCTCGAAGTCGCTCCGGTCGATGCTGCGTACGAGCAGCGCGCCGAGGGCGTAGTAGAGCGGTGGTTGGCTGCCTTCCTGCTCGTAAGGAGTGTCTGTGCCCGGCGCCTGCACGGCAAGCTGCCCGGTCTCCGCGATGTGATTGACCATGCCGACATGCCACAGCTCATCGGATGCTTCAAAGGGGGGCGTGGCCCAGGCGTAGACCAGCGTGAGCGCGAAGAACGCGGCCAGGAGCGCGGCGAAGGGGCGGTGCTTACTCAGGTTCAAACGACACTTTCAGATAAATATCTTCAAGAGGGAGCTTCGCCTCAATGGAAGTGAGTTCGATGGCGGTGTTCAGGTCGTTAGCGTGCGAATACTGCCAGCCTGCATCGTGCGCGGGGCGGAAGTAGCTTTCGACCCAGGCCATATCCTGCGAGATCAGGATGTACTCGCGCAGCGACTCAATCGTCTGGTAGCGCTGGAACATCCCTCGGCGGTCAAACTGCTCGGTCGAGGATGATAACACCTCGATAATGACCGTTGGGTTGAGCAGCGTGTCGAATTTACTGTCCTCAAACTGCGGGGCATCAGAAACTACCATTACACCGGGATAGACGTAATCGGTGGTGTGTGGGATACAGACGCGCATACTCGCGGAGTAAACCTCAGCCTGACTCTTACGAAGTTGATTGACGAGCGACGCGATGACATTGACGCCGATTTTACTCTGATTACGACTCGCGCCTGGAACGAGACGAGGCTGCCCGCCGATGAATTCGTGGTGTTCCTGGCTTGCGCGTTCAAAGACCAGATATTCTTCAGTCGTCCACTTTCGTCTGGGTACTGCTGTCATGCTGCCCCATCCATTCCACCTACTGGCGAACACTGCGTTTCAGTATAGCAAATCGGATGACGGGTTTCAGCAGGCTGTCTCAGTCCGAAGCTGGCTGCGCGGCGCTGATCTTTGCCATCTCCTGCGTATCCAGGAACTGGCGCGCGTTCTCGATGTAGCTGAGTGACTGATGGCGGAAGTAGGTATCGTAAAGTTCCGCGTAATGACCACCCTGATGCATCAATTCTTCGTGGTTGCCTTCCTCGATGATGCGGCCTTCGCGCAGCACGATGATGCGGTCGGCGCTGCGGACCGTGCTGAGTCGGTGGGCGATCAGGATGGCGGTGGACTGCGCCAGGATCAGGTCGAGCGCTTCCTGTATCTGCGTCTCGGTGAAGGGGTCGATGCTGGCGGTGGCCTCGTCCAGCACGAAAATCGCCGGACGCTGCAGCAGCACGCGCAGCAGGCTGACGAGCTGGCGCTGGCCCATGCTCAGTCGTGCGCCGCGCTCGCCCACATCGCTCTGCAGCCCATCAGGCAGCGTTTCCAGCCACTCGCCGCCACCAATGCTGTAGGCCACTGCCTCAATTTCCGCGTCGGTCGCGTTTGGTTTGCCGTAGCGGATGTTATCGGCGATGCTGCCGCTGAACAGGAACGGCGACTGCGAAACGATGCCCAGCTTACCCCGGTAACTCGCCAGATCGAGCGAGCGAATGTCGCGCCCATCGACCAGGATGTCGCCACCCTGGAATTCGTAGAAGCGCGCAATCAGCTTAGCGAGCGTGCTCTTGCCGGCACCTGTGTGCCCGACGAACGCCACGCTTTCGCCTGGGCGAATGTCGAGATTGAACTTTTCCAGGACAGGCGCGCCTGTTTTATAACGGAAGACCACGTCTTTGAACTCAATCCGGCCATTCAGGTGTGTGACGGGCTTGCTATCCGTTTGGATGACGGTATTTTCGGCATCAATCAGGGCGAAGACGCGCTCGGCTGCGCTCAGACCTTGCTGAAGCTGACTCCAGAACCCGGCCAGATTGATCAACGGGAACCAGAAGCGGTCGATGCTCTGGATGAACAGATACCATGAGGCAACATTGATGCCCCCACCGACGACCGTCAGCGCGCCGAAGTAGACCACCGATGCCGTGCCGAAGCCCGCCAGCGCGTTCAGCGCCGGGAAGATCAGCGCCATGACGAAGCCGCGCTTGAGGTTGATGTTATACGACTGAAGATTTACGTCGGTGAATTCTTTGTAGATCATCGCCTCGCGCCGGAAATTTTTGGCGACACTGATGCCCGCGACACTCTCCTGAATGTTGTCGTTGACGGCGGCCATCGCCCGTGCGCCCTGCCGCCCGACGATGCGCGAGAGGCGGCGGAAGAGCAATGCCAGCGCGCCGAAGACGGGCATCCAGAAGATCAGCAGCAGGGTGAGCTGCCAGGAACGGTTGACCAGTACAGTTGCCAGGATGCCCAACTCGACGAACTGGATGAAGATGTCGCTGAAGATCAGCAGCACATTGGCGAATTCCTGTGTGTCGCTGGTGACGCGGCTGACGACCTTGCCGGACTTGTTCTCATCGTAGAAGGCCAGATCGCGGTTGACTGCGGCGGCGAAGGCGTCCTTGCGCATCTGGCTCACGCCGTCTGCGATCATACGCGCCGTGATGGCGCGGCGGTACCAGCCCAGGCCATAATCCAACAGGGCGGTAGCGAGCAGTGCAACGATGATCAGAACGAGCAAATTGCTCTCGTCGCGGCGCTGGGCAGCTTCGACACCCGTAGAGATCAGCACGGGGACGAGCGCGCCCATGATGGAAAAGATGATCAGCGTGCCGCCGATGATCAGCAGCGTGCGGCGCTCGTGACGGAAGTAGCTCCAGATGCGGCGCAGCAGGTACTGGTCGGTGTACTGACGATCATAGGAGTCCTGGTTGAGCGCGTCGAAGAAACCCATCAGTCGTTGCCCTCCACTGATTCTCGCGTCATCGCGCTTTTCTCCGGCATTTCGTAACGTGCGAAGATGCGATGATAGGCTTCGGATGTCTTCAGCAGGTCTTCGTGTTTACCCTGTGCCACTACCCGCCCTTGCCTCATAACGACAATATGGTCTGCCCAGCGGATTTGTGACAAGCGATGCGTAATCAGGATGGTCGTGCGACCCTTCGAGGCGTTCCAGATGGCCTGTTGGATGCGGTCCTCGGTCGCGCTGTCGATAGCGCTGGTGCTGTCGTCCAGAATCAGGATGGGCGGGTTGGTGAGGAAGGCGCGCGCAATCGCCAACCGCTGGCGCTGCCCGCCACTGAGGGTGACGCCGCGCTGCCCGACGACCGTCTCGTAACCTTGCGGAAAGCCGCTGATGAATTCATGCGCCTGTGCTTTGCGGGCGACGGTTTCTACCGCGCTCATCTCGGCATCGGGCAGCCCGAAGCGAATGTTATCCGCAACCGAGCGGCTGAACAGGAAGATATCCTGTTCGATGATGCTGATCTGTGAACGCAGCGCTTCCAGTTTCCAGTCGCGCACATTCACGCCGTCCACCAGCACCGCGCCTGCGTCAACATCGTAGGTGCGGTTAATCAGCTTGGTGATCGTGCTTTTGCCCGCCCCTGTCTGCCCGACGATTGCGACGGTGTGGCCAGGCTGCACCTCGAACGAGACATCGTGCAGTACCGGGTTGCCTTCGGCATAACCGAAGGTGACATGCTCGAAGCGAATCGCGCCTTTGAGCGGAGCATCATAGCCGCTCTCGTTGCGGTCGAGATCAGTCTCGGTGGTGATGATTTTGAGGATGCGCCCGGCGCTTGCGACGCCCAACGCTACCTGCGAGAGCGAGCGCAGCGACGAGAATACCGGGAACTGCCAGAGGAACAACTGTCCCGTGAAGGCAACAATCTTGCCAGCATCTATCTGGCCGATCTGGTACAGATAGATAGCATGGACGAAGCCGCCGACGGTTGCCAGACCGAGCAACAGGAAGGGTACATAGCGTGCTTCGATGTTGCCCTGCCGTACAGCGTAGTGGCGTACCTCATCGGCCAGCTTATTGAAGCGTTCGATCTCGCGATCTTCATGCGCGATGCCCTTGACGACCTGAAGTCCATCAATCGTTTCCGCGAGGCTGGCGTTCATATTGCCGAAGCTGGCGCGTACCTGCTGGGCGATGGGGTGCAGCATTCGCATCATCCTGTACTGTGCAATGACATACAGTGTCAGGAAGATGATCGGTGTGACCAGCAGGGCAGGGTGGATGAAAGGTGCGCCCAGCAGCGGGGCGAGCAGGAAGAAACCTGAACCGATAATCAGGTTCATGCCAGGGTTCATCATCAGATTCATCTCACGCACATCGTTGGTGACGCGCGCCATGATCTCACCGACCGACTGCATATCGTGGAAGGTCATGCTCTTGCCGAGCAGGCTGGCGTAAAGTTCATCGCGTACATCGCGTTCGATGCGCTGGGCGAAGATTTCCGACGAGAAGTTGCGCATGATTTGCAGCATACCGCGTGCGAGTTGCGAGAAGATAATTGCCACACCCATCACCAGCGCGAACTGGGTGTCCTGCCGTTCGATGATGCCATTGAACGCCTGTCCGATGAAGTATGGCACGGCGGCGGCGAGCGTGGCATTGCTGAACGCGCCGATCACCATGAGCAGCGCCAGGAGCGGCTGGCGGGCAATGTGCGATGCGATGAAGCGCACTGGGCTGGAATGATTCGTCCCATAGGATGCGTGCGCGACGAATTCGGACGTCATGAGGAATACACCACTTGTAAGCACTTGAGCGGGTTGGGTAGTTTTTATGGTAACACGCACTACCATGCTCGGTTAAGGCCAGCTGGTTTGGTGGACTTATGGCAGGGTGAGCGTCTTCAGCCGCAGCGCATCCACTCCCTCTGCCAGCCGCAGCCGTTCGCCCGTCTGCGCGTCATAGACCACCAGGCTTAGTTCGGCGTCGCCGACAAAATTGTTTGGCGGCGTGACCGTCCGTCGATCCATATAGAGCTTGCCCGGCTGCATGGTAGACGTTTCGACCACTTGTACGCCGAAGTCGCGAATTGGCCCGTCATTCTGGGCGATGAGCGCGCCGTTCGCGTCCAGCAGGTGCAGCCCGATGGAATAGTTGATCGGCGGCGCAGCCTCGACTCTCCACCACAGTCGCACGTCGATGCTGTCGGCGCTGACTGCATCGATGTCGATGCCCCAGAACGCCATATGCTCTCCGAAGGTCTGCGGGCTATCCCAGGGCGCACCTTCCAGCAGTTGCAGCAGGTAACACCAGTCACGATCACATTTGCCGACGACCTCCTGGAGCGGATGCGTGCTTTCGACGCGCCTGAATGTCTCTTCCACCGCCGGGTTGAACCACTCGGCGGTGACGAACCAGATGCGCCGCGCGTCGGGTATCTGCGCCGGGTCTTCGCTGCGACTGCGCCACAGGTTGGGCGTCAGGTAGCGGGCGACCTGCCAGTGCAGCACGTTATTGCCCAGATCGGCATGGTCGAGCAGCAGCGCGTCACCCGGCTGTGCCGCCGCCGATACCTGCTGGAACAGCGCGCGGAAGGGTACGCGATCACGGGGGAGCTGCGTAGGCAGGCCGATCATATTGAGGGTGACGAACACGGCCAGCCCACTCCAACGCCAGCGTGGGGGCAGCACTGCCAGCGCCGCGCCGACTGCTATTCCAAGCCCGATCACCAGATAGGACACATAACGTGGAGTGTAGACCGCCACGACCAGATTGACGAGCAGCGCCAGCACGGGCACTCCCAATCCCCAGGCCAGCGCCAAATGGTATGCCGCCCGCCTTTGTTGGGCGCCTGTAGGTGCATGGCCCTGCCATGTCCGTTCGTAGACGAGCACTACCATCCCAATCCCTATGACGGCGAGCAGCAAGAATGGCTGCCCACTGCTGGCGAGGTTGAGCAGACCGAGGATGGCTTCCGGGGAGGTGGCCTGTGTGGTTGTGCCGATGCCCGCCGCGCCGCGCGCCTGCCCGGATGCGCTCTCGATGCTGATGAGCTTGTTGACCTGGTTGACGAAGACGGGCAGCCAGGGCAGCCAGAGCAGCAGCGCCAACCCTATCGCGCTGAGGAATTGTAGGGGTAGGTCAACTCTACGAAGCGGTACATGTGCATTCGGTTGTAGGGACATGGCGCTGTTGCGTCCGAGATGGCGGTTGCCCGCGTTTATCATCATCCCCAGCGCGCCATAGAGGGTCTGCGCGGCGACGAGGAATGTCATGAAGTAGTGCAGGTAGAGCGTCAGCGTGACCGTCAGGCCGTAGAGCAATGCGCTGCGCCAGGTTTGCGCGTTCAACCAGTGCCAGAACGCCAGCATCGAGGCGCTCGCCACCAGCATGATCAGCGCATATGGACGGATTTCCAGCGCGTAGATAATGAAGTAAGCATTACAGCCCAGCGCAGCAATGGCGAACCAGCCGTAACGCGGCACGCCGAACCAGCTTCGCCCGATGCGATAGACCAATGCCAGGGTGAGCACAGTCAGGTAGATACTGTAGATGCGACTGGTGAATTCGCCGTCGCCAACCGCCTGCCGCCACAGCCAGAAGGTCGAGAACCACAGTGGCGGATGCACATCCTGCTCTGCCTGATACCATACCGCGAAGGCCAGGTCGCCGCGTGTCACGCGCATAGCGATTTCTTCGTCGTCGCGCATGTAGGTGTTGTGGATGCTGTGAATCAGGAAGGTTGCCACTGCAAAGAGGAAGCATAATGCAATGATCCAGCCACGATGCCTGTGCATTACTTGGTTCCGTTGATAAATCGTGCATCAACGGCTACATTTTAGTCGAATTCGTTTGATCGACAACGGCGTACCCGCGCCTGGAGGTCTCTCATGCTCCCATCCGTGTTTGTCAGCCGCATCATCCCCGATGCCGGGTTAGATCGTGTCAAAGCCGCCTGCGCTGCCGACATCTGGCCGGACGACATGCCACCTGCTTACGATGTGTTGGTCCAGCGGGTGCGCGGCAAGGATGGGCTGCTCTGCACGTTGAACGACCGCATTGACGCTGCCCTGATGGATGCTGCTGGCGGACAGTTGAAGGTGATCAGCCAGATGGCGGTGGGCTACGACAACATTGATGTCAACGCGGCGCGCGAACGCGGCATCCAGATCGGTAATACCCCCGGAGTACTCACGGATGCGACGGCTGATCTGGCCTTCGCGCTGCTGTTGGCGGCGGCACGACGCATTGTCGAGGGGGTGGAATATATCAAGACCGGGCAGTGGAAGACTTGGCTGCCAAAAGTGCTGCTCGGCGGCGATCTGTCCGGCGCGACGCTCGGCATCGTCGGGTTGGGGCGGATTGGCAAGGCCGTTGCGCGGCGGGCGAGCGGCTTCGATATGCGCATTCTGGCGCACAGCCCGCGCTGTACCCCTGAAGCTGCCGCGCAGGTCAACGCTGAACTTACATCGCTCGAACGCCTGCTGCACGAGTCCGACTATGTGACGCTGCATGTGCCGCTCAACGTCCAGACGCGCCACCTGATCAACCGCGAGACGCTGGCGCTGATGAAACCGAGCGCTATCCTGGTGAATACCACGCGCGGCCCGGTGGTCGATCAGCGCGCGCTGTACGATGCGCTGCGGGCTGGTGTGATCGCGGGCGCTGCGTTGGACGTGACCGACCCTGAACCACTTCCTGCGGATGACCCGATTTTGCAGCTCCCCAATGTCATCATCGTGCCGCATATCGGCAGCGCCAGCCAGCGCACGCGCGACCGCATGGCAACGATGGCCGCCGAGAACCTGATTGCAGGCGTGAATGGACAGCCGCTGCCTAACCCGGTCTGGACGTGAGCGATGCAGACGCTCGTTGCCTGGTTTGTATTTCTGCTGCTGATCGCCGCGGCATATCCGACCGCTGCCTGGTTGCTGGCGCGCAGCCCGTTCCCGGCAGATGCGCCGCTGAAACTGGCAGTGACGCTCGGACTGGGCAGCGGCACGCTCACGCTGCTGATGTTCTGGTGGGGATTGACGGGTGTGCTCTTCAATCCCTGGGGCATCACCGGGGTGTATG
>JAEUQX010000250.1 GCA_016788625.1 Anaerolineae bacterium
GAGCGCGGCCTCGCCGCCCTTACTGTTGCTGATCACCGCCGCGTATTCGCCGGGGTCTGCGCCCTGGTAGATGCGGAAGCCGGACGCGAACCCGCTCATGCTCGGCAGGCTGGCGGGCACATCGCCATCGTAGTAGAAGAACGGCTTGCCATGCTTGCGCTGAAGTTCCTCCGCCACGCCGACGAGGTGATTGAGCGGCGCGGTCAGAATCAGCACGGCGTCAGTGTCGGGGTTTTTCGCCAACAGCGTATCCAGATGACGCAGCCACAACGGGGTGATGAAGGTCTGCACCAATTGGCGCACCAGCTTATCGGATGCGCTGTCGTCAATGGGCGCGGGTGTGGCCGTCTCATCAATCTGCACGGGCGGCTTTTCACCTGCGATCTTGCGCAGCAGGTCGCGCGCGGTTTTGAACGCATCACCCTGCCACTTGGCCGGGTTGGGCGCAGCGCGCCACCACAGCGACTCAAGCGCTGGGCCTTGATACGGTGTGGCGATCACGTCTACGCCGATTTCGTAGAATGCTTTGAGAAGCTGCCACCAGGCGGGCGTGGCGCTGAAGGGCTGCGTCAGGTCGAGCGAGGCACAGACGACGATCAGCTTCATGTGCTGCCATCACCCTGGTTGCCCAGCAGACGCTTGCGCCGTTCTTCCAGCGCTGCCTGCACCGCGTCCACGTTCGGCTCGGCCTTGCGCTTGAGCAGTTCCTGCTCGCGGGCACGTGCCTCGGCTTCGATCTGCTCCGGCGTCTTTACCTCGAAGGCCGGGTCGAGCAGTTCGTTCTTGGTCGCGGGCGCGGCCTCTTTGGGCTTGGCGGCAGGGGCGGCGGCCTCAGCCTGTTTTGCCGGGACGGGCTTTGCGGGCTGCTCGGCTTGCTTCGGCGCGGCAGCGGGCGCAGCTTGCTCAGCTTGAGCGGGCAGGCTCACGCGGCTGAACACCCCGCGCAGTATTCCGAACAGGTCGCGGTTGACGGACATGCGCCCCAGGATGAAGGCCACGACGCCCGTCACGGCGATGGGGATGATCGAACTCATCAGCGTGGTCAGGAAAGTCAGCGCGACGACGGCCAGCACCACCGCCGCGATGATGACCGCCGCATTTCTAAAGGTTGCAAGGTTACGCATAATTCAGCCTTTCGTCATTCACCATTATACGGGAAACGAGCGGGCTGAGTCGCGTATCAAGATGCTTATGGAAACTCCACCACCCCGCGCGTCACCCAACCGATGCTGCCAGAGCCGTCCATCAGTTGAATCTGCACCCAGTTCGGGTCGCTGACGGCGTCGACGACAATCACGGTTGTGCCGGATGTCACCACGCCCAATGACCTGAACCCCGGCCCTGGCCCCGTGCGAAGGTTGGCAGCCGAGCCATCGCTGGTGCGGATCAGCGCCGTTGGCACGGGTGTAGCCGAGGGAATCGGCGTATCGGTTGGTGTCGGTGTGATTGTGGGCGTCAGGGTGGGCAGCAGTGTTCCGGTGGGCGTCAGCGTTGGCACGACGCCGTTTTCGCATAACGGCTTGACGCTGTACTGACTGCGCTGCGGGCACGTGAGTTCGACCAGCGCGCGGTTGCTGCGAATCCAGTTCACCGTATCCTGCAAGGTCTCGATGCGCCAAACCAGGATTTCGCTGCCCCCCGCAGAGGAGATCGCCAGACGTCCATCGCGGCTGAAGGCGATGCTGTTCACCTCGCCATCGTGCCCGGTGAAGCGTCGCAGCGGTTCGCCGTTGGTCATATCCCACAGGATCAGCGTTTCGTCTGCCGAACCTGTCAGCATCGTCTCCCCGTCCGTGCTGAAGGCCAGCGCCAGGATCGCATCGTTGTGACCGATAATTGCCAGAAGTTGATCACCTGTTGCCACATCCCAGACCAGCGCGGTCTTTTCCGGCTCATCAAGCGCCGCCACCACCGTGCGCCCGGTTGGGTCGAAGGTCAGCGCTGTGACCGGGCTGTTCACGCCGCTCAGACGGTGCAGCACGCCAGCGTTAGCGCTGTCCCAGATGATCACGCTGTAAGTATCGTCTGCGTTCTCCGACGAAGAGGCCACATATGCATTGTCCGCGCTGATCGCCACATGCGTGATGGGCGCGCCCAGCATATCCTCGGGCATTTCAAAGACCTGGATGACTTCCTGAGTTTGGATGTCCCACACATAGATGAAATACCTGTCCTGCGCGGCACTGCCATCCCCTGCAAAGACAGGTAGGTAGCCACCCATCACGACTGTGCGCCCATCCGCGCCGTAGGCCAGCGTTTCAACGTGCAGCCGCACGCTGGATTGCAGGGTGAACACGCCGCTGTTCAGATCATATACTGTCAGGCTGCTGAAGTCCGGAATGACCAGCCTGCCAATGCGTTCGTCGGCCACTCCCGTGCTGGCATTGCGCGAGACGTTAGCATTGCTGCCCGCGACCAGAATTGTCGGCTCAGTTGGGCTGAAAGCCAACGGTGACGAACCGATATTGATCGGGGTGATCACGCGCTCATTGTTGAGCAGATTCCATGCCCCCACCGTTCCCGCGCCGCGATTTTGCCCGTAGGCAACGGATGCATCCGGGCTGATGCCAACGTTGATAATCGGGCCGCCGCCTGTATTGATTGCGGCGATCTGGCTCGTTTCCCGCTCGCTGATGTCCCACAGCCGCACGTTGCCCTCGGCTACAGAGTACATGTACCTGCCGTCTGCGCTGATGCCTATTTCGCTGATCGGGCGGTTATGCCCGGTGTAGCGCCGCAGAATTTCGCCCGTCTGCACATCCAGCAGGTACAGCGCGGAAATGCGGTCGAAGCGTCCGCCCACGAGGATTGTCCGGCTGTCTGGGCTGAAGGTGAGGCTGAAAATATCCCAGCTCGACGGGTTATCGAAGTCAATCGTGCCGAAGCCGTCGAACTCGTAGCTGCCATCGAAGACCTCGTTGCGCGCCAGTTCGCCGTTGTCGATGCGCCACAGTTCGACCGAACGGCGCGTTACGCGGTAGGTATCCTGATCCTGATAGGCGCGACCTTCGGAATGTACCAGCACGTAGCGTCCGTCTGGGCTGAAGGCGACTTGCAGGATGTAGTCCTCGCGCGCAACGCCCAACCGGAACTCGCGCGCCTGAGTGCCGCGATCTGCATTCCACAGCACCAGGTAGCCGTTCTCATCGCCGCCGCTGTAGGCATAACGCCCGTTGGGGCTAAAGCCGCGATACTTGGCCGACAGGTTGCTGAATGGGCGGCTGGGGTCGGGAGCAGGCAGCCGCCCCAGTCGGGGTTGATCCTGGTTGGGTGCGTAAGCCATTGCCCGTTCACCGTTCTCCGCGAAGAAGACGTGCTCAACGGGCGCGCCGAAGCCGGGCTGCGTGACCTCCGCTGCGCCGCTGTCGCGATCCCACAGGATGGCAGTGCGGTCGGATGAGACTGAAACGAACTTCGCCGCAATCGGGCTGTGCGCCAGCGCGTTGATGCGCCCACGGTGGCCGTCAAACTGGCGCAGCAGCGCCCCATTGGTCATGTCCCAGAGGTTGATTTCGCCATTCTCGTCGCCGCTGATCAGGTAGCGACTGTCTGGGCTGAAGACGGCGGCACTGACCCAACCAGTGTGGTCGAGCAGTTGATAGAGCAGGGTGCGGTCGGCAGTGCGATAAACATTCAGTGTCGGGCCGTCGGGTGATGTGACAAAATACTGCCCATCGGCGCTGAACACGCCACCCAGCGCGCTGATCGTGATGGTACGCGTTCGGTCACGCCCCAGGCGGTCGCGGAATGTCTCAATCTCCTGGCGCTGCGCCCGCGTCACATTCAGTCGGCTGGCGAAGGTTGCGGCGCGGTTGAGCAGGCGCTGCGCTTGTGTCAGCGACGGATTGAGTTCGCTCGCTTCCAGTGCCAGAGCGATGGCAACATCCGGGTTTCCTGCGTCGAGGAGCTGTTCACCGGATGATGCCAACGCCTGTGCGCGCGCCTGCTGCTCGTTGAAGATGGCAGTCTCCTGTGCAGCGACGGCGGTCACGGCGCTGTTCTGCGCC
>JAEUQX010000261.1 GCA_016788625.1 Anaerolineae bacterium
CGCCTGAAGATCGACGCGATTGCGATCTTCAGCGATGTCACCAACGCGGGCGCGGCCACGCCGCTGGCAGCCGGAACGCTCTACGACAACACGCAGACGGGCATCGTTTACGAGTCCGTCCACCAGTGGACACAGGCGACGATGACGCTCACGCCGCCGCGCGGCCCCTGGAACATGACGCAGTCAACGGCGACGGCGGGCGGCGCGCTGATGCAGCTCTACGTCGAAGGTAACGCGGTGGTGCTGTACCAGTACGGAGCCGCGCTGAACAGTCGTCAGGTGCGCGTGTGCGTGCGGACGATTGAAGGGCTGGACTGCACCGAGTTCAGCCAGGCAGCGGCGCGCCCGACCTACTTCACGCCTGTCGTGATCTATGGTCTGGGTTCGGCCAGCACGCATCAGGTGTTCGTGGAAAACCGCGATCACGGGCGAACGATGAACATCGACGCCATCCGCGTCCTGGAATAGGATAACCCCACCTCATTCGTAGGGGCACACAGCCGTGTGTCCCTACGGATGACGGGTTATGTAGGGGCGGATTAGGCGCTTGCGCTGTATATCCGCCCGCCAGCAAATCATCATGTCTCTGTATCTGAGTTTCGGATAGCGCTGCATTTGTTTAACCTCACCCTGCTGCACTTCGCTTAGCTTCCCCTTTCCACCGAGTGGAGAGGGGATTGAGGGGTGAGGTTCTTGAGCAAAGCAAAACCTATCCAAAACTGAGGTTGTTTTAGAATGCACCCGCCAGTCCGCAGCGTTACGGGCTGGCCTTTTTGTCTGCTATAATCCCGCTGATCACCACGTTGCAACACCAGAATTCACCAGACACGACCCACCAACAGGATACCCATGAACACTAACCTGACGATTGCACCCGCCGTGCAGGCGGCACTGAATGAAAAACGCCCGGTCGTCGCGCTCGAGTCGACGCTGATCACGCACGGCCTGCCGTACCCCGCCAACGTGGAAACCGCCCTGGCGATGGAAGACGCCGTGCGCGCCAGCGGCGCGACGCCTGCCACCATCGCGATCCTCAAGGGGCGCATCACCGTTGGCATTTCGGCGGATGAGGTCGAGGCGCTGGGACGGCGCAGCGATGGCAGCGTGCGCAAGTGCAGCCGCCGTGACCTGCCGATTGCCGTCGGGCTGCGCGAGGACGCGGCGACGACCGTCGCGGGCACGATGATCGTCGCGCATATGGCGGGCATTGGCGTGTTCGCGACAGGGGGTATTGGCGGCGTGCATCGCGGTCAGCCCTTCGATGTCTCCGCCGATCTGATCGAACTCGGACGCACCCCGGTCGCGGTGGTCTGTTCCGGCGCGAAGTCGATCCTCGACCTGCCACTGACGCTGGAAGTGCTGGAGACGCACGGCGTGCCGATCATCGGGCTGGGCACGAACACGCTGCCCGCCTTCTACACGCGCAGCAGCGGGCTGCCGATTGACGCCTGCGTCGAGACGGTCGAGCAAGCGGCGCAGATCATCGCGGCGGCGCGGCGCTTGGAAGCGCAGCATGGCATCCTCATCACCGTGCCCGTGCCCGCAGCCGATGAACTCGCCAGCAGCACAGCCGAGGCCGCGATTCAACAGGCGACCGCCGAGGCGGAACAGCAGGGCATTCACGGCAAGGCGGTGACGCCCTTCGTCCTCGGTCGCGTGGCCGAACTCACAGCGGGCGAGTCGCGCCGCGCCAACACATCGTTGCTGGTCAACAACGCACGCACCGGCGGCCAGATCGCGGCGGCGCTGGCAGTAGCGGCGGGATGAACGCGGGCGGTACTGCGCCGCGCATCGTCGGCATCGGCGCAATCTTCATTGATGATATCGTGCTGCCTGATGGCCGGACGCACATGGCGCAGCCGGGCGGCGGCGTGCTGCACGCGCTGATGGGTGCGGCATTGTGGGATGAGCGCCCTGGCATCGTCGCGCCGGTCGGGCAGGGGCTGCCGGACGAGGTGCGCGCCCTGCTGGAAGCACACTTCGACACGCGCGGGCTGGTTCAGCTTCCTATCCCGCAAATCCGCGCTTGGCAGATCTTCGAGGATGACGGTACGCGGCGCGAACTGTTCCGCGTGCGCGAGACCGAGCCATTCACGCGCGGGGCACAGCCGGAACACCTGCCGGAGGTTTATCGCGGCAGCCAGGGTTATTATCTGCTGCAAGGCTTTGACGACATCCGCACATGGTCACACACGCTCAGTGGGCTGGTGCTGTGGGAACCGCTGCAGCAGGTGATGCTGCTGGAGAACCGCGAGCCGATGCGCGCGGTATTGCGCGAGTGCCGCATTGATGTGATCTCGCCCAATCTGGTCGAGGCGCAGGCGGTGTATGGCGCGCTCACGCCTGACGAGCTGCTGACGGCGTTCTTTGACGATGGTGCGCAGATCGTGGCGCTGCGCATGGGTGAACAGGGGTCGTTGCTGGGGCGGCGCGCGACCGGGGAACGCCAGTATATCCCGGCTTTCCCGGTGCATCAGGTGGTCGATCAAACCGGGGCAGGTAATACCTACTGCGGCGGTCTGTTGTGCGGTCTGGTCAATGGCAAGACATTAGCAGAGGCGGGCGCGGCTGCGGCGGTGGCGGCGTCGTTCTGTATCGAAGGGGTGGGTGCGCTGCGCGCGAACAGCATCCAGCGCGCTGAGCGTGACCGCCGGTTCAGGCAGATTCAGCAGTACAGTCGCGCTTAGCGCTTGGTGGGGCCTGTTGGTGCCGGACGCGGAATGCCCGTCTGCGTGTGGCGCGTGACAACGTGCAGCGTCAGATCGTCAAGTGTCTTGAACTCGCGTTGGCAGTATGGGCAGCGGTGCTCCTGCTGCTTTTGTTTCTCTGTCGCGTTTCTGGAATCGACCACGATTGTCACTGTGCCCCTGTTTCATAAGGTGGTTATCACAAACTTTATGCTAACCACATTATAACAGGGAAAGCGTGATAAAGTATCATCGAATCATGAAAATCGTATAAAGTTGATCACTCCGCATCCTTGGCCTGCAACCATTCGCGCACGGCTTCGATCAGTTCAGCAGCATCCAGTTCCGCTGCCGGGTTCAAGTCAGCCAGCTCATCCAGGTTGAGCGCTTTGAGGGTACGCTCGATTTCCACCAGGACGACCATCAGCGGTGCGATCTTCTCCACCAGCACAGCCAGGTAGTACTGTGAGCCTGCCAGCGGGAAGAGCATGATATGCCCCCGCGCCGTGCTGAGGTGCACCATATGCGTGGTGCCGCAGTTGAACTCATCGGAAAGCGACTGCCCCAGCACCTCCAGCGCTTGCAGCATCGAGGGCAGCACATCGTCCTCGCTCTGTATCTCGCGTGACGCTCGCAGCATCTGTCCCTGATCATTTGCCAGCAGCACCAGTTGAATGTAACGATTACCCGCCAGCCGGTTGAACCAATCCATAGCCCTTATGACCTTTCAATACGCCAGAATTCCAAACCCATATCACAGCCAATCACCAGCGTCGTCCCATCTTTGCTCAGGCGTGCCATGTCCGGCTGACGACCGCATTCGCGATACGCCCCTAGGTCGAACCGCTCGCCCGTCTGCGTATCCCAGGCAGCCACGATAGGCGTGCCCGCGATATTGATACCAACAATCAGGTCAGCAGCTGGGGTGATCAGCAAAAACGGGATGTACGCGCCGTCCAGTGGGGCGACTTCCCGATCAATACCCGTCTCAAAATCAAGCAGGTGCAGCATGTGCGACTCGTTGTCGCGCCAGGCGAAGTAGCGCCCGTCCGCGCTGATCTGCCCCGCGCCGGGCAGGGCTGCCATCTGCGCCTCTGCATCAACACCGCCCGTTTGTAAATTCCAACGCTTCGCTAACCCTTCGCGCGTGACTGTTACAGCCAGCGGCGGTTCGATGCGTCCCACCCGCACGAACGACTCGGCGTCGCTCTCCGGGCCGGAGGGCAGCGTGGCGATCTCATCCGCGCTCAGGATGTCGTTCTGGCGAATGCGGTCGAGCGGCAGCGGGCGCAGTTCCATGATGTAGCGCGATTGCATGTAGTCGAACGGCGAGACTTCCAGCCAGACATTCTCGTCCGCCCAGATGCGCAGCGGCACATCCTGGGTGGTGAACTGGTAGTACTCGTGATAGGCGGCCTTGAACCAGCGGTAGGCCGCGTAGAACATCCCACCTTCGAGGTGCGCGGAGACGAGCAGGTCATCGCGTGGGCTGAAGGCGGCATCCAGAATGCTCGTTGGGAGGCCATCGCTGCCGGGGATGCTGTACTCGTCGGTCAGCGTGCCGTCGGCATTCCAGACCAGCAGCGACTGCTCGCGGCTGATCACAGCGGCGTGCTGTCCGGCAGCGTCGAGCGCGAACCAGCCGTTCTCAACGAGTGTCGGCGCGTCGGCAAATTCAATGCGCGCGACAGGTGTGAGTTGGCGCAGGTTCTCCACCGTAATCGTCGCGGGCGGCTCGTCAGCAGCAGCCAGCGGGGCGACTACGGCGCAGATACAGACGCTCAGTACCGTCAACATTCGCAGCGACAATCGTGCTATCCTTCACTCTGGACGGTCGCTATAATGAACCCATCGTGAGCAAAGATGGAACTGGGGACCGTCATGATGCAGTCGAACCTGATTCATTACAAATTGAAACGCATCCTGCCGCGTGTTACCAAGCCGGGGCGGTATGTGGGCGGTGAGTACAACAGCGTCGCCAAGGATTGGGACACAACAGACTTCAAGGTCGCGCTGGCTTTCCCGGATATTTATGATCTGGGTATGTCCAACCTGGGCATCATGATCCTCTATGAACAGATCAACCGACAGCCGGATATGCTGGCAGAACGCGTCTTCAGCCCCTGGACGGACATGGAAGATCTGATGCGCGCTGAGGGCATCCCGCTTTACTCGTTAGAGAACAAGCGTCCTATTCGTGAATTTGATCTGTTGGGCATCAGTTTGCCTTATGAACAATTGTACACCAACGTCCTCAATCTGTTACATTTAGCTAATTTGCCTCTCAGAAGTTCCTCACGCGACGAAAGTTATCCGCTGGTCATCGCTGGCGGGCACGCCTGCTACAATCCAGAGCCGCTGGCCGATTTCATCGATGCGTTCGTGATCGGCGAGGGCGAAGAGATCATCGTGGAGGTGGCGCGCACGCTCCAGGCCATGCGCGGGCAAAGCCGCACCGAGCAGCTTCGTGCCATCGCCCGCATTCAGGGCATGTATGTGCCGCGCTTTTACGACGTGAGCTACAACGACGACGGCACCGTGCGCGAGGTCGTCCCCAACACGCCGGAAGCGCCGCGCCGCGTGCTGAAGCGCATCGTGCCTGTGCTGCCCACGCCCTTCACGCGCTTCCTTGTGCCGAACATCGACACGGTGCACAACCGCGCGCCCATCGAAATCATGCGCGGCTGCACGCGCGGCTGCCGCTTCTGCCACGCCGGGATGATTACCCGCCCGGTGCGTGAACGTCCGGTGGCTGAGGTGATGACCGCGATTGGCGAGATCATCGCCAACACGGGTTTTGAAGAAATCAGCCTGCTCAGCCTGTCGTCGTCAGACTATGTCTACGTCCACGAACTCGTCGATACGATTCACGAGCAGTATCACGACTCTGGCCTGAGTCTGAGCCTGCCGAGCCTGCGCATCGAAAGCGCCAGCGCCGACCTGCTCGACAAGCTGGGCGACACGCGCCGCAGCGGGTTCACCTTCGCGCCGGAAGCCGCCACCGAGAAGATGCGCGATATCATCAATAAGTACGTGCCGGATGAGCAGGTGCTGGAGACGGCGCGGGCGGTGTATTCGCGCGGCTGGCGCACGATCAAGTTCTACTTCATGATCGGCCACCCGGAGGAAACCCTGGAAGACGTGCAGGCGATCATCAACCTGTGCAAGGCCGTGCTGCGCGAGGGGCAGAAACTCCTGGGGGGCAAGGCCAACGTCAACGTCGGCGTCAGCACCTTCATCCCCAAGCCGCATACGCCCTTCCAGTGGGTGCCGCAGGATACGCATGAACAGGTGGAGCAAAAGCTGCGCCTGCTGAAAGATCAACTGCGTGGGCACGGGTTGCACCTGCGCTGGAACAGCGTTCACGAGAGCGCCTTCGAGGGCTGGATGAGCCGGGGCGACCGCCGCCTGGGCCGTGTGATCGAGCGCGCCTGGGAACTAGGCTGTAAGTTCGACGCCTGGCAGGACATGCACCGGCACGATCTCTGGATGCAGGCCTTTGACGAACACAACCTCGCGCCCTGGTTCTACACCGAGCGCGAACGCAGCATCGAAGAGGTCTTCCCCTGGGATCACATCGACGCGGCGGTGCATAAGAAGTTCCTGATTGACGATTACCTGATGAGCATCAAGGGCGAGACGCGCGTGGACTGCCGCGACAAGTGCTTCGCCTGCGGCATTCTGCCGAAGTTCAAGGAGATGCGTTCACAGACCGAGGAGATGGCCTGGGAGTGCCCGCCCGTCAAGCCGATCAGCGACCGCAAGCGCGCGGGCAGCGACGGCGAACGCACGCCCAACGTGGTGCTGTCGCCGTAATACTCCATGGTGTGATGCAGTCGGGGGGCGAAGCGGCTGGCAGCGCTTACCCCCCGAACGATGCCCGTGTACTCGCCCGCCGCAGAATCACCCAGATGACGACAGGCGCGCCGAGCAGCGCGGTCACGGCGTTGAGCGGCAGCACGATCTGGTGCCCCGGCACCTGCGCGATCAGGTCGGCCAGCAGCGCCAGCGTCCCGCCCAGCAGCACGGTTGCGGGGATGAGCAGGCGGTGGTCTGCCGTGTGCAGTAGTCCCCGGCAGAGGTGCGGCACGGCGATGCCCAGGAAGCCAATCGGCCCGCAGAAGGCCGTCACGCTCCCGGCCAGCAGCGCATCAGGGTCGATTTGCCTGCGCCGTTGGGTCCGATCGGACGGACCAGTTCACCCGCGTGAAGGCTGACGCTGATGTTGTCGAGGGTGCGTTGGGTCGCGCGGCGGGCGCTGTAGCCTATGGCGAGGTCGGTGGTGGAGAGCGGGGAGAGGAGTGGTTGCTATTCATCCAGCCTGTCGGCATCTAGGCCATACTCTTCGTATAGGATGCCGCTTTGAATGGCCCGCTCTCTTCCATATGATCATCAAAACTGATGCCAATTTCTTGCAGTGCCTCGCCAATTTCATCCAATGCCGTCTCGACTTTTTTGCGCTTGTTTATTGCAGAGTCTGGCAATTGTTTAACTTTCCTCATGATTGTTAATCTCGTTCATCCTCTATTGAACAAGGAGATTGGCATCAATCTCATAGCCGACGGCTTTAAGTTCTTTAACGAGTTCAAATCTCCAGCGACCTGTTGGATCATAGACTGTGTACAATACCCCATCATAGTCCGATGGCTTTTCAAATCCATCCTGCTCACGATACAATACCAAGACTCTTTCTCTGCCAAGTCTCCCAATGAAATAGCCCATCTCAAAAATGACATTTTGACGTGCTCTTGGCCGGGCATTAGTACCAGACTCCGTATTGGGATACCCATTGTCATCAGGCGTCAACAGGACAATAGCAAAACCTACATCGGAATACTTTTCAAACTTCTCGATAATAGTTTTCCCTGCATTCGGCTGTTCGTGCAGGATAATGGGTTCCAGTTTCAGTTTTTCGAGGGTTCGTGCTACATCCTGCTTTATTTCGCCGTCATGACCGTGTACGACAAAGATACGATTTGAACGAGCAATAGTGTTACTTCGGGGGACTTGTTTTCCCGAAATTGAAGAAAGATTGCAGTCTTCCATCATGGTTGTCAGTACATTCAAAACTTGTTTGCTTTTCCCAAGCCATTCATTTTGGCGATCAATTTCGAAGTCTTCTGGTGAAAACTCATCAAAATTAGGATTAATCACCACAGCTCCGAGAAATGTTCTAAATGCACTTGTAAGTTCACTTAGATAGTTACTATCAGCACCGAAAACCCGGCGTGCGATCATATTTGATCGACTTATAAGGGCATCAATCTGCTCTTGTGGATATGGATACTGTATAGCATTTAGATCATTAATCAGACTTTGAATCAGTTCGGCGCAATTCATAATTCAAAACCTCGGAAGGTTATAATGGACACATTCCAAGTATAAACAATAATCTTGTAGCCGGAAATCTGGAGGGTTAAAACGGTAACGTCTGCGAGATCATTGGTTGTGATTTGCTTCAAGTTCGTTGGCAATTGGTGTTTGGTAACTTGTTTACTACCCCCCGAACGATGCCCGTGTACTCGCCCGCCGCAGAATCACCCAGATGACGACAGGCGCGCCCAGCAGCGCGGTCACGGCGTTGAGCGGCAGCACGATCTGGTGCCCCGGCACCTGCGCGATCAGGTCGGCCAGCAGCGCCAGCGTCCCGCCCAGCAGCACGGTTGCGGGGATGAGCAGGCGGTGATCTGCCGTGTGCAGCAGTCCCCGGCAGAGGTGCGGCACGGCGATGCCCAGGAAGCCAATCGGCCCGCAGAAGGCCGTCACGCTCCCGGCCAGCAGCGCGGTGCTGGCGATGATGCCCAGACGGGCGCGGCGCACGTTCAGTCCCATGCTTTGCGCGTAAGCCTCGCCCAGCAGCAGCGCGTTGAGCGGCTTGCTGAGCGCGACCGCACCCGCCAGGCCGAGCAGCACGGCGGGCAGGAAGATCGGGATCTGCCGCCACGTCACGCCGCCGAAGCTGCCGAACGTCCAGTTGATGTACGTCTGAATGCGTTCCGCGATGCTGAAATACAGCAGCAGGCTGACCAGCGCGCCGGTTGCATAACCGAACATCAGCCCGACGATCAGCAGCGTCATCATGCTTTGCACGCGCGCCGCCACGAGCAGCACGAGCAGCAGCGCGCAGGCTGCCCCGATGATCGCCGCCGCCGTCAGCCCGAAGTCACCCGCCAGCCCCAGCCCGGCCAGCAGGACTGCCCCGGTCGTGCCGACGGACAGCACCACCAGCGCCACGCCCAGACTCGCACCGGAACTGATGCCCAGCACGAACGGGTCGGCCAGCGGGTTGCGGAACAGCGTCTGCATCTGCAAGCCGCTGACGCTCAGCGCCGCGCCCGCTAACAGCGCCGTGAGCGCCTTTGGCAGGCGGAAATCCAGCACGATCGTTGACCAGGTGGCACGGGCAGCCTCGCCGCCCAGCAGGATGGTGATGATCTGGTCGAGCGGGATGACCACCGAGCCGACCGCCAGGCTGAGCAGGAACGCGCCGAACAGCCCGCCCGCCAGCGCCAGCAGGATGATCAGGCGGGCATCACGCCGGAGCCGCGGCAGGCTGCGCGCTGTCAGTGTGGGGAGCATATCTCGTGTCGCAATGGGGGCACGCAGTCGTGCATCCGTCCCTTTCACTTGTGCCAATCAGACCTTCCTTGGTGGTTTGCTCGCGTTCGCTAGTGCTTACTCGGCTAAACCGTAGTCGCGGTTGAACGATGAGAAAATAAGCAGTTGTTTGATCAGCGCTGCCCTTGTGTTACTCACTTGGCAATTTATCCAAATCAATCCGGATCAACTGCTTGAGTTCCTCAATTGCTTCTTCTACCCTCATCCGATCCTGATCATCTAGCTTTCTTTGCTCATATCTGGAAACAGCAAAGGTAATCTCTAAAATGCCCCATTCATCTTGAAATGCGTTATGCCAATCGCGCCCAACATCAATTAATGCGTCTTGCAACCCACTCAAATCATCAAGAAGTTGTCCCATTACAATTTCGCCCGCTTGATACAACGAAATGATATGAAGCATCAGATTGTATTGCCTGCGGTTGTAATCCGAGTTCATCTTTGTCTTCTTCTGATTTCTCTCCGCCAGCGTGGGAAGGTCACAGCCCTTGAAAATAGCCGTAATCATGCCAAACAGGTGCTTCTGTAGGGGCGACCTGCCAGGTCGGCCCCTACAACCAAGCCTATGTTTACTGGTGGAATTTCCTTTCCATCTCCGGGTGCTCTGAAGAACCTCCGCACGTATGTGTCGTGTGTCTGCGGGAGGATATACGCGCTGTGCGCTAATCCTCCCCTACAATTTGCTCTGTCTTCCTCTGTGTCCTCCGCGCCTCTGTGGTGAATGCTTTGCCTTTACTGCGCGGGCGGCACCTGCGCGTAGAAATACAGCGTGTGGTCGGGCAGCAGATCCGGGTGGAAGATTTTCACCAGGTCGGCCAGGATGATGTCCGGGTTAGCATAGCCGGACTCGAAGTAGTCGCTGCCGCCATTAGCGTTGACGCGCGCGTTGTTGCTGTAGACCGTCGCGTTCTGGAACGCCGCGAAGTTGGCATAACGCGCATCTTCGGCCTCGGCGTCCGCCAGCGTGCCCCAGAACGGGTTGACGTTCACCCAGAACTCGGCATCCACCGCGCGGTCGAACACCGTCTCGAAGTCCAGGAACAGGCTGCCCGTCGCGGGGTCATCCGCCCACAGGTAAGCCGCGTTCGCGTCTGCCAGGAGCTGCCCCAGGTAGCTGCCGCCGCCGGGCATGTACCACGTCCCGTCGAACGGCGTGCCCGCGAAGACGGTCGGTTGGCTGGTCGCGTCTGCCGCCGCAGCCTTCAGCGCCGCGTAGCGCTCGCTCACGCCTGCGAATTGTTCTTGCGCCAGCGCTTCGGTATTGAAGAACAGACTGATGAACTTGCCCCATTCCGCCAGTCCGAGCGGCGAGGAATCGAGGAAATCGGCGTTGATCACGACGGGCAGCCCGGCTTCCTGCAGCACGGGGTAGGTTGTATCGGCGGAGCTGAATCGCTGCGTCATCACCAGCGCTGGTTCGAGGTCGATCAGCGCTTCGACGTTGACCTCCTGGCCGCTGCCACCCCCGCCGATCTCGCTGATGGCATCCGCAGCCACGCGCGCCAGCACCTCGTCATTGCTGGTATACAGCGCCGTGTCGATGGCGATCAGGCGGTCGAGCAAACCCTGCTGTGTGAGGTGCGGCAGGAAGCTGGTGGACATGGCGACGATGGTCGGCACGGGCACGTCGATCACCAGCGCGTCGCCGAAGCCCTCCGGCGCGGGCGTGCCGCACTGCACCAGCACATATTGCAGCGGCGCTTCGGCATCCTGCCAGGGGGTGTTGACCGTGACAACCTTGTAATTCGCGAAGTATTCAACCGTGAAGCCCGTCGCGTGCTCCTTTGTGACTTTCTCCGGGAAGTAATCGACGGTTGCGTCATAATCCGTGACGCAGGCATCGAGCAGATTGGCCTCCTGCGCCTGGGCAGGCAGCACGGCGAACAGGGCAACGATGATGATCAGTAGCAAACGGTATTTCATAGCGTCTCCTCCTTCGGGAGCATGGCCTCGATAAAAGCTGTTGGTGCCAGTCCGGGGATGAGGAGGGTATGCTGTTGATGATGGTGGAGAGCGCAAACAATAAACCCGCCGGGAAGCGGGGAGCGCGTGGACTTATCAACCATGCTCGGCCCCCTTTACCTCGAAGGTGGTACACAACAATGAGATGAAGGCGGGTAATCGGGCTTTCCCTGAGTCCAGGGATTACCGTTGCGGGACAGCGCCGGACTTACACCGGCTTCCCCCATTATGCACCCCGCGTCCGAGCGGCGGGCGCACCTTCATGCGACATCCTAACAGTAGCATGGGTGTTCGAGGAAGTCAACCAGCGCCTGTATGGAGGCGGATTACCCCGGCAAGGCGCATATCCGCCCAAAACGGAAGATGTGCTCAGATCAACAATGGCTCTTGACGGCTCAGAACATATGTGCAACAATTACAAAACGTATTGCCTGGGGTGGGGATGCTCCAGGTAAATCACGCTCATTCCGAAACAATCAAGTAGAAAGACAATCACATGCGTGTAACAACCGCACCTCGCGCCGGGCGGCGTGAGTGGATTGGGTTGGCTGTCCTCATGCTGCCAACCGTACTCATCGCGATGGATCTGACCGTCCTTCATCTGGCCGTGCCTGCGCTCACCGCCGATCTTCAGCCGACCAGTTCGCAGCTTTTGTGGATTACCGACATTTACGGCTTCATGATCGCCGGGTCGTTGATCACGATGGGCACGTTAGGCGACCGCATTGGCCGCCGCAAACTGCTGCTCATGGGCGCGACGGCCTTCGGGCTGGCATCGGTGTTGGCGGCCTTTTCCACCAGCGCCGGGATGCTCATCGCTGCCCGCGCGCTGCTGGGTATCGCTGGCGCGACGCTGATGCCGTCCACGATGTCACTCATCCGCAACATGTTCCTCGACCCCGGCCAGCGCACAGTCGCCATCGGCGTATGGGTTTCCGGCTTCTCAGTCGGCAGCGCGATTGGCCCGCTGATCGGCGGTCTGCTGTTGGAGAATTTCAGTTGGGGGTCGGTGTTCCTGCTCAGCGTCCCGGTGATGGGACTGCTGCTGGTGGCCGGGCCGCTGCTGCTGCCGGAATATCGTGACCCGAACCCTGGCCGCTTCGACCTGCTCAGCGCGGGCATGTCGCTGGCCGCCGTGCTGCTGGTGATCTTCGGCTTCAAGCAGGTTGCCGAGAGCGGACTGACCCTCGTGGCTGCACTCTGTATCGTGGGCGGTCTGCTGATCGGTTTTATCTTCGTGCGGCGTCAGCAGACGCTGAGCGACCCGCTGCTTGATCTGCGGCTGTTCCGCGTGCGCGCGTTCAGCGCCTCGCTGGCGACCTATACGCTGGGCATCTTCATCGGCTTCGGCAGCTTCCTGTTCATCGCGCAGTATTTGCAGCTCGTGCTGGGGCTGTCGCCGCTGCAAGCCGGGCTGTGGTCGGTGCCGGGGGCGGTGGCCTTCGTGCTGGCCTCCAACCTCGCGCCGCGCATCGTGCGCCACATCCGTCCGGCAATCGTGGTGGCGGGCGGTCTGCTGCTGGCGGCGCTGGGCGCGGGGCTGCTCGTGCCCACCGACACCAACTCGCTGCTGCTGGTCGTGCTGGGCAATACGATCATGTCGCTCGGTTTCGGCTTCACCTTCTCACTGACTGTCGATCTGGTCGTCGCCGCCGCGCCGCCGGAACGCGCAGGGGCGGCTTCCGCGCTGGCCGAGACGGGCGCGGAGTTGGGCGGGGCGATGGGGCTGGCGGTGCTGGGCAGCCTGGGCATGGCCGTGTATCGGACACAACTGCTCGCGGCTATGCCGACCGGTATCTCGCCGGAACTCAGCCACACGGTGCAGGAGACGTTGGGCGCTGCGGTGGTGGCTGCTGCGGAGCTGCCCGATGCGCTGGCGGGGGAACTGCTGAACGCGGCACGTCAGGCATTCGTGCAGGGGCTGCACCTCAACGCGCTGATTGGCCTGATCGGTTTCACCGGGCTGGCAATTCTCATCGCGACGATGCTGCGGCACATCCGCCCGCACAGCGAACCCCACGCGGAAGCCGAGGCCGAGCCGCTTGAACCTGCTATCAGCGGCCGCCCGCAGCCCGAAGCGCAGTTCGGCAACTGATATTTCTCGTAGCGAGGGGCGATGCATCGCGTCGTCCCTTTAGTGGTTTGTCGTTAGCCTACGTCTTCCCCGATCAGTCTGCGGAAGGGAGGATATACGGCGCGAACGCCTAATCCTCCCCTACATCAATTGTGTTCCGTAGGGGAGGATTAGCCCGTCAGGGCGTATATCCTCCCGCAGGCCTAATCAACCTTCCCCATTCGCGAACTTCAGTCAGTAAATGCGTCATGCCATCTCATCCCGCATATCCGGGTAAGGTGGCTGATTACGCTCTAGCGGCTCGTCGGCCAGCAAACCGTAAATCTCTTCAAAGTGACCGATG
>JAEUQX010000316.1 GCA_016788625.1 Anaerolineae bacterium
GCAGAACTCTACGGCATCATCCCGACGACCTTCCGCGAGAGCTACGATGCCCGCGAACTGATCGCGCGGCTGGTGGACGGCAGCCGTTTCCGCGAGTTCAAGGCCAATTACGGGACGACGCTGGTCACGGGCTTCGCGCGCATCGAGGGCTACCCGGTTGGCATCATCGCCAACAACGGCGTACTGTTCAGCGAGAGCGCGCTGAAGGGGACGCACTTCATTGAGTTGTGTACAGCGCGGCAGATACCGCTGCTGTTCCTGCAAAACATCACCGGCTTCATGGTCGGCAAGGAATACGAGCAGCGCGGCATCGCCAAAGACGGCGCGAAGATGGTACATGCGGTCGCCAATGCCAGCGTGCCCAAGCTGACGGTGATCGTCGGCGGCAGCTTTGGCGCGGGTAATTACGGCATGTGTGGTCGCGCCTATGGGCCGCGTTTCCTGTGGATGTGGCCGAACAGCCGCATCAGCGTGATGGGCGGCGAACAGGCGGCCAATGTGCTGCTGACCGTCAAGCGCGACCAGCTCAAGCGCCAGGGCAAGCCGGACATGACGGCGGACGAGCAATCTGCGTTCAAACAGCCGACGCTGGACAAGTACGAGCGCGAAGGCAGCCCGTATTACTCGACCGCGCGCTTGTGGGACGACGGCATCCTCGACCCGCTGGAGACGCGCCGCGTGCTGGGGCTGGCGCTGGCCGTGTGCCTGGGCGCGGGCGCACAAACGACGCAGTACGGCGTGTTCCGCATGTGAAAATGTGAGTAGGCTAGGCGTAGGGCAAGCGCCTAAACAATCGAATATCGTTCGGTGGCATAATGGATTCTGTAATACTCACTTCGGAGTCATCGATCATGTCACGTCATGTGCTAACGTTCAGCCTCGGCGTTTTGCTGTTGTGCCTGGCTGCCTGTAACCTCAGCGCCGTTCCTCCGACTGAGGAGGAGCCGCTGCCGACCGACTCGGTCATCATTGCCACGAATACGCCGCCGCCGACCGCGACCACCCTGCCGACGCAGACGCCCGCGCCGACCAGCACCACGCGCCCCATCCCGGTGACGCCCGTCTACAACGTGAACCAGCGGCTGCCGGCCCCGGCGTGCGGGTTATTCCCGAATGTCGATGCGGCCAACATCCGCAGTGGCCCCGGCACGAACTTCCCGGTGATCGGCGTGCTGCCCGCCAATAACTGGATTTGGGCGGCGCGCATCAATGCCAACGGTTGGTATCAGGTCAGCCTGATCGGTTCGCCCGTCGAAGGTGGTTGGATATCGAACACCGTCACCGTGTTGCAGCAGCCCTGCGTGTGCGGCCCGAACAACTGCACGATGGTGACGACGCCCATACCCACGTTCACGCCCATCCCGGCGACCTTCACCCCGCAGCCGCCGCCCGATGTCTGCGCGCTGACGGTGCTGACGGCCAGCGACAGCGTGCCGACCTACATGCAGCCTTCGACCAGCAGCCAGGTTTCGCAGGTGACGATCACCTCAGGCATGTATGTGACGATCATCGGGCGCACGAACGATGGCTGGTACGCCTTTGAGCCAGGCATTGCCCAGGCCGCCAATGTGGGCATCAATCGCCTGCGCTGGGTCAGCAGCGCCGCACGCATCACGCTGACAGGTGCGAAGTGCGGCACGCTGCCGATCATCAACCTGGATGTCCCGGTGACGGCAGGGCTGTGCAGCGCCACCCCGATTAATACCAGCAGCATCCCGGTCTATCCACAGACGACCTTCAGTATTGCCTCTTTGGGCACGCTTCAGGCGGGTGTGAGCGCGCTGGTGGTGGGGCAGACGCCGCCCAATCACGAAGGCGCGCCCAACGGCTGGTACGCCATCGATCCGGGAGCAAGGCCGAATGGCAGCATTGGCAAGTACCGCCTGCAATGGATCCCGATTGACGATTTCGTCAGCCTGAACGGTGATTGCAGCGACATCAACACCAACCTGACACTCGCGCCGTTCTAGGGATGCTCGCTGGGATGTTGATGGACGTTTACTGGACGTGCTGTTTCCCGTAGGGACGGGGGATATATCCCGTCCCTACAACACGCTGCCAACGTTCGAAAATGATTCAGGTGCGAGGTTGGCGCGGTAATCCCACCAGCAGCGCCAGTGGCCCCGCCAGCAGCAGCCACATCGCCACGCCCAGCCCGGCCTGCTGCGCTACGAGACCGATCAGCAGCGGAACCAGGCTGCCCACTAACCCGGTCACGGTGCCGACGGCCATTACCGTTCCGCTTTGTCCGGGCATCGCTGTGTAAAGCTGTCCCTGAAGGATCGAATACCAGCCAGCATTGAAAAACCCGTGCGCGCCCAGGATGATCAGCTTGAGCAGCAGCGGCTCGACCAGCAGGAGCGCTATGAACAGCACCCCTTCCAGCACCGCGCTCACCCGCAGGTAAGCCAGCCCGCGCACCCGTTCCAGCAGCGGAATCAGCAGCGCATCGCCCAGCAGCCCGACGCCGACCCAAACGGCGACAGCGATACCCGCCTCGGCTTCACTTTTGCCCGCCACATCGACGAAGTACAGTGCCAGGAAGCCGAGCAGAATGTCCAGCATCAGGTCGGAGAATTGCAGCAGCACGAGCCAGCGCAGTACATCGCGGCGGCGCATGGCCTCAAACGCGCCGCGCAGGCTTTGCATGAAGCTCATCGTCTCGCCGTCTTCACCTTGCCCGGCGGGGAACTTGTAACGCGATACCAACACGACCAGCACGAATGCCAGACCCGCCAGCAGCAGGAAGACCGTGCGCCAGCTTCCGCCCAGCGCGATCACCGCGCCGAGCAGCAGCGTGCCGCCGAGCACGCCGAGCGACCTGCCAGCGTCCAGCGTGCCATGTTCTGTTCGTGGCGCGTTGGCTCGTGATCCATCAGCGCCGCCTGCGCCAGGCTGACGAACGCGCCCGACGCCGGGTTGAACAGGATGAAGGAGAACAGCAGCACGGCGAAACTGCCGCTCACGCCGGTCAGCAGCAGGCTGAGCGTGAAGCACACCCCGCCGCTGAGGATGACCAGGCGGCGTTTGTTGGTGTCGCCCAGGATGCCGATGAACGGGTCGAGCAGCGTGCCGATGATGCGTGGCAGGGTTTGCAGCAGCCCGATCTGCACATAATTGAGCAGCAGGTCATCGCGGATGAGCGGCCAGGCGGCTTC
>JAEUQX010000326.1 GCA_016788625.1 Anaerolineae bacterium
ACGAAGAGAAAGGCAATGGCAGCGAGAAACACGAGGTTGGTAAGGTCCGGCATGATGCGTTTGCTCCATATGTGAATGCTTGTGACACACTCACAGCCTATCCCCTGCGCCGCTGCCAGCGCCATACCATGCACTGCCAAACACTGCCATTCGCGGCGGCACAGGACTCCACGATTCCGCTGTGCTTCTCTGTGCCGCTGCGGTAAATTCGCCTGCAACTTCGTCTTTGGGGAACCCTGTCATTCTGCGTCAGCACTGCCTGCGCTGCTGCTCAGGTCACGCTCCACGCTTTCGATGCTCTCACCCTTCGTCAGGCGTTCCGCCGCGTCGCGGTAGCTGTCGCCCGGGTCGACGCCCGTCGTCTCCGCCACCTGCTGGAACATCGTGCCAATCTCGCGCGAATTGCCGCTGTCCAGCACAGAGAGCATCTCGTTAGCGGAAAAGCTGCTCATGTCACGTCCCGGTTTGGCGATGGCAACGCGGCGAATGCGGCGGTTCACGTCGGTGCTCTGACAGTTCGTGCAGCGCGGCTCAGCCGTCTCGTAATCCTTAACAGACTTGAAGAACAGCGCGAACACCCGCCCACACTGATTGCAGCGATAGTCATAACTCGGCATAATTGATCCTCACGATAGTTACTCCCGCCATTATAGACGGAACACCAACTCATGTCCGAGCCGCAGCCACCCGAACAACCCACCCGCCGCCCGCACCCGCTCGAAAATCGCCCACAGCCGCCCGCCGAAGGGCAGCAGCGACAGCGCATCAACCTGCGGCTTCCGGCAGTCGCGCCCTATGTCACCTACGCGCTGATCGCCATCAATGTGCTGATGTTCCTCGCGCGCGCCTTCTCCCCCGACGTTGACCAGGACATCCTGCTGTGGGGCGCTAACCATGGCGAAAGCGTCCTGCGCGAGGGCGAGTACTACCGCCTGCTCACATCGATGTTCCTGCACGCCAGCATCTTCGATATGTTTGGGAGCTACGCCTTCCCAAATGCGCTGCACCTGATCTTTAACATGTATATTCTTTATGGTGTTGGATTGTCATTGGAGCGCGTCTTCGGGCATCTGCGCTTCATCATCATCTATCTGCTTGGCGGGTTAGCAGGCTCAATTCTCAGCACCCTGTTCGGCGGGCTGGACAGCTTCTCGGTCGGGGCATCCGGGGCGGTGTTCGCCATCCTGGGCGCAGAGTTCATCTTTCTGTATCATCACCGCGTCCTGATGGGCGCGGCAGGTCGAGCGCGGCGCAACAGCCTGATCACCTTCGGCCTCATCAACCTGCTGTTCGGCCTGGCCGCGAACGTACCCGGCAGCCAACTGCGCGTCGATAACTGGGCACATGTCGGGGGACTGGCTGGCGGATTAATCCTCGCATGGTTCATCAGCCCGATCTTCAACCTGCGCGCCCACCCGGATCATCCTGGCGAGCTGCTGGGCGAAGATACCAATCCGCTCAGCAAACGCTATTGGGTCGTTTCAGTTTATGCCACCGTTCTCGTCGTGCTGGTCTTCATCGGCGTGCTGGGCGCGCGCGGGTAGCGCTTTCTGCGTCTGTTCGATCTGCCAGCGCAGGATAGCGATCTGCTGCGCGTTGTCTTTGTTCTCCTGCGTCAACCGCGTGATCACCGTCGAGAAATGCAGCAAAATCGCGAGGAAGAAAGCTACAGCCACCAAAAACAGCGCGCTGGGCGGGTAAAAGATACCCACGACGTTCGCCAGCACATCCAGCAGCGGGCGCGACACGCTCAGCACGATCAGCACCACCGCCGTAGCCAGCCAGAGCAGCGAGTATTCTTCCTTCAGCCGCCGCCGCCGCACCAGTTCCAGCACGAACACCAGCGCCCCAACCGAGGCCAGCAGTCCAAACACCATCGCGCGGTCAATCATGGTTCATTTCCCTCAGCCTGCCCATAACGCAAAATCAGGCGCGTGCGGCCGATGATCACTTCCTGGTCGAGCAGCCAGGTGATCACCTCGCCAGCACGCAGGCGATGCCCCTCAAAGATCGTGCCGTTGGCCGAGTGCAAGTCCGAGACAGTCACGCCCCGGTCGAGGTCACGGGCAATGCGCAGATGCACGCGTGAAACACGGGAATCATCGAGGATAATCTGGCAGCGATTCGGACTGCGCCCCACCAGCACCGTTTCCATCCGCAAGGGTATTCGCAAAATGGACTCGCCATGTGGTATGATTTCCAGGTAAAATGCTGCCGGTTTTCCCCGTTCACCGGTTGCGTTGACAATTACATCGCCCACCATCGCATGACTCCATCAGTGTGATGTCCGTCACCCATCCAGGTGACATTTTTCTCTTGTATAAAATGAGAGTTTTTGTCAGAATCAGGGGTCTTGTGTAAAATTGAACAAATCAAGCGCCCAATGATGTTACAATTCTGACGGTGAGTGTAGCAAACTTCAGCTAACACACACCTCACAAAAAGTAAACCTTTGCCCTCTGCGTGTGTGCCCTCCGCCAGAGGGATAATCGCGAGAGGGAGTTGCATCAGATGTATTTCAGTAAGGTTGGCCGATGACATCCACAAGCCTCAGTTCCCGCACGGTTGTGATCATCGTCGTTGCCGGTATCGCCCTGATAATCGGCGGCCTGATCCTGGCCCAAGCGACTCCGCTCATCTTCCCCACACAGGCTTCTGCCGAGTCGCAGCAGGTCGATAATTTATTTTATATCATGCTGATTATCGGTGGCGCAATCTTCCTGCTCGTGCAGGGGTTGCTGGTCTACTCGATCATCCGCTTCCGCGCCAAGGCAGGCGATGCCAGCGACGGCATTTACCTGCACGGCAATACCACCCTGGAAATTGTCTGGACGGCCATCCCGGCGGTAATCGTCCTCATCCTGACGCTCCTGAGCTGGCAGGTATGGGACAGTTTGCAGGCGGCCAAACCCAACGAATCGGTCGTCAATGTTAAGGGCGCACGCTTTAACTGGGCGTATACCTATAATGTACCGCTGAGCATCATGCCAGAACAGGTTGATGTGACGACACTACCCGAACCAGTGCGTGCTGATCTCGAAGATGATGGCCTATTGAGCGTCACTTCGCCCATCCTGTACACCTTCGTCAATCAGCCCGTCGTGCTGCACATGGAACCTGCCGATGTCATCCACTCATTCTGGGTGCCGGCCTTCCGCGTCAAGCAGGACTTGATCCCCGGCCGTGTCACCACCGTGCGCTTCACGCCAACCCTCGCCGGAACGTATCCGGTCAAATGCGCGGAACTGTGCGGCGCCAACCACGGTATGATGTACGGCGATGTTGTCGTGCTGGAAGATGAAGCCAGCTACAACAATATGCTCATGCCCATGGTAGAAGAACGCCTCTTCCCGCCCGCCGACCCGGCGCTGCGCGGCAGGCAAATCCTTTCCGGCAATGTCTACCCGTGCAACACCTGCCACATCGTCAATGATCTGGCGGAGTTCAATTGGGTGGGTAATGTCGGCCCGAACCTGAACGGTATAGCCGACCGCGCGTTCACGGATCGCGCCGCCGCAACCGGACTGGAACCCGCTGATTACTTGTATCAAGCCATTCACGAGCCAGCCGCTTACCTCGTTCCCGGCTTCGGCAACCTGATGCCCAACCTGAACATCCCGAATTGCGATGCGTGGGCGATTGTCGCCTACCTTGCCACCCAGTCCGAAACAGGCAGCGCGCCCTTCGAGGTTGAGCAGCCTGCCGAGTGTGTTGTCGCCGCTGGACCGCAGGCCGAAGCAACCGCCGAGGCCACGCCGGAGATGATCAGCACGCCCGCCGCGGAAGCCACAGCAGAAGCAACCGCTGAGGCGACAGCAGCCAACTAAAGCCGATACAATGCCGAGGGATTGGTGAAAGCCTGTCCCTCGTGATACGAGTAAAACCGTTAAGATTGCGCTCAGGCAGTTTGAATGGAAAGGTGAATTCAGGATGGCAAGCATTACCGTACCGCTGGGAGGCACGCAGGCCGGCCAAAAGCCGCAGCCCAAACTGCGCGTCAGCGATTATCTGCGCTGGAGCGTCGATCACAAGATCATCGGCGTGCAGTACATGGCGACCGCGCTGTTCTTCTTCCTGATCGGCGGTCTGCTGGCGATGTTGGTCCGCTGGGAACTGCTGACCCCCAACCTCGATCTCGTGCAGACGGGCGCGCAGTACAACACGCTGTTCACCGTACATGGCATCGTCATGATCTTCCTGTGGATCATCCCAATGATGGCAGGCTTCGGCAACTACCTGGTGCCGTTGATGCTGGGCGCGAAGGACATGGCCTTCCCCTGGCTGAATGCTTTTGCCTTCTGGCTCATCCCGCCTGCGGGTATCCTGATGCTCGCCAGCCTGCTGGTCGGCGCGCCGGAATCCGGCTGGACCCTGTATCCCCCACTTAGCACGATCTATACGGGCGATGGGCACACACTGGCCGCACTCTCCATCCACCTGTTGGGCATCTCGTCCATCCTGGGTGCGATCAACTTCATCGTCACGATGCTGAATATGCGTCCGCAGGGCATGACGCTGTGGCAGATGCCGCTGTTCTGCTGGGCGGTAATGGCGACCTCGATCCTGGTCGTCATGGCAACCCCCTTCCTGGCGGGCGCGCTCACCCTGCTGATCCTCGACCGCATTGCCGGGACGAGCTTCTTTGACGCCACCAAAGGCGGCGACCCGCTGCTGTGGCAGAACGTCTTCTGGTTCTACAGCCATCCCGCCGTGTACATCATGGTGCTGCCCGGCATGGGGATGCTCTCGGACATCCTGGCGGTGCACGCGCGCAAGTCGGTCTTCGGCTACCGCATGATCGCCATTTCATCGATGGCAATCGGCTTGATCGGCTTCACGGTCTGGGCACATCACATGTTCACCAGCCTTCAGCCACAGCTCCGCATCCCGTTCATGATCACCTCCATGATTATCGCCGTGCCGACGGGCATCAAGATCTTTAGCTGGCTCGGCACGCTCTGGGGCGGCAAGATACACTTCACAGGTGCGATGCTCTTCAGCCTGGGTTTCCTGTCGATGTTCGTCATCGGCGGCATCACGGGCGTCATGCTGGCGGCCATCCCCTTCGACATTCACGTACACGACACCTACTTCGTTGTCTCGCACTTCCACTTCGTGCTGTTCGGCGGCGCGGTCTTCTCGATCTATGGCGGTATCTATCACTGGTTCCCCAAGATTACCGGGAAGATGATGAACGAACGCCTGGCGCGCTGGCACTTCTGGATCACCTATGTCGCGTTCTTCTTCACCTTCTTCCCAATGCACTTCGCCGGGATGCTGGGGATGCCGCGCCGCGTAGCCGTCTACCT
>JAEUQX010000331.1 GCA_016788625.1 Anaerolineae bacterium
GACGGGCAGATCGGCGCGCACAAGCTGCTGCCCGCGTATCGCCGACATATCCCACAGCGAGACCAACCCGCCCAGCACCGCCGTTACCAGCAGTTCGCTGTTGGGCGAAAACGCCGCCGTCAGCACATCGCCGCTCACGCCCGGCAGCGTGTTGACCAGCGTCGCCGTTTGAGCGTCCCAGATGCTCATCGAGGCGCTGGCGTTAGCGGTCAGCACGTACTGTCCATCCGGTGAATAGAACAGTGCTGCGCCTGGCAGCGTGTTGAGCGTGCCCATCGCAGCCCCATCCGCTGTATTCCACAAGCCGATCTGGCGTTCCAGCGCGACGGCAATCTGTGCGCCATCCGGCGAAAAGACCAGCCGCGAGGCAGTCGCCTGGAAGCGCGTGAGCAGCGTTCGTTCGCGCCAGTCCCAGATGCTGACGACGCCTTCGTTGCCTGCTGTTGCCAGCCGTTCGCCGTCGCTGGAAAACGCCAGCGCCGTCACGGGTTGACCGTGTGCCTCCAGCGTAATGAGTGACTGTCGCTCGGCCACGTCCCACACGCGCACCTGCCCATCCACGCCGCCCAGCGCTAGCAGACCTATGTCCGGGTGATAGGCGACCATGCCATTGAAGTCGCGCTGGCCTTCCATGTCGATCTGGAACTGCCCGGTGTCGGCGTTATAGACGCTGATCTGGCCGCTGGTCTTCACGGTATACAGTTCGCTTTTGTCCGGGCTGTAGTAGATATACACCCCGTCGGTGCGCGCCGTATTGAAGATCAGTTCGCCCGTGACGAGATCCCAGGCGATGATCTGCTCATTATTCATCCCGGCCAGTCGCGTGCCATCCGGCGAGAAGGCGTAAGCGAACACGGTGCTGGGTGTGGTGCGTGCGTCCAGCCGTCCCAGGTACTCGATACGCGGCGCGTTTTGCAGCGAGATCACTTCTGCGCCTTCGCGCCAGGTGGGCGGCGGCAGCGTCGGTTGGTCACGGAACGGCGGCTGGAACGTGCCCGGCGGCGGCAGCGGAGTGGCTGCATCCTGGCAGGCAGCGAGGAGGAGAAGGATCAACAGGGATGCAAGCCTCACCCCTAAATCCCGTCGCCTGCGGGTGAGGGGACTTCCATTGACTGCAGCGCCTAGAGTCCCCGTCATTCGCAAATATCCCCTGATCGCCTGAATGATCAATATCCCCGTCCTTGTATACGCCCTATTTGTGGGAAAACATAGGCGCAGGATGAACACAGCCTGTCATGTTCCTACAAAAAGCCTGTGTATTCCTCTGCGCCCCTGCGGTGAAATCTTCCTATTCGGGCAGCGCGCCCTCCACCAAGCCCATCGACGCAGCGACCAGCCCGAAGCCCTGAATCTGCTGCAAGCCGCACTCTTCCTCGAACGGCTCCACCTGCCCATTGCCGTTGGCATCCACGCCGTTGATCAGCGCGGCGGCGGTGATGGTCGAGTCTATCGCCACCTGGGTGACGGCGGCGAGATCGGTTGCCGCCAGCATCTCGCGTTCCAGTTCGATCAAGCGCTGCATCCGCTGCGTCGAATTGTCCAGGCAGATACGGATCAGTTCGAGATCGCTCTGCAAGCGCGTTGTCGCGCCGGGCGCAGAGGCCGCGCCGCTCAAGTGCTGGCCGATCAGGTCGATGTACAACGCAACGCCTTTGCCGAAGCCGGGATTCTCGCCGCGCCCGTTTGCATCCAGGTCATCCAGCGTGCCCAGCAGGATGTTGATCGTATGCTCGTTGTGGATGTGCATCCCGCCAATCGTGCCGGAACGCTGCGCCAGTCCCGCGTGCTGGCTGGCCTTGTCCGCTTCTGCGAGCGAGCTGTCCAGCAAACCGGCTTTCGGGCCGCTGGCGAGCGTTGCCGGGCTGTAGTCTGTGCTGCTCAGGCGCGAAAACTCGATGCCGTCTTCAGCGGTAACGTAGATGGTGCGCATCACCATCATCACGTCGGTCGGCAGGCTGGCGCTGTAGACCATCTCACCTGCTGGCGCATCGCCGGACGCGGTTTCGCGCGTGATGGCGATGGCGTTAAAGAAGGCAGGTAGCACACGCCCCTCGGCATCGGTGTAAGGCGGCAGCACGCCGTTGCCGAGTGAGTCGAGCGTCAGGTCGCCCAGCTTGACGCGCGTGTCGTCTTCGGTGTTCACCAGCCAGGCCACATACAGTTCACCAGCGGCGGGCGGGCGCATATTCTGTGTCTGGAGCGTCACGGTATCGCCAGGGCTGTTTGTGGTGCTGAAGCTCAGGCGGCCAAAGCTCGGCGCGCTGGTGGCCGTTGGTGGCGCGGGCGTCGGGGTTTCGACGACGGCCACGAGAGCAGCAGCGCTGGCGGTGGCATCTGTGCCATCCTCATCAGCATCCCCCGGCGGTCGACCAAGCAGCACGACAACCACCGCCACGATCAGTACGGCGATGATAGCGAAACCACCGAGCAGCAGCAGCGGGTTCATGCCCTGCTGCGTAATATTGATCGTCGGCTGTGAAGGCTGGCTGGAAACGGTAGGCGCCTGCACTTTGTTGTTCTCGCCCATCGCCATCGTTGGGTCTGGCGTCGGGCGGAAATCCATCTGCATTCCGGCCAGCGAGTCGCTGCTGTGAATCGCGCGCGTGAAGTCGTCCGCGAATTCTCCGGCGGTCTGATAACGGTTCTGCGGGTTCTTTGCCAGCACGCGCTGCATCACCACTTCCAGCGCTTCGGGCAGCGCTTCGCCGTCGCGCCGCAGCGAGGGCACAGGCTCGGTCATGTGCTTGATGACCACCTGCATTGGCGTTTCGGCGGTGTAGGGCTGGCGTCCCGTGATCATCTCCCAGACCACCACGCCAAGCGAATAGATGTCCGCGCTGCCGCTGATGTCTGTCTGCCCCGTGCCCTGTTCCGGAGCCATGTATGCAGGCGTACCCACCAGGCCGCCCGTCACCGTCAGGCGCGAATCGCCGCCGCCCGCGATCTTGACGATGCCGAAGTCGGCCAGCAGCGCGTGCCCTTCTTTGTCCAGCAGGATATTATCCGGCTTGATGTCACGGTGAATCACCCCCTGGCGATGGGCGTAATCCAGCGCGCCGGAAACCTGCCGCAGGATGGTCTCGGCTTCGTTAGGCGCGAATTTGCCCCGGTCGATGCGGTCACCCAGCGAGCCACCCTCGACATAGGCCATCACGAGATAGAGGATGTCTTCCTGCGCGCCGTAGTCATAGAGCGGCAGGATATGCGGGTGCTGCAAACGGGCAATGGTGCGCGCTTCCAGCTTAAAACGATCAATGAACTGCTGATCGAGGCCGGGATGCGGGGGCAGCACTTTGATCGCCACAAAGCGGTCAATATCTTCGCGGTAGCCTTTGTATACCGTCGCCATGCCGCCCTGGCCGAGCAGTTCAACGATTTTGTAATTGCCGAGGGTGCGCCCTACCAGTGAGGAGGCCACGTCACGTACTCCCGCCCATGCCGCCGGGCTTGTTCGTCGATTGAGGGATATGCGGCGCCCGTTTGCGCCATCAACTAATTATAATCAACGTCGTCTAGCGGTGCGAATAGTTTGACGGTTAGGAGCAAATTCCTATCTTCCCTGCTCAGCGTCTGTTTTCCGCTCGAACGGCGCGCTTGTACGGGTGTTGTCTATATTTTCTTCACAATAAATATACATTGGGTGGTTGAATTCTTTCAAAATATTAAGGTATATTTAGATCAGTCATTTGCGTTGTACTGACACCACATTCCCACCTATAGTGATCGGGAAACCGGTGCCGCAAAGCAGTAAGGTTGTCATCGTGAGTTTATATCGTAAGACCTTCTTCCTGGTCGTCCTCGTGCTGATCAGCGTCATGGGTCTGGTCTATTCGCTGTCGCAGACTGTCCTGCTGAGCAGCTACACAGAACTGGAAGAGCAGGATGTCGAGAAGAACATCCAGCGCGTCCTCAACAGTTTGCAGGATGATGTGAATAACTTTGAACTGATCGCGCTGGGCTGGTCGAAATGGGACGACACGCGCGATTTTGTGCTGCAAACGTCACCGGAATGGACACAGAAGTACATCGACTCAAACCTGCTGGACAGCACGTTTGTGGACACCCAATTGGGTTTCTCCGCTCTTCTGAATGTTGATGATGAAATCATTCATCAGAAAATGGTCGATCTCGAAACTGGGGAAGAAACTAACATCCCAGAAGGTATCAAACCTTATCTGGAGCCCGGCAGCCCGCTGCTCGACCACCCGGACTGGAACAGCCGCATCAGCGGTCTGCTGAATCTGCCGGAAGGCCCGATGGTGATTACCTCGCAGCCCATTCTCGACAGCGTTGGTCAGGGGCCAGACATCTACGGAACGCTGGTTTGGGGCTATTGGCTGACTGACGCGCATATACAGCAGATGGGCGAGTCGATGCAGCTTGATATCCAGATGCAGCGTTACGACGCTCCTGATCTGCCAGCAGATTTTGCTCAGGCGCGCGAGTTGCTGACGGGGGCGGGCACAACCGTGTTCCAACCCATGGGCGATGAATACATGGACGGTTATGCGCTCGTCAACACTGTATTCGGCCAGCCGGCTATCATCCTACGCGTGGGGGTGCCGCGCTCAATCTACAATCAGGGGCAGGCCACCATTCGCGGCTATCTGACCATTGGTGGCCTGGTGAGCCTTGCGATCATCGTGCTCGCCCTGCTGTTCCTCAACCGCATCTTCCTCTCACGGCTGAATAATCTCAGCCGGGCTGTCACGCACGTGCGCAACACGGGCGACCTGAATACACCCATCGTGGTCAAGGGCGCCGACGAATTGAGCAACCTGGGCAATGGGCTGAAGTCAATGCTCGCTGCGCTGAGCGAATCGCGGGCCGCGCTGGAACGTGCCAATAACGAGCTTGAACAGCGCGTAGCCGAACGTACACAGGCGCTTTCTGAGGCTAACCTGGAACTGGCCGCTGCCCGTGATCAGGCGGTCAAGGCATTGGGCGTTAAGACACAAATTCTGGCGAATGTCAGCCACGACGCCCGCACCCCGCTGAGCCTGATCATGCTGCGCTGCGAAATGTCGCAGACCGGGCTTTATGGCGAGGTTTCGCCCCGCCTGAAAAAAGCGCTGGATGAAATCCTGGGCAGTTCACATCAACTGCTGAGTTTCATGAATAACATGCTGACCGAGGCGCAGTTGAGCCAGCAGCAGACCATCCGCTTCAACATCAGCGAATATGATCCGAACATGCTGGTCGAAGATGCTGTGCAGTCACTCCAGCCACTGGCGCAGCAAAAACAGTTGGAGCTGACGCGCGCGAGGCTGCCGAATGCGCCAGAAACGGTGCTGGGAGATATGCAGCGCGTGAAACAGGTGATCTTTAACCTGGTCGATAATGCGATAAAATTTACGGAGGTGGGCAGCATCTGTGTACAGGTCAGCGCGGAATCAACAGATCAGTGGTCGATCCGCGTGCGTGACACGGGTATAGGCATCGACGCGGCATTTCAGAAGGACATTTTCAACCCGTTCTGGCAGGTGGATGGTTCGATAACGCGCAAAGCCAATCGCGGAGTCGGCCTCGGCCTCTCGATTGTCTGGCAGTTGGTTGAGCAGATGGGCGGCAGCGTCGAACTGGAGAGCGCTGTGGGCAAGGGCAGTACCTTCACCGTCACCCTGCCTGTGCGTATGGCCGAACAACCATCCCTCACCCCTGCTAAACCAATGCTTGAGAATGCATCACTCGTTAAGGCTGTTTAGCCGAGAGGAAGCGAACCATGAAGCCGATCCAGGCGCTGATCGTTGAAGACGATTTCGCGTTGGGCGATGTCATCAAAGAGATTCTGCAGATCTCTGGTTATCAGGCCGATCTGGTACGCAATGGCCGCCAGGCAATGGAGCATCTGTCCCAACATGCGCCAGATGTTGTCATTCTGGATATGCACCTGCCCGAAATCTCCGGGCTGGTCATCCTTGACTTCATCCGTTCGGCGCAGCGTCTGGCGGACACGCGCGTCCTCGTCGTGACCGCCGACACTGACATTCTGGACTCGATTCGGCAGCGAATCGACGCCGGATTTGTCAAACCGTTCAGCGCCATGCAACTGCTGAAAACGGTACAGCAGCTTTGCGCTAAGCTCATGCCGTCGGATATGGACAACAATCCCTGAGCAGCGACGCGCGAATCAAAAACCCCCACCCATTTCTGACTTCGGGGAAGCCAGGTGGGTGAGGGCGTGAATACTGACTGTGAAGCCAGTGCTTATTTCTGGTCCATCACCTTGATCAGGCGTTCGATAGCGTCGGTCAGTTTCTCCTCCGGCGTCGGTCCAGGGGGAGGTGGTGGTGGTGGCGGGGGCAACATCCGGTTCATGGCACGGATGATCAGGAACAACACGAAGCCAATGATCAGGAAGTTGATGATGGCTTGCACGAAGTTGCCAGTGCCCAGCGTGACTGAACCAACCGTCAGCGTCTGTCCCGCCAGGTTGATGCCACCCGTGAGCAGACCGATGATCGGGCCGATGAGGTCATTGACCAGAGAAGTGACAATCGCGCCGAACGCACCGCCGATGATCACACCGACGGCGAGGTCGATCACGTTGCCCCGCATGATAAACTTCTGAAACTCTTTCAGCATAAAATTCCCCTTTTCTGATGAACTTTCCCCCGAAAGTCACAAACTTGTGCCGCTTTCGAACCCGTTTGCCGGGCAGCCAGTTTTCACGAGGCTATGTCGAAAGCATACACAGTAGTTAAAATGAGCATAGCACAACCCTCAAAACATTACAACAATGAAATACGCCGGACAGTGCAGCACACATCCGGCGTATTGAGCAGCGATGATCCTGAGCGCGCTTCCCGCGTGGTCGCGCCTACTTTTCCTCGCGCAGGTGCGGGTAGAGCAGCACATCGCGGATGGTGCGCTGATCGGTGAGCAGCATCACCAGGCGGTCGATGCCCATACCCCAGCCACCGTTGGGCGGCATCCCGTAGCGCATCGCCCGCAGGTAGTCCTCGTCCAGCGGCGTTTCGTCATCCGCGCCGGTCTTGTAGAGCTTCGCCATCTCGATGAAACGCTGCTCCTGGTCGCGCGGGTCGTTCAGTTCGGTGAAGGCGTTGCCCATCTCCATGCCCGCGATGTAGAACTCGAAGCGCTCGACGTGCAGATCGTCGTAGTCAACCTTCTTGGCGAAGGGCGAAATATCGCGTGGATAGTCAATGATGAACGTCGGCTGGATCAGCTTAGACTCGACGTGCGTCTCGAACAGGTGGCCGACCAGCTTGCCCCAGGGCAGCCCCGGCGCGACCGAGTCACCATTGGCGCGGATGGCTGCTTCCAATGAGGCGGCGTCCGGGTAGTCCATATAGTCGATTTCGGCGAACTGCCTGATGGCCTCGCGCATCGTCAGCCGCGTCCACGACGGCGCGAGTTCAATCGTCTGCCCCTGGTAGACAATCTGTGTACCGCCCAGCACATCGCGCGCGACCGAAGCGAGCATCCGCTCGGTGATGTCCATCACACCCGTATAGTCGATGTAGGCCTTGTAGAACTCCATCATCGTGAATTCCGGGTTGTGCTTGAAGCTGACGCCTTCGTTGCGGAAGTCGCGCCCGATCTCGTAGACCGCATCGTAACCGCCGACCAGCAGGCGTTTGAGATACAGCTCGAAGCTGATGCGCAGGTACAAGTCCTGCTTGAGCTGGTTGTGATGCGTGGTGAAAGGCCGCGCCGCCGCGCCGCCGTAGACAGGCTGCAAGACCGGCGTCTCAACTTCCAGGAAGCCTTCGTTATCCATGAAGCGGCGGATGGCGCGCAGCACCTGCGCCCGCTTGAGGAACACATCGCGCACCTCGCGGTTGACGGCCAGATCGGCATAGCGCTGGCGGTAGCGCTGTTCGACATCGCTGAACTCGCCGTACTCGACGACCGTGCCATCGTCCTGTACCTGCTGTTTGACGACGGGCAGCGGGCTGAGCGACTTCGCCAGCAGCGTGAATTCGCGCACCAGCACGCTGATCTCGCCCGCCTTCGTGCGCATCATCGTCCCGGCGGCTTCCACGAAGTCGTCCGTATCGATCAGCTTGTCCTTGATCAGATCATAGGTCGCCTCGCCCAGGTCGTTGACGCGCAGCATCAACTGCACGCGCCCGCTCTCATCCTCGATGTGCATGAACGAGATCTTGCCTTTGAGGTTGACGCGGCGCACGCGGCCACAGACGATGACGGCAGTGCTCTGGGCGGCCTCAGCCCCGGCGGGTTCGGCGGCTTCGTAGGCGGCGATGGCCTGGGCGGCGCTGTGTGTGCGGCGCACGCGGCGCGGGAACGGATCGATGCCACGCGCCTCCAGTTCGGTGATGCGCTCGACGCGCTCGGCTTCAAGTTTGTTCGGTTGCCACATGGGGCGTCTCTGACTCCTGACATTTATGACTGTGTATTCCGATGAACATCAACGTCCATCTTCGATTATGCGTTTTCTGTAGGGACACGGTGCGCCACGCCATTCCAATTAACCCAGATTACATCAAAGCGTGGTTGCAAAAGCAATATTTCAGCACCATCGCGCTAAGAACCTCACCCCCAGCCCCTCTCCGGCGCGACGCTTCCTCACACGCAGTTTGACAAGGGGTGAGGCTCAGTAGCCACCATGAAATACCAGAAATCACAACCATGCTCTCGTATCTCAACCCGGCAGCCGCAGCCGATACACGGTCGCTTCCGGGAAGGTCGCCGCGACTTCGACCTCGGCAATCGCGCGCAGATCATCCTCGCTGTACTCGACATTGCGGTAAAAGCGCTCGTTCACCTGCTGGTAGAGCGTCTCGACCTGATTGAAGATCACCAGATATGTATCCTGGTCGCTGCTCAGGCCGTAGCCGCGCCAGTCCTCAAGCTGCTCGCGCGAGATGGGAGCGAAGCGCACCCGCAGCGTCGTGAATACGAGCGGGATGGGCGTGTTGCTGTAGATACGCCCGGCAGGTTGTTCGGCGTTCAGCCACTGAATCACAGGCAGCGCGCGGTACTGTGCCCCGGCGCAGCAGGCCGTCGTGATTTCGTCCACGCGCTTCAGGAACGCCATCGTCGGATGCAGCAGCCCAACGAGCAGCAGCCCGGTCAGCCCCCAGCGCCAACTGCGTCCCGGCGGCCACAGCCGTTCCAGCGCGCAGAAGATTAGCACGACCACCACGATGAACAGCACCGAGAGATGCCGCTGGTCAATCGGCGTCGTGCGGATCAGCGCGTTGGCCGCGTAGTACATCGCCATGTAGACCAGCACATAGGTCGCGGGCACGGCGGGATGCGTCCGCAGGGTG
>JAEUQX010000353.1 GCA_016788625.1 Anaerolineae bacterium
TCGTGGAGAGGGGAATGAAGAGTCTGCGGGGATAGGGTGTAGTGCTACACTAAGCCCGTCTTACTCCCCTCTCCATTGGGCGACGCGCAATGGGGAGGGGCCGGGGGTGGGGTGAAAGTGACGTGCAGCACAATAGAGCGAGGCCAGGAATGTGCGGCGGGAAGCACCCCCTCGCGAAACCTTCCGACTTCATTCGTGCAGCGGGCGACCCCACCCCTAGCCCTCCCCACATCACTGCGTTTGTGGAGAGGGGGATGAAGAGTCTGCGGGGAATGGCGTGCAGTGCTACGCTAAGCAGTTTTTGCTCCCCTCTCCATTGCGCGCAGCACAACGGGGAGGGGCCGGGGGTGGGGTAAAAATGGCTCACATAACGGAAATGCGCCGGGGTACGCCCTGGATATGTGCTTACGCCGAGATGCTCACGCCGAAGACGCGCGGACCGCTGGGGCCGTCGGGGTTCGGGCTGCCGCCTGCTGGCTCAATGCTCACGCCGAAACCCGCATATTCCTGCACGGGCTTTTCCAGCGGCAGGACGATGTAATTCGTGCCCTGGACATTGGCGAACTGCAGCAGCCCGCCGCTGCGCGCACCATTCGCGTCAATCAGCCACAGTTGGAAGGTCTGTTCAGTGGTGATCGTGGGAAGCTGCGCCACGCGGATGACGGCCTGCGTGCCATCGGCGGTCAGCACCATCTCGCCTGTCGCCGCCTGATTTTCGGAAGCGGTGATCGGAATCTGGCGCGCGTCGGCCTGCGCGACGATCTGCGTGAAAAGCTGTTCACCCGGGTTGGCGGGCGTCGGCCCCCCGCGCAGGAGCAGCAGCGCCGCTGCGACCAGCACGATGGCAGCAGCAGCCGTCAGCGGCAGCCACAACCGCTGCACACGTGGTGGGCGCGTGATGGCGGTCACAGGGGGCGGTGGCGCAGACACCGGAACTGCCGGAGCCGTCCTCTGTGTCGAACGCTGCGCGGCCAGGCGGCTGCGGAGGTCGCCCTGAAGGTGAGCCGGGGCACGCCGCGCAGGCGTCATCAAGCTCAAGTGGTCGGTGATGGTCTGATATTCAGCCAGCAGCTTGCGGGCGTCCGCGTCAGTCGCCAGCAGGACCTCCACCGCCGCGCGCTCATCAGCATCCAGAGCGCCCAGCGCGTAAGCAGGTATCAGTTCCAGAACAGTCTCTCGATCCATTACAACTTATACATTCCCAGTGATTCAGCGTTTCGGACAGTCGCTTGTAAAAACTCGTAAAAATAATTACGTCCCGCGATCAGGATTCGGATTTACCGGCAGTTGATCGCCCCAGGCTTGACGCAGTTTTTGCATACCCAACCGGATGCGAGTCTTAACCGTGCCCAGCGGCAGCTTGAGCGTCTCGGCAATATCGTTATGCGACATGCCGTAAAAATATACCAGTTCGATCAGATCACGCTGCTCACTCGGCAGGCTCTCCATCACGGAACGCAGGGTACGGCGCAGGTCGCTGCCGCCTTCAACGGTGAGGATATTCTCCCAAAGCGCGGGGTCCTCGTCCATGAAGAGCATCCCGGATTTGGGTTCGCGCCGCTGCCGCTGCCGCAGCAGGTCAATTGCCAGCCGCCGCGCGACCGTCAACAGCCAGGTGACAAAGCGCCCCTTGTTCGGGTCGAAGGTATACGACTTGTTCCAGATGCGCATGAAGGTATCCTGGGTCACTTCCTCGGCGGCCATCGACTCGTTGGTGATGCGATAGGCGACCGAGTAGACCAGGTTGGCGTAGCGTGCGTGCAGTTCCAGCAGGGCATCTTCATTGCCTGCCTGAATCTGCTGGAGCAAAGTCAGTTCAGAAGGTTGACTCATATCAGACGACTGTGTATCCCGGATAGGCACTATCGAGTATAACATTGAACGCCATGAGTTTGTCTAGCTTGACCTTGATTCCACTATCGGATAAAGGCGTACTGGCGTCCAGTTCAAAAACTGCTCACTTTTTGACCAATGCGCTGCTCAGGCATCCACATTGACCGCACCCTTTCAGCCCATTTTCCCGTCTTATAGATGTGCCAACTTACATTCTGGCAGCTAGGCAAAGCCACATGGAGGCAATGAGCATATGGCAGACGGAAAAGCGAGCAAGAGTAAGAGCCTGTTTCGCATGGAGTGCGCGGTCAGCGTCAGCATCAAGGCCAGCCCGGAGACGATCTGGCGACTGCTGACAGACAGCCGGGAATTTGCCCGCTGGAATTCGAGCGTGGTGAGTCTGGACGGCCGGATCGCGCTGGGCGAAACCATCCAACTCAAGGTGGACTATGCGCCCAGCCGCACCTTCAAACTCAGGGTGAGCGAGTTCGTCCCCAACGCGCGCATGGTCTGGCGCGACGGCAGCGCACCGATGTTCCAGGGCGTGCGCACGTATACGCTCACGCCGCGCGGTGACGGTTCGACCGAGTTCAGTATGGTCGAGGTGCTGTCGGGCTTGCTGCTGCCGATGATTGGCGGATCACTGCCGGATTTTGCGCCGCCCTTTGAACGCTACGCGGCAGACCTGAAGAAAGCCGCCGAAGGGCGCTAAACCGAAGCTGCTGAGTCGCTTTGGCACAGCAGCTCCCTGTGCGGCCGGTAGATCAGCATCACTCCAGGTATCTATCCAGAAACCTCACCCCCAACCCCTCTCCCTAGGGAGAGGGGCGCACAACACAGGGTGCGTATGGCAAGTGCAGCGGTCTACAGATAGCTTCTAAAAGCACTACCGCCCTATTCGTGCGGCGGCAGTGATATACGCTGTTGTGGCGATGTGGGCAGCGCCGTCTATGCGCCGACGGTAATCACGACCTTGCCTTTGGCGCGCGCGGTTTCCAGGTAGCGGATGGCCTCGGCGGTCTGGCTCAGGGGGTAGCAGCGGTCAATGACGGGGATAATCCTCCCGTCCGCCAGCATTTCCTTTAGAAGTTGCAGGTCTTCCGCGCTGGCCTTCACGGTGCCTATCATGCCGACCGTCTTTCCGCCCCACGCGGATGCCAGAGGGCCGATGATGAGATGTTCGAACATGCGCGGCAGGCTGGTGAAGCCAACGATAGGCGCTGTTCCCTGCGGCTTCAACGCCCGCTTGAGCGCCCAGACCGAATGGTTTCCGACCAGATCCAGAATCAGATCGTACTGCCCGGCGTTGTCGGTGAAGTTCTCGCGCTGGTAATCGATGATGTCATCCGCGCCGATGCTACGCACGAGGTCGACGTTGCGCCCGCTGCACACGGCCGTGACGTGCGCGCCGAGCGCCTTCGCGATCTGCACGGCAAAAGTCCCCACGCCGCCCGCCGCGCCATTGACCAGCACGCGCTGTCCCGCACGCAGTTTCCCCTTGTCGCGCAGCCCTTGCAGCGCAGTCAGCGCCGCTACTGGGACAGCTGCCGCCGCTTCGAACGACACCGTGTCCGGTTTCAAAACCAGCGCGGTCTCTGGCACACAGGCATACTCGGCAAAACTGCCTAACGCACTGTGGAAGGTTTCGCCGAACACCGCGTCTCCTGGCCGGAAGCGCGTAACCCCTTCGCCGACTGCTTCCACCATCCCGGCGACATCCGCGCCGAGGAACAGGTGCTGCGGGCGGCGCAGGCCATACTCCAGGCGGGCGAGGAACGGCTCACCGCGCATGATGTGCCAGTCGAGCGGATTCGCCGACGCGGCATGAACTTTGACCAGAACCTCACCAGCTTTGGGGGTCGGCTTGTCTACGTCTGCCAGTTGCAGGACATCGGGCGACCCATACTGCGTGAACTTGATGGCTTTCATGGAGATTTCCCTTCTTGAACGCTGTTATAGACTGTTTGTGGATGGGGCGAGTGCCGCTTTACGCTGAGGGCGCGTCAGCCTGCGATGGATGACCCATTCGGCAGCGGCGATGTTGATCAACCAACCGCTGCCCATCACGATATTGCGTGCGAACTCACCAGACGTGCCGACCAGCAGCATCCATGCGATTTGCGTGAGCACTTGCGTCCCTGCGCCCATGCCGATGGCGTAAGCACGGGTCATCCACGCGCCATGCTGGTCGAACTTGCGCCGCCGGATTGCTACCAGCGCCATAATGAGGGCGACCGTCATCACCGACCCGAACAGCAACCGCATCGCGTACAGGACTTTGCCATCATGGACAGGCCAGGGATAGAACTGCGCCATCCATAGCCCACTCAGCGATGCGGCCAGGCCGGATGGGACGAGCAGCCACCCCGCCCGCCTGTGCCAGCGTGGGAAACGCAGGCGGAAACCTGGCGCGAACTGGAACGCGCCCAGCAGCGCGTACAGGCTTGCCCCCACCACGTGCAGGATGACGGGCAGCGGCGAGGCGAAGAAACGCGCGTTTTCGGGCGTTACGGGCGTCGTCTCCGCGCCAACGGTCAGTTGTCCAACGCGGACAGCGCCAGCCAGGACTGGTATGATGGCGAGGAGAAGCAGTCCGCCAGTTGCCAGCCAATCCCCACGTGATAGCTGTGTTTGCCGGGGCGTGCGTTTGTTTGTCAATCGCGATGTTGTGTTGTTCACCTTATGCTCCTGTATTTGAGTTGTCGTTTGGGGTGGTTTCTATCCGCGTGACCGAAAGCAGCACGATCCCGGTATCGCGAACCTTGCGCAGCAACCCATGCAGCGCTGCCTGATCCACCAGCCCATACAGCGTGGTCGTGCCGTCGTCCTCGCGTGTCAGGCTCAGGCGTTCAAAGGAGGCTGCCCACTCGTCGTCGAGGTGCCCTTTCAGGCGCAGCGCGTAGGTGGCGTGTCCGCTGTCCCATTCTGATGGAGGAGTTGTGTTGCCCATGCTGTATCCTCACCCTCGCGCGCCTTTAGAACGGTGCTGCTGGTGTGTTTGACGTTGGATACAGGGTATGGAGCGATGTGGGGAGGTGTCATCCCCACATGTGGGGATTTTGCTGTGGGGATGGGGAAAGGGCGTCCGCGCGCAGATTATCCACCTGCGCGAGGCGTCAGAGCAGCCCCAAGGCCTCGGCTCGGTTGATCGCAGCCCTGCGACTATTGGCGTTGAGTTTGCTGTAGATGCTCTTGGTATGGGTGCGAACCGTGCTGAGGGCGACCCCCAGCGCGTCGGCAATCTCCGGCCCGGATAGCTCTGTGGCTAACAAGCGCAGAACTTCCATCTCGCGCTCGCTCAGCGCGTCAACCAGCGGCGCTGTCGGGGTCGGGCTTGGCTGCTGCCCACCGAAAGCGGCCAGCAGCTTGTTCGCGTAGGCTGATTGTCCATGAGCAGCCGCCTGTTCCAGCAGACGCGCCATCGGAGCACCCTCGTCGACAAAGACCTGGAAATGCCCTTCCTGCTCGGCGAGGGTCAGGGAGCGACCCAGCAGACCCAGCGCGGCGGGCACTTCGCCCTGAAGATCGAAGGCCAGCGCCTGAAGCATCAGGATTTCCAGAATGCTCCTGGTGCGTCCGCTCGCTTCCGCCGCCGCCAGCAGCCGCGCAAGCAGCATGATGGCGTCGGTCAGCGGCTGTTCCGCACCTTCCTGGCGGCACTGGGCGACCAGGATGCGCGCCAGCGTGAGGTGTTCATATTCGCGCAGGTAGCTCAGGCCATCATCTGCCGAGAGCTTGCGCTCGCGCGCCCACGCCAGCGCTTCCGCGAGCCGCCCGGCGCTGACCAGCATCCGCGCCCGCAGCGCCGGGATCGGTCGCACATCGGGGATGGGGCTGCGGTAGTAGTAACGCTCGGCTTCATCCAGCAGGTCGAATGCTTGGGGAAACGCGCCTTCTGCCCGTCTGATACGCGCTTCGACCATGCGCCACAGGTGTTCGTATCCCGGCAGCGAAGCCCGTTCGCGCAGCGCCATTCCTGCCGCGAAGTGTGCCCGTGCAGCCTCCAGCTCACCCCGCTCAAGCTCAATCTCGCTGAGACCCAGATACAGTTCTGCCGTACCGTTCAGCGGCGGTTCGCCGTGCGCTGCGGAGAACTGTATCGACTGTTGGTAGGCGTTCACGGCCTCGCGCAGGCGTCCCTGTGCCGCCAGCATGTGAGCGAGGATGATCGTGCCGCCGATGCGGATGAGGATACCCCCGCCGCGTTGCAGGTCATCCAAGCCTTTCCCGAAGGACTGATAGGCGGCTTCCAGGTCGCCGCTCGTCCAGTAGGCCAGCCCCAGCAGCGCCGCCGTCGTACCACGCTCGTAATAGTCTTCTTCCGGCAGGAGGTCAAGCGCCAGCCGGGTATAGGCCACCGTAGCGGGGATGTCGTTCAGCGCCTGGGCGCAGTAGGCCCGGGCGTTGGCGATGGTGGCTGGCAGCGATCTGAACTGTTCGTCATCAATCACCACCCGCTCGCCTGCTGGGGCATCGAGCAGCCGCTCGGCATCCCGCAGACGAGCTTGCGCCGCGTCGTATTCGCCAGCATCCATCAGCGCCCAGGCACATACCACGCTGAGGACAGGCCGCTGGCGGATGAGATCGTCGGGCAGCATCTTCACCCAGCGCAGGAAGGCCGCTTCCTGCCTAGTGCGCCGGATGCTCGGCCAGGTGCGTTCGACCAGCGCGCCCGCCCGCGCATAATCCTGGGCGGCGAAGGCGTGGCGGATGGCATCGTCCGAAAAACCCTGCGCCTCGTACCATGCGCTGGCGCGCTGGTGCAGCAGGGGTACCCGTTCCGGCTGAAGCTTCATCAGCCGCGCCCGCAAGACCTCGCCAAACAGGTGATGGTAGCGATACCAGATTCGGCTGTCGTCCAGGGGAACCAGCAGGAGGTTGGCCTGTTCGCAGTATTCCAGCGTCGCCTGACCGGGTATGCTGCGGTCGTCCAGCACGGCATCGCACAATGAGCCGCACAGGCGATCCAGTATCGCGGTGGACAGCAAGAACTGCTGGACGTGTTCGGGCTGGCGGTGCAGCACCTCTTCGACCAGATAATCCAGCACGAAGCGATGACTGCCGCTGAAGGCCTGGATGAAACCCGCCGCGTCAGTACGCTGCTGGCTTGAGCGCGCCCCTTGCAGCGCCAGGGCGGCCAACTGTAGGCCAGCAATCCAGCCTTCCGTGCGGGTTTGCAGCGCGCCGATCTCTGCTGTCTTGAGTTGAAGCTGCATCCCATGATTGAGGAATTCCGCCGTTTCATCGGGGTTAAAGCGCAGGTCGGCGGCGCGCAGCTCGGTGAGTTGATTGCGCGCGCGCAGCCTGCCCAGCGGGAGATGCGGGTCTTCGCGGGTGGCGATCACCAGGTGCATCTGCGGTGGCAGGTGGTCTAGCAGAAACGTGAGCGCCTCATCCACCGCGCGGCTGTCAAGCGTGTGGTAATCATCAAGGACGAGGACAAAGTCGTGCGGGATGCGGTCTATCCCGTTGAGGAGCATCGTCAGTAGAGCCTGAGTGGGCGGCTGCTGGGGCGATTGCAGCGCGTTCAACAGCTCCCCGCTCATCTGCGGCGCAATTCCCTGAAGTGCCGTGACCAGGTAGGAGAGGAAGCTGGCTAAATCCCCGTCGCGTTCGTCAAGCGCCAGCCACGCGACCGGACAATCACACGCGGCCACCCATTCGCTCACCAGGGTGGTCTTGCCGAAACCAGCCGGGGCAGAGATGAGAGTCAGCCTGCGCTGCCGCATCTGCTCGAATTGCGCCGCCAGTCGGGCGCGCCGTACAAGGGCTGACCGCAGCGGTGGGATATGGAACTTGGTGGCTAACAGGTGTTCAGACATGGTGATGGCACTCAGGCTATACCACGAACATACGCCGTCACTATACCCCAACTGCCCGGCTTTTGCAGAACGGGCAAAGGTGCATTTCAAGATAGAGGCGAGATAACTCGCGCATAGGAGGATATACGGCGGCTACTACGTGGACTACCCCAGATGCCGATTCTACTCTCGGCGGAGTTGGCCTGACTGACTGGTGAGCAACTGGGTGGGCTTCCGACAAGAAGCACCTGTTGCTCTGTTTTAGTGGGGTGGACCAAAAATGACACATCCAGAATCCTAGACTCTGATTGGTACTCCATCTGCTTTTTGCGCCCCAATTGGCACTCTACATGCCAGATTGCTAACCTGTAACCAACCCGGCGTTCAAACTTCACCTGTTCCGCGCTATAATCCCGCCCCGGTTTGTGAGATGATGTTCACCGTTTCCGGTCGCGTTCTACAAACCCATTTTGCGCGAGAGCGTAGGTAGGTGAAATTTATGATCGAAGTACAAAACTTAGTCAAGAAATATGGCCCGGTGACGGCTGTTAAAGGCATCTCGTTCACCGCGCAGCCGGGGCAGGTTACCGGCTTCCTGGGGCCAAACGGCGCGGGCAAGACCACCACGATGCGGATGCTGACGGGCTTCCTGCCGCCGACTGCTGGCAAAGCGACGGTGGCGGGGCACGATGTCTTCGAGAACAGCCTCGAAGTGCGTAAGCGCGTCGGCTACCTGCCGGAAAGTGTACCGCTCTACCGCGACATGACCGCGCTGGCGTACCTGATGTACGTCGGTGAAATCCGGGGTGTCGCCAAGCGCCGTGACAAGGCGTTTGAGGTCTTGGAGCGCGTCGCGCTGGCACACCGCGCCGACAGCCGCATCCGCACCCTCTCGAAAGGGATGCGCCAGCGTGTGGGCCTGGCCTCCACGCTGCTGCACGACCCCGACGTGCTGATCCTGGACGAGCCGACCATCGGGCTCGACCCGCTTCAGGTGCTGGAACTGCGCGAGCTGGTGCGCGAACTGGGCAAGCGCCATACGGTGCTGTTCAGCACGCACATCCTCTCCGAAGCCGAGCAGGTCTGCGACAGCGTGGTGATCATCAACCAGGGCGAAATCATCGCTCAGGGCGCGCCGGTCGAACTGCGCGGGATGCTCGAACAGGGTGGCCGCGTCCTGCTGCGCGTCAATGTACCGCTGGAAAACGCGCTGCCGATCATCCAGGGCATGAGCGAGGTGGCACACGCCGAGATCTCCGGCGACAGCATCGTCGCCACGCCCGTCAACCCGACCAGTGACCCGCGCCCGGCCATCGCTCGCGCCATCGTGCAGCAGGGCTGGGATCTGGTGGAACTGCGCCCGCTGGCCGTGAACCTGGAAGAAATCTTCCTGGAACTGACCCGACGACAGGCGGCTGCCAACGGCGAACAATCAGAAGCAGCGCCGGACGTGACCGAAACCGAGAGTGAGGTGTCTTCATGAGACAGATCTTCGCTGTTTATAAGCGCGAAATCGGGCTGTATTTCCGTTCGCCCGTCGCCTATGCCATCGCCTTCGCCCTGCTGCTGTTCTTCGGCCTGTTGTTCAGTAACAGCATCAGCACGGGCAACGGCCAGGCTCCGGCGGACAGCGTGAACTTCGTCCCCAACCTGCTGACCTTCCTGCTCTTCCTGGTTGGCCCGCTGCTCACCATGCGGCTGCTGGCGGAAGAAACGCGCGAAGGCACGCTGGAAGTGCTGATGACCCTGCCGATGCGCGAATCGCAGTTCATCATCGGCAAATTCCTGGCCGTCTGGACGTACTACACCGTCGTCCTGCTGCTCACCGTCATCTACCACATCATTCTGACCAGCATTGGCACGCCGGACGCCGGGCGCGCCTTCACCATGTATCTGGGTGCGTGGCTGTATGGCGGCGCGGTGCTGGCCGTGACGATGATCTGGTCGGCGGTGACAGAAGATCAGATCGTGGCGGCCTTCCTGGGTGCAGCCACCGTGCTGGTGCTGTATCTGGCAGAAGTTGCCGCGAGCTGGTTCGCCAATCTGCCTAACCAGTCCGACGCCTCCGGGTTGACCAACTTCGTGCGTGAACTGGGTCTGCAGGCGCACTATGAGGCCACGCTGCTGCAAGGCATCATCCGGCTGGAGGACATCCTGTATTTCGTCTTCGTGATTATCGCCGCGTTGTTCATCACCACGCGGATTGTGGAAGTGAGGCGCTGGAGATCATGAGCGCGCAAATACCGAACACCACTCCTAAAGAACAAGAACCGTTCATCCCGCCCTATTTCATGCTGATCCTGGCAGCGGTGGGCTTCATCGTCGCGCTGGTCGTACTGCTCACACAGCCGCAGTTCACAGTTGTCGGCTGGGGCGGACTGGGGCTGGGGCTGCTCTCGCTGCTCGCCTGGGTGCTGATGGCACCGCAGCAGGCGCGGGCACTCGTCACGGGGCGCACGGCGCTCTATGGCGGCACGACGATCCTCGTCAGCGGCCTGTTGATCGCCGCCCTCATCGGCATCTACGCTTTCGCCAAGAGCCGCAACGTCCGCATCGACCTGACGCAGCGCGAAAACTTCTCGCTGACCGAGCAGACGCGCCCGGTCATCCAGGGGCTGGCGCTGGAACCGAACGTGCCGAACATCAAGATCATCGCCTTCTACGGTGCGGGACAGGCGGGCACGCGCGACCAGGACTCGGTGCTGTTCGACGACTACGCCACCACCAGCCAGGGTAAGATCAGCTACGAGTTCATCGACCCCGACCGCAACCCGACGGTGGCGCAGCAGTACAACGTCACGCGCGCCGGTCAGATCGTGGTCGTGCCGCTGGGCGCGGATAACGCCCCGGTAGTCGATAAAGCGCAGACGGTCAACTTCCTCAGCCAGGCAGACCTCTCGAACGCGATTCTGCGTGTGGCGGCGTCTGGCGACTTCCGTGCCTACTTCCTCTCGGTTGAAGGTGGCCTGGAACTGGAAGACAGCGGCGTCACTGGTATGGCCTCGCTCAACGACAGCCTGAAGAGCCGTTTCAACTGGAATACCCAGCAGGTCAATTTCGTCGATCTGACCAACCCAGCCAGCGGCATCACGCTCAACGATCCCGCCGCGGATGGCGAGGCGCTGGTGATCGTCGGTGGTTCGAGCGCATTGGGTGAAGATCAGGTCAAGGTGATCACCGATTACCTCGACGCGGGCGGCGATCTGGTGCTGATGGCCGCGCCGATCAACGTGGACGGCAGCCCGGCGCTGGCCGTGACTGAATCGCTGAATAACTATCTGTTCGAGAAGTACGGCCTGCGCTTCCGCGATGACATCATCCTGGATGAAACCCAGGCGTTCCAGACGCCGTTCGCGCCCGTCGCCGGAACATTCGACAGCACACAGTTCGTCACCAGCCTGTTCGCAGGCGTGCGCGGCGCGGCGATGGTCATGGAGCAGACGCGCAGCATCGAAGTCGCGGCCACCGCGCCCCAGGGCGTCACGGTCACGCAGATCGTCAGCTCGGCGGATACGTCGTATGCCAAGATCGACCCGGCAGTCCTTTCAGCGACCGAGATCGAACAGGTGCGCGCGGCTGAGGCCGATACCAAGGGGCCGTTCGTGCTGGGCGCGACCGCCGAGAACGCGACGACCGGTTCGCGCGTAGTGCTGTTCGGCAGCATGTTCGTGCCCGCCAACCAGTACGACCAACTGCGTTCGCTGAACGTCTTCAATCTGGATGTGGCGCTGCGCAGCGTGGCCTGGGTCGCGCGCTTTGACGAATTCTTCAACCAGATTCCGCAGCTTGCCGAAGAGAACCGCCCTGAAGACGCGCCGATCTTCGTGAGCGCGGAAGCCAACCGCAACATCAATCTGCTGACCGTCGTGGTTATGCCGTTTGGCGTGCTGCTGATCGGCTTCCTGGTGTGGTGGAATAACCGCGAGCGGGCGCGCTAAAGGAGGACACATGAAACTCAATCGTGGAACACTACTGCTGGCGCTGGCTTCGCTGGTCGTGATCGTCGCCATGCTGCTGCTGAGCGGGCAGCCCGCCTCCGCGCCGACCAGCACGCCTACACCGACGGGTGAGGGTGCGGGGCCGCTCTTCCCGGAGATTGCCGATATGACTGCGCAGGCGGGTATCGTGCGCTTCGAGGTCGTCAACAACACCGACAGCACCAAGGTTGTCATGACCAAGGATGATGCCGGCGTGTGGACGGTGACCGAGGCGACCAATGCCCAGCAGTTGGCGACCGACCAGACCAAGGCGATCAACGCCATGAGCCAGTTGGCCTCGCTGAATGCGGCGGAACGCTTCACGGCGGAGAACCTGGCCGACTTCGGGCTGGATGCGCCAACGCACACGCTGACGCTGACCGACAAGGACGGCAAGACCTACGTCGTCAAGATTGGCAACAAGGCCTCGGCCTCGCCGCGTTACTATGCGCTGGTCAACGATGACACGACGACCGTCTACTTCGTGCAGGCGACGACGGTGGATGGGCTGACGCGCAACATCACGCAGCCTGCCTATGTGCCTTCGCCCACGCCTTCGCCCAGCCCGACGCCCACGCCAAACCCGTACAGCGAGGTTGAGCAGACCGCGACGGCGCAGGTGCAGATGCAGAACTTCTTCGCCACGCTGACGGCCACTTTCGCCCCACCAGAAGCGACGACTGAAGCCACTGCCGAGGCGACGACCGAAGCCACGCCGGAAGCAGCAGCCGAAGCTACCGCTGAGGCCACACCGGAGGCGACGACGAACCCGTAGGCAAGCCCGATCAACCGTATCCCTAAATTTACAGTGTAGGGACGGAGCATATAGTTTCATGCAGGGGCGGGCACAATACCCGCCTCTTTTGCTGTCGCGCTGCTTTGTGGCAATGAGGTGGTGCATTTCAAAATACGGTCGAGATGACCCGCACATATGCAGGTTATTTGGTGAAATGTCAGGTTTCTTTCAGCTAAACAACAGCCCATCCACCAACCTGCATGGCTGAATGATGCCTGAGCGCTATAATCGGGCACAGTGGGCCGTTTGCCACACGGTTGCCCGCATCTCACACAGGAACATTCCATGAAAACACTCGGCATGATTGGCGGCCTCAGTTGGGAATCCTCGATCCTGTACTACCGCCTGATCAACGAAGCAGCGCGCGAACGCCTGGGCGGTCTGCACTCCGCTGACAGCCTGATGTATTCGTTCGACTTCCACGAGATCGAAGTCTTGCAGGCGGCGGGGCATTGGGACGCGGCCACCGCGCGCATGGTCGATGCGGCGCAGCGCCTGGAACGCGGCGGGGCGGGGCTGGTGATCATCTGCTCGAACACCATGCACCGCATGTACGACGCTGTGCAGGCCAGCATCGCCGTGCCGATGCTGCATATCGCGGATGCCACCGCCGCGCGCATTGCTGCCGCCGGAATTACCCGCATCGGGCTGCTGGGCACGCGCTATACAATGGAGCAGGACTTCTACAAAGGCCGATTGAGCGCCAACTACGGCCTGGATGTGCTCGTGCCGGATGACGCCGGGCGGGATACCGTCCACCGCATCATTTACGATGAACTGGTGGTCGGGCAGATCAACCCGGCCTCGAAGGCCGCTTACGTCGCGGTCATGCGCGATCTGGTTGAACGCGGCGCGCAGGGCATCATCCTCGGCTGTACGGAGATCACGCTGTTGGTCGGGCAGGCCGATACGAGTGTGCCCGTTTTCGATACCACCGCGATTCATGCCGTCGCCGCGCTTGAAGCCGCCCTCGCGCCATAAGCAACTTCACGGCAGTCGCGACGCGGCTTCGCATGTCGCCTGGTAGCGTTCGCCCTCCAGGTAGAACGCCCACTCATCAATCGTCAGGCTGCGGTTGGCGATGGCACAGGCCTGCGCCGCCCATGACTCCACGCCCATCGCCCAGCGGTAAAGCGTATCGCCCGTCGCCGCCAGCAGCGTATCTGGCGCGAAGACCAGCGCGCTGACCACGCCGTTCCCTGCCACCAACGGCCCGCCGAGCGCCGCGCCGCTGTTCGCATCCCACACCTGCACCCTGCCGGAGTCGTCTCCGACTGCCAGCCATGATGCGTCCGTGTTGAAGGCTAACGACCACACCCGCTGTGTCAGGCCGTCCAGCGTCGTGATCAGGCTGCCATTGCGCATATCCCAAATGCGAATGCGACTGGTATCGCAGCGCACATCGACACATTCCGCCGCTGCCAGTCGTGCCCCATCCAGGCTGAAGCTCAGCCGTGTCAGTCGCTGTGGGTCAATGCCCAACTGCCAGGGCGTGAGACGTTCGCCGGAAAGCGACCAGCGCGTGACCGTGCCTGCCGCGTCAGCAGCCAGCAGCGCAGGGGCTGTGGCTTCGTCAGATGGGGCACATAGGCCCGCATCGCAGAAGGCCAGCTCCAGCACCGTGTTGGCCGTGTCGTGCAGCGCGATGCTCAACTGCTCACCGCTCAGCGCATCCCACACGCGTACTTCGCTCGCCGGGCAGGACAGTGCATCGGCAGTGGGTGATGGGCAGTTCGCCGCCGCGATGCGCGACCCATCAGCAGATACAGCCAGCACGCTCACAGTGCCAGGGGCGCTGACGCGCGTCAACTCCTCGCCCGCTTGGTCGTAGACCTGAATCTCAGAGAGGCGGCACACGCCTACCTCATCGGATTCAGCGCAGCGCGCCAGCACCACAGCCTGATTCGGCGTGATCAGCAGGTGGGGAAATGCCGGATTGTCGCCGTGAGCGGCGAAGCTGCCCGCGTCATCGCCCAATGCCTGTGTATCGCGTATCACCACCTGACAGGACTCCTCACAGCTTAGCAGGCCGATGTGTGCCCCGTCCGCGCTGACGGACAGCGCCGCAATGCTGCCGGAGACGCGCGTTTGCTGGCTCGATAGACCAATCTCGCGCTCGCCATCCCACAAGGTTATCCGGCCACCATCACCCGCCAGCGCGAAGGACGACCGCGCACTGCCAGCCGCTGAAACGGCGTATCCCACATCAAACGACTGGATGCGTTCAATCGATACTGTGCCTGCGTCGAGCAGCATCGCCAGCAGTTTCCCGTCCGCCGTCTGTGCTATCACGCGCGCCCCATTCGGACTGAACTGCGCCCAAGTCAATGGCCCCTCGCTCAGTGTTTCCGACGCGGGCGGAGTGAGTGCTTCTGTATCCCAGCTATACAGTGTGCCCACTGCATCCACTGCCAGCAGCAGGCTGCTATCCGCCGAGAAGCTCAGCGCCAGCTTGGGGGCAGCCCCGCTGTCCAGCACAGTGCCAACCCCGGCATTCTGCGACCACAGCAGTACCGTTCCTTCGGGTCGCGCCGTCAGCAGCCGCGTCCCATCCGGGCTGAAGGCCATGCGCGCCACTGCGCCCGTCTCCGGGAAAGGCGACTTGATCACTTCGCCGCTGAAGGCATCAATCAGCAGCAGCCCACCCGCCCCGCCCAATGCCAGTGCGCTGTCATCAAATGCGAAGCTCAGCGCATTGATGGCGAACGGGTCGGCAGTGAAGGGCAGCGGCGTGACAGTCTGCGCGGCGGCGTCCCATAACGCGATCTGCCCGTCACCAGCAAGTACGACACGCGCGGCATCACTGCTGAAGCTCAGCAGTTCCACGCGCCGCAGCCCGCTCGCCAGGGGGGGCATGAGCGTATCCCCGCTGGCCGTATCCCACAGGCGCAGCAGGCCGTCCTCGCTCGCGACGGCCAGGCGGCTGCCGTCCGCGCTCAGTGCCAGCGCCGTCACCGGGGCGTGGGCGTCCAGGTATCGGCTGATGGGCGGGCCAGCTTGCAGCGCATAAAGCAGGCTGCCTTGAATCTCCGGCAGCAGCACCCCGGCGCGCTGTGCCAGTCGCCCCGCCTGCACCGCCAGCAGCAGCGCCAGATCGTACTCGCGATCCACCAACAGGCGGCTTTGTGCCGCTAACTGTCGGGCGCGGGCAAGCTGGCCGCTGCCGCCGACCTGTGTCTGCACGAGATAGGCCGTCGCCAGCGCGGACTCTGCCGTCGCCGCGCGTTCCGCGGCAGCGTTATGGCGGCGTTCCGCGCGCAGGGCGAGCAGCGTCACCAGCGAAACGAGGCCGATCAGCAGCACCACTGCGGCCAACAGCCAGCGCAGCGTTGTGCGGCGGCGTTCGGCGGACGCGCGTCGGCTGGCGTGGATGTAGCGCATCTGCGCTTCGGTTGGCCGGGGCTGCTTGCTGCCGCTCTGTGCCAGCCAGTTCTCGGCGGCGAGCAGTTCAGCCATATCCAGCGGCACATCTGGCTGCTCGGCGCGCAGCAGCAGGCGCGTATGCTGCTGCACATACGCGGCGTCGGCTTCTAAAGTTTGCAGCAGGGTCGCAAATGCAGCGTCGAAGTTGTCCTCGGTGCGGAAGTCTATCAGGGCATCGGTCTGCTGCCCATCATCGCCCGCGAACCACAGTGCCACGATGCGTTTGTTGCGGCTTCGTGCGTGGCGCGTCTGCCCCTGCACGATGGGCGAGTCCAACGCGGCAGGCGTGATCACCAGCAGCAGCGTGTCCGCCGCATCGATGCTGGCGCTGATCTGCGTCCACCACGCCGGACTGTCGGGCAGTTCGTCCCAGGCAGCCAGCGTGTGCCCGGCCTGTGTCAGCGCGGTGCTCAGGCGGTTGACGAATGCGGTTTCGGCGCGGGTGTGGGCGATGAAAAGCTGCATCGGATCACCAGTGCCAGATCTGATCCCAGGCCTGCATCCAGGTTTCGGCGCGGCTGACCACCTTGAGCGGCGAGACGATCTCGACGCCGGGGCGTCCCATGAAGTCGACGACTTTATCGACGTTAGAAATCTCGACCGTGATGCTGGTAGGGCGAGCGGGCACATAAGGCTTGACCGCGCTCAGGTTCTTCAGCGCCCGGTATGCGCCATCCTCGATCATCTGCCGCGCGCGCACGGGCGGGATCTGCCGGGCAGAAAAGCGTGTCAGCCCGCGTTTGACCGCGACCGTCGTCACACCCTCGCCCAGAATCTCGCGCACCTCGCGGCATACGGCGACATCACCCGTCACCAGCGCCACCGGGCAGCCGTAGTGCCCGCACAACGCCGCGTTGATGCCGCTCTCGCCCACCAGATCGTCGTTGAACCACAGGTTGTGCCACTTCACGGTCGAGATGGTGTGGCACAGCACCCCGTCCGGCGTGTTATTGCGCGCGTGCATCCCGACGAACAGCGCCGCGTCACAGCCTTGTTCGAGCAGTTCGGTATAGCGCGACCAGGCCTGCCCTGCTACCCACTCGCAGTCCGGGTGCAGCAGTTCCGGCACAAACGAATTGAACGTCCAGTCGCCGCCCGCGCCATGACAATCTACGGCGACGATCTCGGTCGCGCCTGCTGCCCGCGCGCCGCGCACTGCCGCGTTGATCTCTTCGGTGTAGAGTCTGCGCCCTTCTTCGTACATCGGCGCGCCGCCCGTCACCTGATCCCACTTGATGATGCCGCTGACGCCTTCCATATCTGCCATAATCAGAATGCGCATATTCGTTCATCCCCTGTGATGCTGATCCGTGTTTGTGCTGTTGTTCTCCGTACTCTATTAAAACCCAGAATTCCCGTTTTGCCTGCATCTGCAAACCGTTGAATGCGTCTGATTGTGAGCGACCTATCGTTTATGTGACTTTCGTGATTCCTATGATATGCTCAGTGAGTCAGGTATTCTATGAAGTTTGTCAGTGGCTAACCTCTATGAACTGGTTTCGACTGCTCATTAACCGCACCAGGCTGCCCGTCCTACAGGATGCCCAGGACCGTACCCGTCGCGCAAGATTGTTGACGGGTATACTGATCGCCTTCATTGCAATACTCATCCTGTTCATCATTGGTTTATGGATTTTTGTGCCGGAAGTCTCGCTGTTGAGTACGCTGCTCATGCCAGCGATCATCCTATCGGCTGCCTGTCTGTATGCCGTTCGACGTGGATACATCAATACTGCGGCCAGTGTTTTCGTCTTCGTAGCCTGGATCATCAATTTTCTGGTTGTGGTCGCATCCGATCACAGCAATGGTCTGGGGGTCAATGGCTTCCCGACCATGATCATGTTGGGTAGTTTGCTGGTTGGCAAACGTACCGGACTCTGGCTCACGGGCGCATCCATACTGGCCGTGCTGGGCTTGCAGTTCAATGCCTATAGTTTTATTCCGACGCTCATCATCAGCACGCCTGCCTTCGATCACATTCCGACTGTCATCAACCTGACTCTATTGGGTGGAATGCTCTATACGATGGTGGGCAGCCTGGAAAACGCGCTGCAATCTGCCCATAAAAGCGAAGCGGCGCTGCGTCAGAAGGAAGCACAGTACCGCAGCATCTTCGAAACCATCACGGATGGGCTGATCATCAGTGACCCCGAAACGGGCAAGCTGATTGATGTCAATCCTGCCGGGCACAAGATGCATGGTTACACCCGCGAAGAATTTCTGAAACTTTCGCCCGAAGCATTCATCGTTCCGGCGGATGCCCTTGAGTATCATCAGTACAACGACGCGATACGCTCCAAGCAGTCATTTCATGCCGAAGGACGTAATATTCGCCGTGATGGCAGCGTGTTTGATGTCGAAATCATCGGCGTGGCCTACCCCCTCGGCGAGAAGACCTACGCGCTCGGCGTGCTGCGCGACATCAGTGAACGCAAGCAGGCCGAGCAGGCGCTGCGCGAAAGCGAAGAGAGCCTGAAAGAAGCGCAGCAAATCGCCCACCTGGGCAGTTTCACCTTTGATTTAGTGACCCACGACGTTGTCTGGTCCGATGAAGTCTATCGCATCTTTGGGCTGCCTGTTGGGACGCAAATCACGCTGGAACACTATCAGAGCCTGCTGGAGCCATCAGTCGTCAATGATGTGATGAGCGCCGTCGAAAAGACAATCATCAACGGTACACCGTACCAATTGGAGCACGGGATTCGTTTGTCCGATGGCTCGACAAAACAGGTCTTCGCTACGGGGCGTCCGGTACACGACAACGCAGGTAAAATCGTCAAGATCTTCGGCACTGTGCAGGACATTACTGAACGAAAAGCCGTAGAAGAAGCGCTGCTCCAGAGCGAACAGATGCTTCAGATCGTCCTGAACACGATACCGATTCGTCTGTTCTGGAAAGATCGCGACTCAGTGTATTTGGGCTGCAATCAGCTCTTTGCGCAGGATGCAGGAAAAAGCAGCCCGGCGGAAATGATTGGTCTGACCGACGACAAGCTGTATCCGATTGAATCGGAACTGTATCGGGCGGATGATATCCACGTGATACAGTCGCTACAGGAACGACTCAATTACGAAGAACCCCTGACAACTCCGAGCGGCAAAAAACTCTGGCTGCGGACGAGCAAAGTGCCGCTGCGTAACCTGGCGGGCGAGGTCATCGGTGTCCTGGGCACCTACGAAGACATCACTGAACGTAAGCAGGCGGAACTCGCTCTGGAGGAAAACCGCCAGCAGAGCCTACAAATGCAGTCGTACCTACAGACCCTCTACGAGATCAGTGTGGAATTGACCACGCTCGAGTCGCTGGATGAATTATACCGTCGCGCCGTAGAACTGGGCATCCAGCGCCTTGGATTTGACCGCATCGGCCTGTATCGCTATGACGCGGAACGCAATATGGCCATAGGCAAATGGGGCACGGACACAGAAGGGCATGTACGGCGGGAAGACCATCTCCAGTTC
>JAEUQX010000399.1 GCA_016788625.1 Anaerolineae bacterium
TACGACCGATAGCTGCCGTTGATGTCTACGTAGTCGTGGCTCAGGTCGCATGTCCACACGACCGCTGCCCCGCTGCCAATGCCACAGTCCAGCACGATGCTGACTGACTTCTCCTTGATGATATTCGTGGCGACATCTTCGCTGTATTCAACCGGGATACCGCCCGCGAACAGTTGCAGCGAGATACCTTTCTCGTCATTGGCCTCACCTGGCGCAATCCAGAGCTGCATCAGATCCGGCTTGACCGCGACGCCGGAACGCCCCGCCGCCGCGATGATGCGCCCCCAGTTGGCGTCGTTGCCATAAAACGCCGTCTTGACCAGCGGTGAGGTGGCAATCGCGTTGGCGATCTGCCGGGCACTGGCGTCGTCCGGTGCGCCCTGCACGCTGATCGTGATGAACTTGGTCGCGCCTTCGCCGTCGCGCACGATCTCCTGCGCCAGCTTGCGGCACAGCGCTCCCAACGCCTCGACGAACTCCGCGAAGTCCGCCGCCGTCTCGATCTGTGCGCCGCTCTCGCCGTTCGCCAGCAGCAGCACGGTGTCATTGGTGCTCATGTCGCCGTCCACGACGATACGGTTGAAGCTCTGGTCTGCCGCCGCCGCCAGGGCGCGCTGCGCCAACTGCACGCTGATGCCCGCGTCGGTGATGATTGCGCTGAGCATCGTCGCCATATCCGGCGCGATCATGCCCGCGCCCTTGCACATGCCCGCGATCACGTAGCGCGAGCCATCTTCGCGCGTCACCTGCACCGAACCGAGCTTGGGGCGTGTGTCGGTGGTCATGATGGCCCGCGCTGCCGTCAGCCACTCGTGACCGAGGAACGGCATCGCGATGTCGATGCCCTGGCGCATGGCGTACATGTTCAACTGCGCGCCGATCACGCCCGTTGACATGAGCAGCACCTCGTTCTCGCTGCAATTCAGCTTCTCGGCCACCCAGCGCGCCGTCTGCCAGGCCTTATACATGCCCTGCTGCCCGGTGCAGGCGTTGGCGCAGCCGCTGTTAATCGCCACGGCGCGAATATGGGCATTGTGCTCCTTCAGCCGCTCCATGTCGAACAGCACAGGGGCGGCTTTCACCGTGTTGGTGGTGAAGACCCCCGCCGCTGTACACGGCACATCGCTGACGATCAGCGCGAAATCGAGCTTGCCGTTCTTCTTTAGCCCGCAGTGAACCCCTGCCACGCGGAAGCCATCCACATGTTCAATCGTTGACTTAACCTCAACCATCACTTCGCCCCTGCCTGCTGCGCCAGCATCGTCGTCAGTTTGTCAACCAGGCGGTCAACCTGGGGTTTATCCACCACCAGCGGCGGCACCAGGCGGATGACGTTCGTCCCGGCGTTGACCAGCAGCAGGCCATGCTCGTAGCCCGCATCGACCAGCGCGCCGACCTCTACCGTCAGTTCGAGCGCCACCATCAGACCGACGCCGCGCACTTCTTTGATGAGCGGGCTGTTGATTTCCGCCAGGCGTTCCTGCAAATATGTGCCTACTTCGTTCACGTGCGCCAGGAACTCCGGTTGGCTGATGCGTTCCAGCACGTACTTGCCGACGCTCGTCACCAGCGGCCCGCCCGCGAAGGTCGAGCCGTGTTCCCCGGCGTGCATCGCGCTGGCGACCGCTTCGGTCATCAGGATCGCGCCAATGGGCAGCCCACCCGCCAGCGGTTTGGCGAGCGTCATGATGTCCGGGGTGACGCCGCTGTGTTCGTGCGCCCACAGTTTGCCCGTGCGCCCCACGCCGCACTGCACTTCGTCGAAGATCAGTACCGCGCCGAACTCATCGCACAGCGCGCGCAGCCCACGCAGAAACTCCGGTGTCGCCATGTGGATGCCGCCTTCGCCCTGAATCGGCTCGATGATCACGGCGGCGGTGTTGGCGTTGATCGCGGCGCGGGCGCTCTCCAGGTTGTTGTACTCAGCCACCGTGACGTTCGCCATCAACGGATGGAACGGCTTCTGATACTTCTCCTTCGGCGTCAGCGATAGAGAGGCCAGCGTGCGCCCATGAAAGGCGTTGCTGAAGCAGACGACGCCTGTCTTGTCGTTCAGCCCCTTTTCGTAGGCCACCTTGCGGGCGAACTTGATCGCGCCTTCGTTGGCTTCTGCGCCCGAATTGGAGAAGAACACGCGGTCGGCGAACGACTTTTCGACCAGCAGCTTCGCCAGTTCGATCTGTGGGGCGGTGTAGTACAGGTTGCTGGTGTGTATCAGCCCGCTCGCGCCCTTGTGGATGGCGTCCTCCAGCCCGGCGTCGCCGTAGCCCAGCGCGTTCACGGCGATGCCCGCCACCCAGTCGTCATAATGACGGCCTTCGCTGTCGAACACCGTCGCGCCCTGCCCATGCACCAGCACGAACGGCGCG